>JAJYXY010000022.1 GCA_021801465.1 Pseudomonadota bacterium
GCCTGCATGACATAGCTGATCGCATCGCCATGGGCGCCGCAGCCAAAGCAATGGTAATGATCGTCATAGACGTAGAAGGACGGCGTTTTCTCGCCGTGGAACGGGCAGCAGCCCTTCCATTGCCGCCCCGAGCGGGCAAGGCGCACCCGCCGCCCGATCAGCGCCGGAAGCGGCGTCTTGGCGCGCAATTCCTCGAGGAAACCGGGTGGTAAAGCCATTAGCCGAGGCCCTTTCGGCGCGACCCGCTGGGATTTTTTTTCCCAAACTCGCATTTCTCATTGCTATGGGAAATTATTTCCCGCATAATTTGCCCATGCCACTCACCGTCGAAGATCTCATCGCCCGCCTCGGTGGCGCCGACGCCGCCGCCGAGCAGCTCGGCGTCGGCACCGAGGCGCTGCGCAAATGGCGCCAAGCGCGGAG
This sequence comes from Pseudomonadota bacterium, assembly GCA_021801465.1. Taxonomy (GTDB): domain Bacteria; phylum Pseudomonadota; class Alphaproteobacteria; order Acetobacterales; family Acetobacteraceae; genus Acidibrevibacterium. Next base: position 424 of record JAJYXY010000022.1, read on the forward strand.
CATTCCGGCACGCCATTGGCCGGCGCTGCTCGCCGCGACCGGGCTGACCCTCACCGATCTGCCTCGCGCCCCATCCCGGAGTGACCCCATGTCCGCCATCGCTCATCCCCCCGAGGGCGCGACCGCAGCGCTCGTGCTCGCCGACGGCACGGTGTTCTGGGGCCGCGGCCTCGGCGCCATGACCGCCGAGGCGCCACCGCTCGGCGAGGTCTGCTTCAATACCGGCATGACCGGCTATCAGGAGACCCTCACCGATCCCTCCTATGCCGGCCAGATCATAACCTTCACCTTTCCTCATATCGGCAATGTCGGCGTCAATGGCGAGGATGTCGAGGCCTCGACGATCGCCGCCCGGGGCCTCGTTCTGCACGCCGACATCACAGCGCCGGCCAATTGGCGGGCAACCGAGGGCCTCGATGAATGGCTCGCCCGGCGCGGCGTCACCGGCATGGCTGGCGTCGATACACGGGCGCTGACCCTTCGCATCCGCGACCAGGGGGCACCCAACGCTGTGCTCGCCTACCCGAAAGATGGCCGCTTCGATCTGCCGGCGCTCCGCGCCGCCGCGGCTGCTTGGCCGGGGCTCGAGGGGATGGACCTCGCCGGCACCGTCTCCTGCACCCAAAGCTACCCTTGGGATGAGACGGTTTGGGCGTGGGGCCAAGGCTATGGCCGCCAGACCGCGCCGCGGTTTCATGTCGTCGCGGTCGATTATGGCGCGAAACGCAACATTCTCCGCGAACTCGCCGCCGCTGGCTGCCGCATTACCGTGGTGCCGGCAACCGCCAGCGCGGACGACATCCTCCGCCATCGCCCGGACGGCGTCTTTCTCTCGAACGGCCCTGGCGACCCGGCGGCGACGGCGGAATACGCGGTGCCGGCGATCCGCGGCGTGCTCGAAGCCGGGGTGCCGCTCTTTGGGATCTGTCTCGGCCATCAGCTCCTCGCCCTCGCCCTCGGCGGGCGCACCTACAAGATGGCGCGCGGCCATCGCGGCGCCAACCAGCCGGTCAAGGATCTCGCGACCGGGAAGGTCGAGATCACCAGCCAGAATCACGGCTTCGCGGTCGATCCGGCAAGCCTCCCGGAAGGCGTCGTGGTCACCCATACTAGCCTGTTTGACGGCTCGAACGAGGGCATCGCGCTCACCGGCAAGCCGGTATTCAGCGTGCAATACCACCCCGAGGCCAGCCCCGGCCCCTCCGATAGCCACCATCTCTTTGGGCGCTTCGTCGCGCTGATGGAGTCCTGATCAATGCCCAAGCGCACCGATCTTCACTCGATCCTGATCATCGGCGCGGGCCCGATCGTCATCGGCCAGGCCTGTGAGTTTGACTATTCCGGCGCCCAGGCGTGCAAGGCGCTGCGCGCCGAGGGCTATCGCGTCATCCTGGTCAATTCCAATCCGGCGACGATCATGACCGACCCGGACTTGGCCGATGCCACCTATGTCGAGCCGATCACGCCGGAAATCGTCACGAAAATCATCGCCCGCGAGCGCCCGGACGCGTTGCTCCCCACCATGGGCGGGCAGACCGCGCTCAATGTTGCGATGCAGCTCGCGAAAACCGGTGTTCTCGACGCTTATGACGTTGAACTGATCGGCGCCCGCGCCGACGTCATCGACCGCGCCGAGGATCGGCTCAAATTCCGCGACGCCATGGCGGCGATCGGCATCGAGAGCCCGCAGAGCGCCATCGCCCACACGATCGAGGAAGCCCGTGCCGCCTTGGTCGAAATCGGCCTTCCGGCCGTCATCCGGCCGAGCTTCACGCTCGGCGGCACCGGCGGCGGCATCGCCTATAACCGCGAGGAATTCGACCAGATCACCACCGGCGGCCTCAATGCCTCGCCGGTTTCCGAGGTGCTGATCGAGGAAAGCGTGCTCGGGTGGAAGGAATTCGAGATGGAGGTGGTCCGCGACAGCGCGGATAACTGCATCATCGTCTGCGCGATCGAGAATGTCGATCCGATGGGCGTCCACACCGGCGATTCGGTTACCGTCGCGCCGGCGCTGACGCTGACCGACAAGGAATATCAGCGCATGCGCGATGCCTCGATCGCGTGTCTGCGCGCGATCGGCGTCGACACCGGCGGCTCGAACGTGCAGTTCGCGCTCGATCCGCAAACCGGCCGGATGCTGATCATCGAGATGAACCCGCGCGTCTCGCGCTCCTCCGCGCTCGCCTCCAAGGCGACGGGATTCCCGATCGCGAAAATCGCGGCGAAACTCGCGATCGGCTACACGCTCGATGAGATCGCGAACGACATCACGCGGACGACGCCGGCGAGCTTCGAACCAACGATCGATTACGTCGTCGTGAAAATCCCGCGTTTCACCTTCGAGAAATTTCCCGGAACGCCCGCTCTCCTGTCCACCAGCATGAAATCGGTGGGCGAAGCGATGGCGATCGGGCGGAGCTTCGCCGAGGCGCTGCAAAAGGGTCTGCGCAGTATGGAGACCGGGCTTTCCGGCCTCGATGAAATCACGCCGCCCGGCGATGGCGGGGCAGACGCGTTCCGCGCCGCGCTCTCAACCCCGCGCCCTGACCGGCTCCTGGTCGCGGCCCAAGCCTTGCGGGCCGGGCTTTCGGTCGAGGACGTACATGAGGCGTGCAAATTCGACCCCTGGTTCCTGCGCCAGATCAAAACCATCATCGCCGCCGAGCGGGCGGTGCGCGACAGCGGCCTGCCCGATAGCGCCATGGCGTTCCGGCGGCTCAAGGCGCTCGGATTTTCCGATGCGCGTCTTGCCGAACTCACCGGGCGACACGAAGCAGATGTCGCCGAACACCGCGCCCGGCTCCGAGTGACGCCGGTCTATAAGCGGATCGATACCTGCGCCGGCGAATTCGCCTCCGCGACCCCTTACATGTATTCGACTTATGAAGGCGGCTTCGGCACGCCGGTTTGCGAGGCAGCGCCGAGCACGCGGGAAAAAATTATCATCCTCGGCGGCGGGCCGAACCGCATCGGCCAGGGGATCGAGTTCGACTATTGCTGTGTCCACGCCGCTTACGCGCTGCGTGAGGCGGGGTTTGAGACCATTATGGTCAACTGCAATCCCGAAACCGTGAGCACCGATTACGACACCTCCGACCGGCTCTATTTCGAACCACTCACCGCCGAAGACGTGATCGCTCTGGTGCGGCGCGAACAATCGGCGGGAAAACTGCTCGGCTGCATCGTGCAATATGGCGGGCAGACGCCGCTGAAACTCTCACAGGCGCTCGCGCGCGCCGGCATTCCGATTCTCGGGACCAGCGCCGAGGCAATCGACATTGCCGAGGATCGCGAACGCTTTCAGAAGCTTTTGCAAAGCCTCGCCCTGCTACAACCGGAAAACGGCACGGCGCGCTCGGCCGCGGAGGCGGAGGCGATCGCCGAGCGCATCGGCTATCCGGTGGTGATCCGGCCGAGCTATGTGCTCGGTGGGCGGGCGATGGAGATCGTCCATGATCGCGCCGGCCTCGCCCGCTATATGCGCGAAGCGGTGCGCGTCTCCGGCAGCAACCCGGTGCTGATCGATCGCTATCTCGCCGATGCGATCGAGGTCGATGTCGATTGCATTAGTGATGGCGAGACCGTTCATGTTGCAGGCGTCATGGAGCATATCGAGGAGGCCGGCATCCATTCCGGCGATAGTGCCTGCGCGCTGCCGCCCTATTCGCTGCCGCCGGCGATCGTCACCGAACTCCGCGCCGAGACCGTCGCGCTCGCGCGAGCGCTGAAAGTGGTCGGATTGATGAATGTGCAATATGCGATCCAGGGCGATGCAATCTACGTCCTCGAGGTCAATCCGCGTGCCGCGCGCACCGTTCCCTTCGTTGCCAAGGCGACCGGCCTGCCGGTTGCCAAACTCGGCGCCCTGGCGATGGCCGGCATCAAGCTCGATCCCACCCGTTTGCATGAAAAGGCGCTCGGCGCCCATGTCGCGGTCAAGGAATCGGTGTTCCCGTTCGCGCGTTTTCCCGATGTCGACGTCATTCTCGGGCCAGAGATGAAATCGACTGGCGAGGTGATGGGGCTCGATACCAGTTTCGAGCGCGCCTTCGCCAAGGCGCAGCTCGGCGCTGGGGTCACGCTTCCGGCCGCGGGGACGGTGTTCCTCTCGGTCAAGGATGGCGACAAGCAGGCCGTGGTCTCGCTCGGCCGGCGCCTGATCGAGATGGGATTTCGCATTCTGGCGACGCGAGGAACGGCGGCGCGGCTGCGGGACGCCGGGCTCGCGGTCGCGGTCGTCAACAAGGTGCTCGAAGGCCGGCCGCATTGCGTCGATGCGATTCGCTCCGGCGAGGTGCAGTTGGTGATCAACACCGCCTCTGGCGCGCAGTCGGTGCATGACAGTTTTGATATCAGAAGGAGCGCGCTCACCCACGATGTCCCGCATTATACCACCATCGCCGGCGCCCGCGCCGCCGTGCACGCGATCGCGGCCTTGCGTGCGGGAGAGCTTGAAGTCGCGCCGCTGCAGGGGTATTTTCACGCATCGTTCTGAGCCGGCCGGGGCGGGTTTCCACTCGCGCCGGAGTTCACGCCGGGGCCCGCAAGCGGGCAGCCGGCCTTATCTTTTATCGAATGATCGAGAGATCGAGGGCAACGACGTGCAGAAGTTTCCGATGACCGCCCCTGGCCTGCAACGCTTGGAGGAGGAGCTGCGTCATCTCAAATCGGTCGAGCGGCCGGGCATTATCCGCGCCATCGCCGAGGCGCGGAGCCATGGCGATCTGTCGGAAAACGCGGAATACCATGCCGCGCGGGAGCGCCAGTCCTTCATCGAAGGACGGATCGCCGAGCTTGAGGAAATCGTCAGCGCCGCCGAGGTGATCGATCCCGCCCAGCTCTCGGGCGATCAGGTGAAATTCGGCGCCCATGTCCGCCTGATCGACGAGGAAACCGAGCAGGAATCGGCCTATCAGATCGTCGGCATGCACGAGGCGGATATCAAGGCCGGGCGGCTTTCGATTTCATCCCCGCTGGCCAAAGCTTTGATCGGCAAGAAGCCCGGGGATCAGGTTTCGGTGCCGGCGCCGGGCGGCGATCGCAGCTACGAAATCCTCACCGTCAGCTACGGCTGAGCGCCGATGTCCCCCCTCGCCGTCACCCTCGCCGATGTCGAGGCCGCGGCGGCGCGCATCGCCGGCCGCGTTCTCGCGAGCCCGGCGATGGCGGCCGATACGCTCTCACGCGCGACCGGCGCACGGATTTTCCTCAAACTCGACAATCTCCAGGCAACCGGCGCCTTCAAGGAGCGTGGCGCCGCCAACCGCTTGGCGCTGCTCACTGAGGAGGAGCGCAGGCGCGGCGTCATCGCGGTTTCGGCCGGCAATCACGCACAAGCCGTCGCCCGCCATGCGAGCCTCGATGCCATCCGCGCGACCATCGTCATGCCGCGCTTCACCCCGGCGACCAAGGTGACGCGGACGGCCGGCTGGGGCGCTGAGGTGGTGCTGCATGGCGAAACCCTGGCCGAAGCGGCCGACGAGGCACATCGGCTCGCGGCACGCGATGGGCTGGTTTTCATCCATCCCTATGATGATCCCGGGGTGATTGCCGGGCAAGGCACGCTCGCGCTCGAATTTCTAAAAGTGGTTCCCGATCTCGACGTCCTCGTGGTCCCGGTCGGCGGTGGCGGGTTGCTCGCCGGCTGTGCGGTCGCGGCAAGCGCGCTCAGGCCGGGGATCGAGATCATCGGCGTCGAGGTCACCGCCTATGCCGCGCTCGCCCAGCGCCTGGCCGGCCAGCCGGTTTCAGTCGGCGGGCCAACCATCGCCGAGGGCATCGCCGTCCGCGATATCGGCGAAATTCCGCTGGCGCTGATCCGTCAGCTGGTCTCGGACGTGCTGATCGTTCCCGAACGCGCGATCGAACAGGCGATCGCGCTGCTTGCCGAGGGGGCGAAAGTGATCGCCGAGGGCGCCGGCGCGGCGGGGCTGGCGGCCGTCCTCGCCTATCGTGAGCGTTTTGCCGGGCGGCGGGTTGGCGTTCCGGTTTGCGGCGGCAATATCGATGCGCGCATCCTCGCCAACGTGCTGCTGCGCAATCTGCTGCGCGACGGCAGGCTGCTTCGCCTCAGCCTCGAAATTCCCGATCGTCCTGGCGTTCTCGCCGATATCGCCGGCACCATCGGCGGCGCCGGCGGTAACATCATCGATGTCTCGCATCATCGACTGTTTGCGTCGCCGAGCGTGCAATCGGCGGGGCTGGAATTGATGGTGGAGGCGCGCGATACGCCGCATGGCGATGCGATCGTCGCGGCGCTGGCGCAAACCTACACCGTGCGGCGGCTGGCGAGTGAGAGCGGCGCGGTCGGTGGCGGCGCTTTTTCGTAAGGCGCATCGTGGCTCGCGTTGGCGCGCTCTCGAGGCCATGCCAATGGGGTGCGCTTGACATGGGCACTTTGCTTGGGCGATAAGCTCAAAAATTATTTATTATTTGAAAACAATCTGTTATTGAACATTTCTAAGACGTAAGCGAGCTAATGGCGATTGATCGAGAAAAAACAACGCCTTTTGCTCATCCGTTGTTTTGACTGCCCGCCTAGCCATCCCAAACAATCGGCCGCAGCACCCGATTGATCGGACAAATCGTGACGGTCGCTTCCCCCGCGAGAGAGCCACATTCCGTTACCTCTGGGGAAAAAATGTGGCAACACTCTGGATCAGCGAGACGCAACCCGGCATGCTGGGCAAAATTCTCGGAGGAAACAGAACCATGGCCGCCGCTTCGACGCCACGTATCCGCTTCATGCAGCGCGCGGCGCTGACACTTCTGGTTCTGAGCGGAGTCGTCAATTACATCGACCGCGCGACGCTGGCGATCGCCAATCCCTTGGTACGCCATGATCTCGGTCTCTCGATCAACGATATGGGGTATCTGCTCTCGGCGTTTCTTTGGGCCTATGCCTTCGCGCAGCTTCCGGCCGGCGCCCTGGTCGATCGCCTCGGGCCACGGCTTTTGCTGTCGCTCGGCCTCGCTTTGTGGTCGGGCGCGCAGGCTTTGGGCGGGCTTGTGCGCAATTTCGGCGAGTTTTTCGCCGCCCGCATGTTGCTCGGCCTTGGCGAAGCGCCGCAATTTCCGACCGGCGCGCGCGTCGTCAAGGACTGGTTTCCGGTGCGCAATCGTGGTCTCGCGACCGGCATTTTCAATTGCGCCTCAACCCTCGGCAACGCCATCGGCGCGCCCCTGCTCACCTTTCTCATGCTCGCCTTCGGCTGGCGCTGGATGTTCCTGATTATGGGATTTGCCGGCCTCGTCGTCGCCGGTCTTTGGTATCTGATTTATCGCGATATCGAAACCGTTTCCCTATCGAGCGAGGAAACCGCGACCGTCACAGAAGGCGACCCGCCCGGTGCGCGCGCGCCGACGCGGTTTGCCGAATGGCGGCGGCTGTTTCGCTTTCGCATGACCTGGGGCATGATTCTCGGCTATTTCGGCACGATCTATCTCACCTGGGTCTATACCGCCTGGCTCCCCGGCTATCTCGAAATCGAGCGCCATATGACGATCGCCAAAACCGGCTGGGCGGCGGCCATCCCCTCGGTTGCCGGCGTCGTCGGTGGGATTTTCGGCGGTTGGATCGTCGATGTGCTGGCGCGATTGGGGCTCTCGCCGATCAACGCGCGCAAAGTTCCGATGTCGCTCGCCCTCATCGGCATGGCGCTTTTTACCGTTCTCGCCGCCGAGGTCGAAAGCAACACGGTCGCCATCGCCTGCATCTCGGCCGCCGTTTTCCTCGGCTATGCGACCTCGAGCAGTTGCTGGGCGATGGCATCCGTCGCGGCGCCGCCGAATTATACCGCCTCGATCGGCGCCATTCAGAATTTCGGCGGCTATCTCGGCGGCGCGCTAGCCCCGACCGTCACCGCCTTGATCGTCACCAAGACCGGCTCGTTCGTCCCGGCCCTTCTGGTGGGTGCGGCGATCGGCGTTTTCTCCGCGATCGCCTATTTCGTGGTGATCAGGGGGCCGATCACGGCGGCAGCGCTGCGTGGCGAGGATGACATCGCGGCACCTATTCGCGCGCCAGCACCCGGTCATTGAGGAGGCTCGCGATACGGCGCGGGCGGAATTCGGCGCGCAGACGGTCTTCGTGATACTCCTCGCGCACCCAGTCCAGAAACGGCTTTCGGCCTTCCCCCTCGCGCGCATACATCGCGAAAAACGCATCCAGAATGCCGGTCGACGAGTGGCGGAAATGGAGAAAGCGCAAGGAAAGCTGCGCCAGCGCCTGCGCCGAGGTGCCGCCTTGGATCAGGATGAAGAGACCAGCCGCAAGCCCGGCGCGATCGGCGCCGGATTTGCAATGGATCAGCGCCGGCTCGCGCATCTCGGCGAAAATCGCCGCGAGATTGAGGATGCGGTCGCGATGCGGGGCACCGCGGCTCTCGAACGGGGCGTAGATATGGCGAAGGCCGAGCCGCGCGGCGGCATCGCGGGTTAGAGCATCCGAGCCGCAAGCCCGCGCGCCGCGGAGATTGATCACCGTGCGCAAGCCGTAGCGCCGCGCCGCATAGGCGAGCCAGGCCGGCGTCGGATGATTGGCGCGATAAAGACGGCCTTCCGCGACGGTCGCGAAATTATGCCAGAAAATCCGAAAAAACGCGTGATCGACAAAGACGCTATCCGCCCAGGCGGCAAGCCGCCGGCGCGGCGCGGTGATATCGCCCGCGAACATCACCCGCCGCCTTGTGCCCCGCGTTGGGTCAGACCTGGCGCTCGACCAGCAATTGCTTGATCTTGCCGATCGCCTTGGCCGGGTTGAGGCCCTTGGGGCAGGTCTGGGTGCAGTTCATGATGGTGTGGCAGCGATAGAGCTTGAACGGGTCTTCCAAGGCGTCGAGCCGTTTGCCCGTGGCCTCGTCACGGCTGTCGGCGATCCAGCGATAGGCGGCGAGCAGCACCGCCGGGCCGAGATAGCGATCGCCGTTCCACCAATAGCTCGGGCAGCTCGTCGTGCAGCAGAAGCACAGAATGCACTCCCACATGCCATCGAGGGCGGCGCGTTCGTCCGGGCTCTGGCGCCGCTCGGCATCGGGCGGCGGCGGCGTGTCGGCCTGCATCCAGGGCTCGATGCTGCGCAACTGGGCATAGGCCCCTGTCAGATCAGGTACCAGATCCTTCACCACCGGCATATGCGGCAGCGGATTGATGCGGACCGCGTCTTTCACCTCATCGATCGGCTTCAGACAGGCAAGGGTATTGGTGCCGTCGATATTCATCGCGCAGGAGCCGCAAATGCCCTCGCGGCAGGAGCGGCGGAAGGTGAGCGAGCTGTCGACCTCGTTCTTGATTTTGATCAGCGCGTCCAACACCATCGGCCCGCACTGGTCGAGATCGATCGTGTAGCTGTCCATGCGCGGCTTTTGGCCGTCATCGGGGCTCCAGCGATAGATGCGGAACTCTTTCGCGCGCTTGGCGCCGCTGGGCGCCGGGTGGGTCTTTCCCCGGCCGACCTTGGAATTGGCGGGAAGTGCGAATTCGACCATGTTGTCTGCCTCTCGGTGCTCAATAGACCCGCTTTTTGGGAGGAAACACCGACACTTCGTTGGAAAGCGTCTGCATCTTCACCGGGCGATAGGCGAGCGTGACTTCGCCCTTGGCATCGCACCAGGAGAGCGAGTGCTTCATCCACTCGGCATCGTCGCGCTCGGGGTAATCGTCATGGGCGTGAGCGCCGCGGCTTTCATGGCGGGCCTCGGCGCTGGCGATGGTGGTAAGCGCGTTGCCCATGAGATTGGTGAGTTCCAACGCCTCCATGAGATCGCTGTTCCAAATCAGGCTGCGGTCGCTGAGGGTCATATCCGCCATGCCGTCCCAAAGAGTTTTCATTTTCGCAACCCCCTCGGCAAGGCTTTTGGCGGTGCGGAACACGGCGGCGTGGCTTTGCATGGTGCGCTGCATCGCCTCGCGCAGTTCGGCGACGCGGGTCGCGCCCTTGGCATGGCGGACGCCATCGAAGCGATCGAGCGCCGCCTCGCCGGCGCGTGCCGGAAGCGGCGCGATCTTGGCGCCGGGCTTGACGATTTCGGCGGCGCGGAGGGCGGCGGCGCGGCCGAAGACGATGATGTCGAGAAGGGAATTGGTGCCGAGCCGATTGGCGCCATGGACGGAAACACACGCCGCCTCGCCGATCGCCATCAGCCCGGGCACCACCGCGTCCGGGTTATCCTGGGTCGGGCGCAGCACTTCCGCGTGAATATTGGTCGGGATGCCGCCCATGTTGTAATGCACCGTTGGCAACACCG
>JAJYXY010000217.1 GCA_021801465.1 Pseudomonadota bacterium
CGCCGCAGAGCCGCGAGAATGGCCTCCGGCGTCTCTCCCGGGGCAACGGCGAACGCGAGCAGCCGCGCTTTCGGGTCGGCGTCGAGATCGCGCGGGGCCACAAAAACGCCGTCTTTTACCCCGGCGATCGCGGTCAAGACGCGGGTGAGGCTTGCCAGCGAAACGCGATTGCCGGCGAGCTTGACGACATCGCTCCGCCGGCCGAGGAGGCGAAAGCTTGTGCCGCCGATGAGCGCCAATTCATCGGCGAGCGGCACCTCGGGGGCAAAGGGCGCGGTGACGCTAACCACGCCATCCGCCCCTGCGACCAGGCCAAGGCCGGGATAGACCTCCCAGATCTCATGCTCGGTGGTCCGGCGGGTCGCGATCGAGCCGGCTTCGGTTGCGCCAAAAATCTCGGCAACGCAGGTCTGCCATCCCTGCTCGGCGCGGGCGGCGAGGTCTCGATCGAGGGGCGCGGTCGCGGAAATCACCAGCGCGAGCGCCGGCAGCGTGAGCCCCGCCTCGAGCAGCGCGCGGATCTGCAGCGGCGTCGTCACCAGCACCCGCGGCGGCGGCATCGCATGCAGCGCCGCGGCAATGTCATGGGGAAAAAACGCCGGGCCGCACCAGCTCACCACCGGGGCGTGAAAAGCAAGAAGCACCGTGGTCTCGAACCCGTACATGTGCTGCGGCGGCACGGTTCCGACCAGAGACACCGGGCTTGGCCCAAAGCCGAACCGCTCGGCGGCGGCAAGGCTGCGGGTAAAGAGCGAGCCCCAGCTTTTATCATGCGTGAGCGGGCGGCCAGTGCTGCCAGAGGTCGCGGCCCGGGCAGCCAGATGGGTTGGCGGAAACGCGGGATCGATGCCGTCGGGCGCCCCATCTCGCGCGCCCGCGGCGAGGAGTGCGGGCGCATCGATGACGCACGCCGCCGGATCGGCCGCGCCCTTGTCGGCCAGCCACAGGCGCGCGTCGCTCGGGGGGGGCGCGAGACGGTCGCTTGCGAGGTCGCTTCGGCATCCGGCGATCATCGCCGCGGCGAAGCCGAGCGCGAAAGAGAGACGATCCTCGCACCGGTTATAGACCGCACCCGCCGCCGGAAGCCGCTCGGCAAGCCGCGTCGCGGCGGCGAGGAACGCGCTGGCTCGCACCACACCGTGCGGGCTCTGGAACAGCGCCGCCCCACCCTCTCGCCGCAACAGGGGAAAACGCGCCGGTGCAGGCATCGCAGGCGCGGCCTTGCTCGTGTCCCGTTTCAGAAATTCGCACGCGAATTTCATGGACACGCGCCCTTTGTTTTCAGTGGCCTGCTGATCCCTGAAATGCCAAAGCATTTCAGGGGCAGGACGCTCGTGTCCCGTTTCAGAAATTCGCACGCGAATTTCATGGACACGCGCCCTTTGTTTTCAGTGGCCTGCTGATCCCTGAAATGCCAAAGCATTTCAGGGGCAGGACACTAGCGCACGCGGTTTGCGCCGACATGGGCGGCAAGGGCGCGGAGGCTTGCGAAAATGCGCCGGTTGCGTTCATCATCGGACTTCAGCTCGATGCCGTATTGGCGTGACAAGGCGAGCGCGAGTTCGAGCGCGTCGATCGAATCGAGGCCGAGCCCCTCGCCAAAAAGTGGTGCGGTCGGGTCGATCTCCGCGGGGTTGTTCTCGAGATGGAGAACCGTCACGATGAGGCGCGCGACCTCGCTCTCCAACGCGCGTTTGGCCCCCTCCTCCGTCTCTGCGGGGAAGGCGGTGGAGATGGCCTCGGGGGGCAATGTGTCGGGTTGGCTCATCGGGGTCCTTTGGCCTCTTAGGATAAAGTATAGCGTCTCAGCATGATCACGTCTCCATATGTGAAGCCTGTGACCCGCTTGTCCAGCCAAGATGGCGCGGGCGAGGCATCGCCCGTTATCGGGCCGGTGAGTTTCACCGTCGATCTTGAAGATCACGCGCCATGGGCGTCGGGGCCGGGGCGCGTTGTCGGCCTTGCGATGCAGTTGCTCGATTTCTTTTCCGAGACGGGGACCATGGCGACGTTTTTTATCCTCGACGAGGTAACCCGGCGAGCCCCCGGCCTCGTGCGCGAGATCGCGGCGCGCGGGCATGAGATCGCGTCCCATGGCTATCATCACGTGCGTCTGGAAAGACTTGATCCGGCGGGATTTATCCCCGGCATGGTGGCGGCCAGGGCGCGGCTCGAAGATCTGTGCGGGCTCGCGGTGGGAGGGTTTCGTGCGCCATTCTTTTCACTCGCGCCCGAGACCAAATGGGCGGTGGAAGGGTTGCTCGCCGCCGGTTTCGCCTATTCTTCGAGCGTCATTCCCGGCCCCGCCTGGATTGGCGGCTGGCCGGGAGCGCCGTGTCAGGCGTTTCGCTGGCCGGGTGGCCTCCTTGAACTGCCGGTGCCCGTCGTCGGCGTCGCGGGAAGGTTGCTCCCGGTTCTCGGCGGGATGTATTTGCGCGCGATCCCACGGCGTGACCTCCGCCGGCTATGGCGTAGGCTCACACCGGCGCAGACGCTTTGGACCTACTGCCACCCTTACGACATCGAGCGCGGCCGGATCACGCCGATCCGCGGGCTTGGCTGGGGGGCGAGCCTGATGCTCGCCTTGAACCGTGGGGCGATGTTGCCGCGCTGGCGCGAACTCGCCGCCGCCGCCGCCCCCCCGCTCGGCCGCCGCGCCGAGACGCTTGCCGCGGCGCCATTTCCCGGCTGAAGGAACGAACTCATGAGCGCACCAAAAGCCCCTTTGCCAGCCCCCTCGTTCGCGCCGGCCGCGGCGCTGTTCTCTCTCGCCGGGCGCACGGCGCTGATCACCGGCGCCTCGGGCGGGCTTGGCCTCGCTTTCGCGCAGATCCTCCATGGCGCCGGCGCCGATGTCATTCTGGCCGCACGCAATGAGGCGCGGCTCGGCGCCGAAGCTGCGGCGCTTGGCGCGCGGGCGCGTTCGGTGCGGCTCGATGTGACGGATGACGCGTCGATCAGCGCGATGTTTGCCGCGCTCGCGGCACGCGGCGTGGTGGCGGACATTATCGTCAACAACGCAGGCATCGCCATCACCAAGCCCGCCATCGAGCAAAGCGCTGAGGAATGGGATAGCGTTCTCGATGTCGATTTGCGTGGCGCGTTCTTGGTCGCGCGTGAGGCCGCGCGCCGGCTGATCGCAAGCGCGCGCGCTGGCAGCATCATCAATGTTGCCTCGATCCTCGGCATACGGGTTAGCGCCCATCTCGCCTCGTATACGTCGGCCAAGGCGGGGCTTTTGCAGCTGACCAAAACGCTCGCGGTGGAGTTTGCGCGCCATCGCATCCGCGTCAACGCGCTTGCGCCGGGTTATATCGAGACGGAAATCAACGCCGGTTTTTTTCAGACCGAGCCGGGCCAGGCGATGATCCGCCGCATTCCACAGCGGCGGCTCGGCACCCCGGCTGATCTTGCCGGGCCGTTGCTTTTGCTCGCCTCAGAGGCGGGCGCGCATATGACGGGGGCCACGATCGTGGTTGATGGCGGGCACTCGGTGGCCGCGATTTAGGCCGGCGCCGCCCTCACGCCAGCCGATCGGCGAAGTGGGCGCGGAGTTTCGCGACCTTGGGCGCGACTACGGCCTGGCAATAGCCGGCGGCTGGGTTTTTGGCGAAATAATCCTGATGATACTCTTCCGCCGGGTAAAAGGCCGGAAGCGGCAGGATTTCGGTCACGAGCGGCGCGCCCCAGAGGTCGGCGGCGGCGAGTTCATCGCGCACCGCGGCGGCTGTCACGGCCTGAGCCTCGTCATGGGTGAAGATGACGGAGCGGTATTGCGTGCCGACATCGTGGCCCTGGCGGTTAAGGGTGGTCGGGTCATGGATGGTAAAGAAGATGCGCAAAAGATCAGCGTAGCTTATGGTTTGCGGGTCAAAATCGATTTGCACCACTTCGGCGTGGCCGGTGCGGCCGGTGCAGACCTGTTCGTAGCTTGGCTGTTCGGTGTGCCCGCCGGCGTAGCCCGAGACGACCCGAGAGACGCCGCGGAGACGGCGAAACACCGCATCGAGGCACCAGAAACAACCACCCCCCAATGTCGCCTGCTCGCTCATGCGCCTATTTTCCCGCCCATAGCCTCGAAAGCGATGCCAGCGGCATCGCCTTCAGGTAAAATGTTTTTTGGTTCTTTTTTCCAAAAAAGAACGCCCTTCCCTTACCCTTCCTTATTTACCCGGTAATCTCGATCCCAGCAAAGAAAAACGCGATTTCGTTCGCGGCGTTTTCAGCGCTGTCGGAGCCGTGGACGGAGTTGGCTTCGATATTTTCGGCGAATTCGGCACGAATGGTGCCGGGGGCGGCTTTTTTAGGATCGGTTGCGCCCATGATATCGCGATTATGCGCGACCGCATTTTCGCCTTCCAGCACCTGCACGACGACTGGGCCGGAGATCATGAAGGCCACGAGGTCGTTGAAGAAGGGGCGCTCGCGGTGGATGGCATAGAAGTTTTCCGCTTGCGCGCGGCTGAGCTGGAGGCGCTTTTGCGCAATGATACGCAGCCCCTTGGCCTCGAACACGGCGTTGATCCGCCCGGTGAGGTTGCGGCGGGTGGCGTCGGGTTTGATGATCGAGAGGGTGCGCTCGACGGGCATGGGGATATCCTTCGCGGCTTTTCGGTGAGGGTGCGTCTCGGCCCGGCTTTATCCGCTTGTCTTTGGCCCGGCAAGCCCCGTGGTGATCCCCTTGCCACCGCGGTATGATTTCCTCACGTCGCTTGCCATGGCCGTGGGCGAGGCGCCGGTTAGCCGTGGATTTGCTGGGCGTGATCGCCGAGGTGTTGGGCTTGATGGCGCCGCGCTGAATTCCGCCTCCCGTGCCGCGGACACGAAGACTTGGGACAGTCTGCGGCAAGTGGTGATGGGTTTTTTCACGCGCCGCCGGGGACGATTTTTTGGCAGCGCGGCCGCAGCATCTCGACCGAGGACATAGTAACCGCCATCCTCGAGGCGTGAACGGGCACCTTCAAGCGAAATCTTTCGCCAAGGCATCGCGAATGGCCGGCGGGATCATCGCGATGTGCTGGTAATGCGGGTGGCGAAAGCCGAGCATGATGTCGTCGGCGGTTTTGAATTTGGCAATTTCAGCCTCGGTGAATGGAAAATGCACGAACTGCACCGAGGATGCTTTACCCTCGGCGGAGGTGCGATCCTGATCGGCCTCGGGTATGCTCGCGATGGTGTCGCTGCCAAAGCGGATAAAGGCGCTTTCCTCGATTCCACCGAGGCGCAGAAGCTCCATCTTGCGGCGCTCGGGATTATCGATCTCGATCATGAAGGTTGCGACGAGCTCACGACCTTTCGGCACCAGGGGATTATAGGCTGCGAGTTCATCGCCGATCTGCTCGGCGCCGCCGCGCTCGATATGCAGCATTTCGTGGATTTGAAACCACATGGTCTGGAAATTTTCGAAATAGAAGGTCACAAACGGGCCGACCTCGACGCGGCGTTGACGTTTGAGCGCGACCAGCTCGCGCCGACGCGCCGCCCGCTCGGCGGCATAGACGTCGGGGGGCAAAATATCTGCAGCGGTGATCTCGCGCTTTTGGGTCATCGACATCTCCGGTTTTTCCATCAGACAGCTTCGGGATCGAGGCCGTAGCTTTGTGCGAGCAGGCGAATGGGATGGGCGAGAAGTTCGGGCGCATGATCCTCGGCGCCGGCTTCTCGCGTGATCAACTGGCGAAGATGCGCGCCGGCGAGTGGGCATTCCGAGGTGACGAAGTTCTGCTGTGCGTTTTTGACAGCACGCGCAGCCGGGCGGCCGATTTTGAGTGCCACCGGAAAATTCTCGCGCTTGAACCCCCACGCGCCGCCATGGCCAGAACAGCGCTCTACCACCGAAACCTTGAGTTCGGGAATCAAACGCAGCATTTCGGCGGCCTTCTGGCCGATATTCTGCGCCCGCGCATGGCACGCCATATGCAGCACAACCCCGCCAGAGACCGGCTGCAACCCCGGGGCGAGGCCATTCTTGCGGGCGATATCGACGATATATTCGCTGACGTCATAGGTCGCATTGGCAAGGCCACGCACCGCTTCGTTCTCGGGCAGCAAGAGCGGCCATTCGAATTTTAGCATCAGGGCGCAAGAGGGGACGAGCGCGATGATATCAAAGCCGCGCGCGATCCAGGGGGCGAGATCGCGCGCCACTTCCTCGGCGTTGGCGGCAACCTCGCCGAGCAGGCCCTGCTCCAGAAGCGGCATGCCGCAGCAACGCGGATAGACGATCTCGGTCTCGACACCGTTTCGCGCCAGCACCGCGCGTGTCGCAAGCCCGACACTGGTATCGTTGTAATTGCCAAAACATGTGGCATAGAGCACGGCTTTGCGGCCAAATCCCGGTGCCTCGCTATTGACCGGCGCCGCATGCGCGCGAGCGGCGACGCTCAGCGTGTGGCTTGCATAGGTCGGCAACGCCGCCTCACGGTGAAGGCCCGCCGATTTTTCGAGCGCCGCGCGCGTCATGCGGTTTTTCGGGTTAGTCGCCCAGTTGGCGAGCGGCGCGGCAAGGCTTGCGAGACGGCCGTTGCGGTCGGTCTTGGCGAGTTCGCGATCGGCCCAGGCGACTTTGCCAGCGCGCGCCGCGACCGCGCGCTGGCGCAGCATGAGATGGGGAAAATCGAGGTTGAACGGATGCGGCGGCACATAGGGGCATTTGGTCATGAAGCACATGTCGCAAAGCGTGCAGGCTTCAACGACGGGCGCGAAATCGGCGCTTTTGACCGAGTCGAGCTCGCCGCTCGGCGAGGCATCGATGAGATCGAAGAGACGTGGAAAGGAATCGCAAAGATTGAAGCAGCGCCGGCAGCCATGACAAATATCGAACACCCGGCGCAATTCTGCGTCGAGTTTTTCCGCATCATAGAACTCGTCATCCCGCCATGCGATCGGGTGACGTTTCGGCGCCTCGAGCCCGCCTTCACGCATCACTCAGTCTCCCTCGCCGCGGCCGCGAGACCGCAAAAGAGCCGGGTATAAACACCCGGCTCTCCAACGTCTGTGCCTTGCGCCGGCGTTATTTCAATTCGTCGAACGCGCGCTGAAAGCGCCCGGCGTGAGAGCGCTCGGCTTTCGCCAGCGTCTCGAACCATTCGGCGATTTCCTCAAATCCCTCCTCGCGCGCGGTGCGCGCCATGCCGGGGTACATGTCGGTATATTCATGGGTTTCGCCGGCGATGGCAGAGAGCAAATTGTCGTGGGTGCTGCCGATCGGCTTGCCGGTCGCGGGATCACCGACCGCTTCGAGAAATTCGAGATGGCCATGGGCGTGGCCGGTTTCGCCCTCGGCGGTGGAGCGGAACACCGCGGCGACGTCGTTATAGCCTTCGACATCGGCTTTCTGAGCGAAATAGAGATAGCGCCGATTGGCCTGGCTTTCGCCTGAGAAAGCGTATTTCAGATTTTCTTCGGTTTTACTGTTTTTGAGTGATGCCATAACTAACCTCCTGCCGATGAACCAAAAATCAGGGCCGGGCGCGGCTTGGGCACCGGCTTTCCTCCTCTATGTAGCTATTCGCCTGCCTTTGTGAAGTCAATTTTACCCCCCCCCAGAAAGCCCACGCCCGCGCCGAAAAAGGGCGCGACGCTGTTGTCAAAAATAGCCCGCTCGGATAAAAATGCTATGCTATAACCATTTGTCGCCCGGTCTGTGCGCGAGCATGGCGGAGAGGTTTTGCGGCTGCAGACGAATAACAGCAGACTAATGAAATTTAGTGCGCTCAACGAAAAAAATGGGGAGGGTTTCGCCGTGGTAGATCGAATTTCCAGTCTCTCGCCGGCTCCCGGGCCGATCCTTGCCGGGCGTGAGGGGGGAGATACGCACGCGGGTTTGACCCGGCGCCGGCTGCTCGCCGCCACTGGCGCGGCCGTCCTTGCACCGCTCGCCGCCCGCGCGCAAGCGAATGACGGGCTGAAAATCGGCTTCGTCAGCCCCCGCTCGGGCGCGCTTGCGAGTTTCGGCGAAACCGACGGCTACGTGCTCGATCTTGCGCGCAAGGCCCTCGCCGGCGGTCTCACCGTCAACGGCAAGCGCTACCCGGTCGAGATCATCGATCGCGACACGCAATCCGACCCGGCGCGGGCCGGCCAGCTCGCCCGCAGCCTGATCAACGAGACCGGCATCGACATGATGCTCGCGACCTCGACCCCGGAAGTGGTCAACCCGGTCTCGGATGCCTGCGAGGCCGCCGGCATGCCCTGCCTCGCCACCATTATGCCGTGGGAGGCGTGGTATTTCGGCCGCGGCGCCAAGCCCGGCCAGCCCTCGCCGTTCCGCTGGACCTATCTCTTTTCCTTCGGCGTCGATCAGTTCGCCGAGTGTTACATCTCGCAATGGAACAGCAGTGTCCAGACCAACAAGAAGGTCGGCGTGCTTTATCCCAACGATGCCGATGGCAACGCGATCCGCGCCCATCTCGCGCCCAAACTCGCCAAGGCCGGGTTCAGTATCGTCGATCCCGGCCCCTATGAGGACGGCACCGCCGATTATTCCGCGCAAATCGCCGTGTTCAAGAAAAATCGCTGCGAGATCTTCAACACCTTCCCCATCCCGCCCGATTTCGCGACCTTCTGGCGCCAGGCGGCGCAGCAAGGCTACACCCGCATGGTGAAGATCGTCCAAACCGCGAAAACCGGGATTTTTCCCTCCTCGGTCGAGGCGCTCGGGACGCTCGGCTATAATATCGCGAGCGCTGCCTATTGGCATCGCGATTTCCCCTATGCCTCCCCGCTCACCGGGATCAGCGGCGCGGCGCTCGCCGATGGCTATGAGCAGCTTGCGGGCAAGCAATGGACACAGCAGCTCGGCGCCTCGATGTCGCTGCTCGATGCCGGGTTCGCCGCACTGGCCGCGAGCGGCGATCCCAAGGACAAGAAATCCGTCGCCGCTTCGCTCAGCCGGCTGAAAACCCAGACCATGGTCGGCGAGGTCGATTTCACCCGCGGCCCGGTGCCCAATGTTTACGCGACCCCGATCATCGGCACGCAATGGATCAAAGCCCGGCCCGGCAGCCGCTTCAAGCTCGATTACGTCATCACCGAGAACGCGACCGACCATAACGTGCCGGTCAAGGCGAAGCTTGTCCCCTATTCCTGAAGCCAAGGCCGCCGGCGCGCGCGGTCTGTTGACAGCAAGCGGCCTTGGCAAACGCTTCGGCGCGCTGGTGGTGATCGACGGGGTGGATTTCGCGCTCGGCGCGGGGGACGCGGTCGGGATCGTCGGGCCAAATGGCGCGGGGAAAACGACCCTCCTCAACCTCCTCTCGGGCCGCTATGCGCCGGAGAATGGGCGTATTTTGTTTCAAGGCGAGGATATCACGCATCTTCCCGTTGCGCCACGCGTCCGCCGTGGCATCGCCCGCTCGCATCAGGTTCCGCGCCCGTTCGGCGGCATGACGGTGTTCGAAAATCTGCTCGTCGCGGCGCAAGCCGGCGCGGGTCTCCATGCCCATGACGCCGAGGGTCGGGTTTTGGAGACGCTGATGCTCTGCGGCATGGCACCACTCGCCAATCGCCGCGCCGAAACCCTCGGCCTCCTCGATCGCAAACGCCTCGAACTCGCGCGCGCCTTGGCAACCGAGCCGGTTTTGCTCCTGCTCGATGAAATCGGCGCCGGGCTCACCGACGCCGAGGCACAAACGCTGGTCGATATCATCCGCGCCATTCGCACGCGCGGCATCGCCATCGTCTGGATCGAGCATATCGTGCATGTGCTGATGCAGGTGGTCGAGCGGCTGGTGTGCATGGATGCCGGGCGGGTGATCGCCGACGGCGAGCCCGCCGCGGTGCTGCGCGATGCCACGGTCATCGACGCCTATCTCGGCCAAGCGGCAAAAAATGTCTCTGCTCACGGTTGAGCGCCTCGAGGCGCGGCACGGGCTGTTGCAGGCCGTGCGCGGCGTCGATCTCGCGCTCGGCGCAGGCGAGACGCTGGCGCTGGTCGGGGCCAATGGCGCCGGCAAGACGACGCTGCTCCGCGCCATCGCCGGTGCCCACCGCGCAAGCGCCGGGCGCATCCGCTTCGATGGCGCCGACATCACCGCTTTGCCCGCGCATCGGCGGCTCAAGCGCGGGATCGCACTTGTCCCGGAAGGGCGGCGGCTTTTCACCGGCATGACCGTCGAGGAAAATCTCTTGGTCGCCGCGGGCCGTGGGCGCGCCGGGCGCTGGACGCTGGCAACCGTTCTCGAGGCGTTTCCGCAACTGCGCCCCAAGCTCAAAGCCCGTGCCGGCGACCTCTCGGGCGGCCAGCAACAAGCGACCGCGATCGCGCGGGCCCTGATGAGCAACCCGCGTCTTTTGCTGCTCGATGAGGTCTCGCTCGGTCTTTCGCCGGCCGCCGTCGAGCAGCTCTATCTCTCGCTCCGCGCGCTGCCGGCGACGGAGACGGCGATCGTTCTGGTTGAGCAGGATCTCGGCCGCGCGCTCGCGGCCGCGAACCGGGTCGTCTGTCTCCTCGAGGGGCGCATCACCTATGAGGGCGCGGCCGCCGAGACCACGCGCGAGCGGGTGATGGCGGCCTATTTCGGCATGGCGGGCGGGCGGTGATCTTTCTCAATCAAATGCTGCAAGGGGTATTTCTCGGCGCCTATTACGCGCTGATCGCGTGCTCGCTCTCGTTTC
>JAJYXY010000086.1:0-9285 GCA_021801465.1 Pseudomonadota bacterium
GGGTGCTGATCCGCCCGCTGCGCGGCTCGGCGCTCGCGGTCCTGATGATCACCATCGCCGTCGGCTTGTTGTTCGAGCAGGCGATGTATCTCCTGTTCGGCTCGGAGGCGCGCAATGTCCCGGCCTTCAGCAACGCGACCTGGAGTTATGCCGGGCTCGATGTCAGCGGCCAGCGCCTGCTCACCCTCGGGGCGGGTGCCGCGATCATCGCGTTGCTCTGGCTATTCATCAACGGAACGCGGCTCGGCGCCGCTATTCTCGCCCTCTCGCAGGATCGCGAGGGGGCGCTTTACGTCGGCATTCCCGCCGATCGCATCTATGCCGTGGTGATGGCGATCTCGGCGGCGATCGCGGCCGCCGCCGGCGTGCTCACCGCGCCGTTTCTGACCGTGCAGCCGACGATGGATTTGCTGCCGATGATCAAGGCGTTTTCGATCGTCATCGTCGGCGGCCTCGGCTCGATCCCGGGCAGCATCCTCGCCGCCCTCCTGCTCGGCTACAGCGAGACCATCGTCGCTTATGCTTTTTCGCCGGCTTGGACCGAAATCGTCTCGCTGGTCGCGGTGCTCTTGACCCTGATCCTTCGCCCCGCCGGGCTTTTGGGTAAGAGAGCGGCGTTTTGAACGCGCGGCAAGCAAGCGGGGGGATCGTCGTTCTCGCGGCGCTGGCGGCGCTGCCGCTCTTCATTCGCTCCGATTATCTCCTCGGTATCCTCAGCGTCTGTTTCATCTATGGCATCTGGGCGACGAGCTGGGATTTCATGTCCGGCCTCACCGGGCGGGAAAATTTCGGCCACGCCCTTTTCATCGGCGCCGGCGCCTACACCGCGGCGTTCCTCAACGGCAAGCTGGGGTTCGCGCCCTGGTGGGGGCTGCCGGCGGGGGCGGCGATGGCGGGCGGGCTCAGCCTCGTAATCGGCATCCCGACCTTGCGCTTGCGCGGCCCCTATTTCGCCCTCGCCATGCTCGCCGCCGCGACCATCATGCAACGCCTGACCCTGATTTTCTGGCAGTATAGCGGCGGCGAAGAAGGGATCCCCGGCCTCGATCCTCTGTTGGAGAGCAAAGCCGCGGTCTATTATCTGTGCCTCGGCGTTTTCGTTGCCATCACGTTCCTGCTGCTTTGGCTTGCGGGCTCTCATTGGGGGCTGATTTTGCGCAGCATCCGTGGCGACGAAGCGGCGGCGCAAGCCGCCGGGATCAACGTCACCTTCCACAAAATCGCCGCCCTCGTGGTCAGCGCCTTTTGTGCTGGCATCGGCGGTGTCTTGTATGCGCATTATCAGGAAGCGGTGACGCCGGATGTCTTTTCGGTGGCACTTTCGATCAGCATCATCATCATGGTCTATGTCGGCGGGATCGGCAGCCTCTATGGCCCCGCCGCCGGCGCGGTTGTGCTCGCGCTTTTGCCGGAGTTGCTGCGCGGCCTCGGGCAATACCGGCTTTGGGTCTATAGCCTGGTGCTGATTTTCATCCTGTTCTTCGCCCCCGGCGGGGTCATCGCGCCGCTCTGGCGCCGTGTTACGGGCGCCTCATGAACGCCCTGCTCGAAGTCGAAGGCCTCAACAAGCGCTTTGCCGGGCTCGTTGCCGTCAATGATGTCTCGTTCACCCTTGCCAGCGGCGAAATCGCCGGCATTCTGGGGCCGAACGGCGCCGGCAAGACGACGCTGTTCAATCTGCTCACCGGATTTTTGCCGCGCGACTCGGGCCGCGTTCGTTTCGAGGGGAAAGATCTCGCCGGGCACGCGCCGCATCAGATCGTCAATCGTGGCCTCGCGCGCACATTTCAGCTCTGCCGTCCCTTCGCCGGGATGAGCGTTCTCGAAAACGTCATGGTCGGCTGCCTTGCCCCGCGCGCGCGGAGCCAGGAGGCACCGCTCGCCCGCGCCCGCGCCATTTTGGAGGCGGTCGGGCTTGCCCATCGCGCCGCCGCACCAGTCGAGGTGCTGCCTTATGGCGATCTGCGGCGCTTAGAGATCGCCCGCGCGCTGGCCACCAAACCGCGCCTCCTGCTCCTCGATGAGCCTTTCGCCGGCCTCGGGACGAGCGAAATCGAGCCGATTTCCGCGCTCATCCGCCGGCTGCACGCCGCCGAGGGGCTGACCATCCTGCTGATCGAACATCGTCTGCGCGAATTCATGCAGTTGGTGAGCCGGGTCATCGCGATGGATTTCGGCCGCGTGATCGCCAGCGGCACCCCGGCCGAGATCGTCCGCCATCCCCGCGTCATCGAAGCCTATCTCGGGCGCGACGATGCGGCCGACCCCGCCGCCGAGGCCGATGAGGCGCCGCATGGCACTGCTTGAAGTCACCGGCCTCGTCGTGCATTACGGCAAGGCGCTGGCGCTCGACGGGATCGATCTCCATGTCGAGCGCGGCGAGCTGGTCGCCGTGCTCGGCCCCAACGGCGCCGGTAAATCGACGCTCTTGAAGGCGATCTCGCGCGCCGTTGCGGCCACCGCCGGGCGTCTTGCCCTCGAGGGGCGGCCGCTCGACACGCTTGCCGCGCATGAGGTGGTCGCCGCCGGCGTTGGCCATTGTCCGGAGGGGCGGCATCTTTTCCCGGATCTCACGGTGCAGAAAAATCTCCTCCTCGGCGCTTATCTGCGCCGCGACCGGGCGGCGATCGCGGCCGATCTCGCGCGCGTCTTCACGCTGTTCCCGGTGCTGCGCGAACGCCAGAACCAGCAGGCGGCAACGCTATCGGGCGGCGAGCAGCAAATGGTCGCGATCGGCCGCGCGCTCATGGGCCGCCCCGCGCTTTTGCTGCTCGATGAACCCTCGGTCGGCATCGCGCCGCGCCTGAAACAGATTTTGTTCGACGCCATTCGCGAGATCAAGGCGGCGGGGACGGCGATTTTGCTCGTCGAGCAAGATGCCCGCGTCGCCTTTCGGGTCGCAAGCCGGGTCTATCTCCTCGAACATGGCCGGATCGTGCGCGAAGGGCAAAGCGCCGACCTCGCGCGCGACGACCATGTGCGCCAGATCTATCTTGGCGTCTGATCCCCGCCGCTCAGTCGCCAAACGCCGCCATCGCCGCTTCCAGCGCGCCGCCGCCATGCGGGATGCCGGCGCGCGAGAGGCTCATATCGACCGCGGCCAGCGTCCCCATCACCATCGCCTCGTTGAGATCGCCGAGATGGCCGATGCGGAAAACCTTCCCCATCAAGGGGCCGAGCCCGCCGCCGAGCGAGACATTGAAGCGCTCACGGGCGATCGTGCGCACCGTCTCGGCATCGAAGCCCTCGGGCATGAGGATGGCGCTGACCGAATCAGAGGCACGGTCGGGATTGGTGCAAAACAATTCCGGCCCGCGATTGCCCGACCACGCCTTCACCGCAGCGCGCACCCCGCGCGCGAGGCGGTGATGGCGGGCAAAGACGTTTTCCAGCCCCTCCTCCTCGATCAGGCGGAGCGATTCGCGCAAACCATAAAAGAATGTCACCGGCACCGTGCCCATGAAGCTTTTATGCGGGCGGGCGAGCATCATTGACCAGTCGAAATATCCGTGCGGCAGCCGCGATTCCTTATGGGCGGCGAAGGCGCGCTCAGAGACCGCGGTGAAGCTCATTCCCGCCGGCAGCATGAGCCCTTTCTGGCTGCCGCCGACCACCGCATCCACCCCCCACTCGCTCATGCGGAACTCGAAACTGCCGAGCGAGGAGATGGTATCGACGAGGAACAGGGCGGGATGGCGGGCGGCATCGATCGCCGCGCGGATGGCGGGAAGCGGCAGCGAAAGCCCGGTCGCGGTTTCGTTATGGACGGCGCAAATGGCGCGGATCTGGCCGCGGCTGTCGGCCCGCAGCGCCTTTTCCACCGCAGCGATCTCCACCCCATGGCGCCAATCAGCCGCCACCGTCTCGATGACCAGGCCAAGCCGCGCTGCCATCGCCGCCCAGGTCTCGGAAAAATAGCCCGACTCGATCATCAACAGCCGGTCGCCGGGCGAGAAGAGGTTGGAAAGTGTCGCGTCCCACGCACCATGGCCGGAGGCGGTATAGAGGAATAATTCGCCGTTTTCCTGGCGCAACACCCGCTTGAGCCCGGCCCTTCCCGCCTCATAGACGGTAAAAAACGACGGATCGTTGAAATCGATCGACGCATGCGCGGTCGCGAGCAGGATGCTGTCGGGGATATTGGTCGGGCCGGGATTGGCGAAGAAATGGCGGCCACGCGGCGGGATCATGATGGACGAACTCCTCTCCTTCGCCGCCCGAACGCGGCGCTGCGGTTCTATCTCACTCTCGTGTTGCTGCCAAATGACAACACGGCGGCAGGCAGGCGCCGAGCACCGGCGGATCTACACGTTTCGCTAAGGTTTTCGTGGTCTTCTCTGATCGCTTTGCACGGAGACGATGCCCGCCATGCCAACCATGACCGCCATTCCGGCGCTTTCACCTACTCCGCCTGGCATCTCTGCGCACGCGGGACTTTCGGGCATTCTCGAGGATTTTGTCAACGAAATCGATGCGACGCTGCGCGCCAACGGGCTTTCGCGCGGGCTTGGCGCGCGGCTCCGCGCGGCGGCCTTGGCCTGTCCGCGGCATCTTTTCGTCCAGCGCTATATCACCGGCGCCGGCGGGCCCGCGCAGGATGTCGGCGCGGGCGGGATTTCTGCACATTTCCAGGCGATTTATCGCGATGCGCCGCTCGGCTATGCCGATGCCGCCGGCAAGCCGCTGACATCGACCAATTCGCAGCCCTCGATCGTTTTTCATCTGCTGGAACTCCTTGATCTTCAGCCCGGCCAGCGGGTGTTGGAGATTGGCTCGGGCGGCGGCTGGATGCTTGGGCTGATCGCGCGCGCGGTTGGCGAGCGGGGGGAAGCGGTCGGGGTTGAGATCATCCCCGCGCTCGCGGCGCAGAGCCGCCAATCGCTCGCCGCCGCCGGCATCACCAACGCCACCGTGGTGACGGGTGACGGCCAGGCGCTCGCCGAACTCGGCCAGTTCGACCGCATCATTTTCACCACCGGCATTTTTGCGCTGCCGGCGCCGTTTTTCGACGCCGTGGCGCCGGGCGGGCTGTTGCTCGCGCCGTTTCAGATCAAGGGCCTCGGCAACGATGTTTTGTTGCTGCGGCGCAGGGACGATGGCGGTTTCGCGCTCGAAGCCTCGCTTGCGAGCTGCTTCATCTACCCGACCGGGGCGCTCGCCGCCGGCGATTACGCGCCGCGCGTGCTCGCCGCTCTGCCGCTTTGGGAGGAGGTGGCGCTGGCCGAGACGCTGCGCCTGCCGATGCCGCTCGGCCGCACGCGCTATGCGCCATTGCCGTTTTCGCTGGCGACGATTTCCTTCCGCTCCTTCCTCACCAAAACCGAGCCGCGCTTTACCGTCTTTGCGAGCGCGGCGGCGGGTGCGGCGGTGAGCCCGCAGGTCGCTGGGGCGGCGGGCGGCGCGTTCGATGTCGCGGCGATTGGGCTCGTCGATACCGCGCGGCGCTCGCTCGCGCTTTGCACCGGCGCCGAGCTGATCGGCTTTGGCGGCAGGGCCGCGGCCGAAGCCCTGCTCGCCGCCTATGCCGGCTGGGCGCGGCTTTTGATGCCGGGGGTGGAGGCGTTTTCCGCCACGCTGTGGCGCGCGGCCGCGGCGCCTGCGGCGCGCGGCTTCGTCGAGCGGCGGGGCGAGACGGTGTTTCATTGGTCGATCCGGGCGGATTGGCCGCATCTCGGCTCTTCTCCCGGCTGAGCTTGCGGTCTAGGCTTCCTCTGAATCAAACCTGGAGGAAGCCAATGGGCGATCTAATCGAGACCAATGACGGCGGCATCGCGACTTTGACCCTGAACCGGCCGGAGCGGCTGAACGCTTTTTCGGCGGAGATGCTGGATGGGTTGATCGCGGCGCTGCACCGCGTTGCCACCGACCCCGAGATCGCCGCTGTCATCCTTACCGGCGCGGGGCGCGCCTTTTGTGCCGGTGGCGATGTCAAGGCGATGGCGGCGCGCACCGATGACAGCATGGAGCGCCGTGCGGCTGAGCTTCGTCTGCGCCATCATCTCATTCTTCTCATGCGCCAATCGCCGAAAATCATCATTGGCGCGATCAATGGCCCGGCTTTCGGTGCCGGGCTCGGGCTTGCTCTCGCCTGTGATTTGCGGCTTGCCGGGGAATCGGCGCGGTTTGGCACGGCGTTCGCGGGGGTGGGATTTTCCGGCGATTTCGGCGGCTCCTATCATGTCACCAAGCTCGCCGGCCCGGCGAAGGCGCGCGAACTCTATCTCCTTGGCGAGCCGATCGATGCGCGCGAGGCGCATCGTCTCGATCTCGTGAGCCGTGTGGTTGCCGATGGTGCGCTGATGGCGGAGGCGCAAGCGCTCGCCAGACGCTTCGCCGAGGGCCCGCGCCTTGCGTACGCCTATATGAAACGGAATCTCCTCGCCGCCGAAACCGAGAGTCTTGCCGACGTCCTCGATCTCGAGGCCTTTCACCAAGCGCGCACCGGCATGAGCGAAGACCATCGCGAGGCGCGCGAGGCTTTTGTTGCCAAACGAAAGCCCACCTTCAAGGGGCGATGATCTCGGCTGGGGGGAAAAGTTTTTTGCTTCTTTTTTTCAAAAAAGAAGCGCTTTCCCCCTTCCCTTCCCCCCCACCCTCACCCACGGCCACTCTGGCGCGGCGGGGTTATGAGCGGGAATTGAGACGATGAGCGTCAGGCTTCATTTTCTCCGCCACGGCGAAACGCAATCGAGCCAGAGCGGCAGTTTTTGTGGCATTCTCGATCTCGATCTGACGCCGGAAGGCCACGATATGGCGGCGGATTTCGCGCGCGCCTATCGCGCGCTGCGGTGGGAGGCGGCCTATTGCAGCCCGCTTCGGCGCGCGCTCGATACCGCGCTTCCGTTATGTGATGCGCTCGGCCTTTCCGTGCAGCGCCGCGACGGTTTGAGGGAGATCGCCTATGGCGCGTGGGAGGGGATGACGCAGGAGGCCGTCAACGCGCAATTCCACGATGATTATGTGCGGTGGCTTGCTGATCCTGGCTGGAACGCGCCCAATGGCGGCGAACGTGGCGTCGATGTCGCGCGGCGGAGTGCGGCGGTGCTCGATGAGATTTTATACCGCCATCGCGCCGGCGATGTTTTGGTGGTTTCGCACAAGGCGACGATCCGGATCATGCTGTGTTCGCTGCTCGGCATCGATTTCGGCCGCTATCGCGACCGGATTGACGCGCCGGTGGCCTCGCTTGCCGTCGTCGAGATGACCGATCGCGGGCCGTTGCTGCGCCGGCTCGCCGATCGCGCGCATCTTCGCGACACGCTCCGCGCGCGACCGGGGACGTGAGTGGGTGCCGAACGCGGGGGATGGGTCATCACCGTCAACCCTGGCGTTTGGCGCGCAGCCGGGCACAGCGAACTGCGCTTTGGTTTCCGCCCGCGCTTTGGTTTTTCGATTGAAAAGGTCACGTCATGGTGCCAGACTCGCCCTTGTAAACGGTGGTGCCTTGGGCCCAATCTCGCGCAAGGCCCGAGGGAGGAAAAAATCATGCCATTCCGCGATCTCTACGCCATTCCGGACGCACCGGAACGCTGGCAAGTGCCACAGGATTTCACCACCGTTTTCAACTGGGATTTCGCGCCTGAACGCAGCCGCCTGCTCAATCTTTATGAGCGCGGCAAGGCGATGCAGTGGGATGCCAATCAGCGCATCGATTGGAGCCTTGAGCTCGACCCCGAGGATCCGCAACAGCTTCCGCCGGAGGCGCTGCCAATCAACGACGCGCCATTTTTCCAACGCATGTCGCGCGCCGAGCAATCGGAAATCCGCCGCCATCATCAGGCGTTCAACGTTTCGCAATTCCTCCAGGGGGAACAAGGCGCGTTACTCTGCGCGGCGAAGATCGTCCAGCAGGTTCCGGATTTCGATTCGAAATTCTACGCCGCGACGCAGGTGATGGATGAAGCGCGCCATGTCGAAGTCTATAAGAAACTGATCGGCAAGTTTGGCATCGCCTACCCGATGACCGCGCCGTTGCGCGAACTTCTCGATCAAGTGCTGCGCGATAGCCGCTGGGACATGACTTATCTCGGCATGCAGGTGGTGATCGAGGGCCTCGCACTCGCCGCCTTCGCGCGCATCCGCGATCAAGCGCAAAACCCGCTCGCGGCGGCGGTCAATGCCTATGTGATGGAAGATGAAGCGCGCCACGTCGCCTTTGGCCGCCTTGCGCTGCGGGATTATTACCCGCATCTGACCGAGGCCGAGCGCGCTGAGCGTGAGGAATTTCTCGTCGAGGCGTGCTATTTGATGCGCGATCGGTTCGATGCGATCGAGCTGTGGTCGGCGCTTTCGCTTCCGGTCAAGGAATGCCTTGCCTTTTTGCATGAAAGCGGCTCTCTCGCCGCGTTCCGCCAGCGGCTTTTTACGCGCATCGTGCCGACGGTGAAGGATATCGGCCTCTGGGGCGAGATGGTGCGAAAAGGCTTCGGCACGATGGGCGTGCTCGACTTCGCGGCAACCGATCTCGACGCGCTCGCCCGCGACGACGAGGCCGTGGCCCGCCGCTTCGATGAGCGCCGGGCCTATGTCGATCATATCGTCCGCGCCGCTCAGGTGTGAGCGGGCTCGCGATCCCCGGCGCTGGTGCCGGCGAGCAAGGGTGCGGCATCGGCTAGCACCCGCGCGATGAAATCATCGCTGCTACCGAGATAATTCGCGGGATCGGTCAATTTTTCGAGCGCCGCGCCATCGAGCCGCGCGGCGATGTCGGGGAAGGCGGCGAGCGCCTTCGCGAGCGGGATTTTTTCCGCCCGCGCGCGATCGCACGCGACCTGCACGGCGTGATGCGCGGCCTCGCGCCCGATGAGCGGCGCGAGCCCCATCATCACCGCTTCCGCAACGATCAGCCCGCCGGTCGCATCGAGGTTTTCGCGCATCCTGGCGGGATCGACGACCATGCCTTCGGCGATGAAGAGCGCATGGCGGACGGCGCCGTGGGTGAGAACGAAAGCCTGCGGCAGCGCCAAAGGCTCGGCCTGCCAGGGGCCGGTTGCGCGCTCGAAATCCTGCGCCATCGCGCCCTGCATCAGCGGCACCAGCGCCTGCACCGCGCGCATCGCGGCGAGCACGTATTCGGCGGCGATCGGGTTGCGCTTTTGCGGCATGGTGGAGGACGAGCCACGCCCCGGCGCATGCGGCTCGGCGACCTCGGCGAGTTCGGTTTGCGCGAGCAGGATGATGTCGGTGGCGAACTTGCCGAGGCTGCCGCAGAGAAGGCCGAGGAACGACACCGCCTCGGCCAGGCCCTCGCGACGCACATGCCAGGGAAGCGGCGGCACGCCGAGC
>JAJYXY010000086.1:9295-10520 GCA_021801465.1 Pseudomonadota bacterium
AGCGCCAATTCCTCGGCCAATCCCGCCATCACCGCGAGCCCGTCGGCGCCGAGCGAGGCGAGCGTTCCCGCCGCGCCGCCGAGTTCCACCAACGCGACGCGCGGGCGGAGCTGGTCCAGCCGTTCGACATGCGAGAGGAGCGGCGCAAGCCAGACCGCGCATTTGAGCCCGAAGGTGATCGGCAGCGCGTGTTGCAAATGGGTACGCCCGGCCATCACCGTCGCGCGATGCGCTTGCGCCTGCTCGGCGAGGGCGGCGATCAGGTGAAGCAGATCGGACCGCAGCAGGGCGAGCCCCGCCTTGACCTGAAGGGCGACGGCGGTATCGAGAATGTCCTGCGTCGTCGCCCCCCAATGCGTCCAGCGCCCGGCCTCGGCGCCGGCGGCGCGCGAGAGGGCGGCGACCAGTCCGACCACCGGATAACCGACATTACGCGTGCTCGCCGGCAGGCCCGAGAGGTCGAGCGCTTCGACGCGCGCGACGCTGGTGATCGCTGCTGCCGCCGCCTCCGGGATCAGCCCGAGCCGCGCCTCGACGCGGGCCAACGCCGCCTCGGCATCGAGCATGCGCTGGAGCAGTGCGCGCTCATCGAACACCGCTCGCATCGTCTCGGCGCCATAAAGCGTGCCGAAAATCGGGCTGTCGGCGGGGTTCACCGCCATGGCGACGGGGCCTGCGGCACCACCCAACAGACAAAAGTTTTTTGGTTCTTTTTTTCAAAAAAGAACATTTTTCTACCTAAAGCTCGAGAAACACCGTCTCGCCGGGGCCTTGGAGGCGGATGTCGAGATGCCAATGCCCAGGGCTGGTTTCGTGCGCAAGCAAAGTCGCGCGGCGCGCGGGATCGGTGATGGCGGTGAGCAGCGGGTCGCTCTCGTTACGCGGATCGCCGGCGAAATAGAGGCGCGAGAATAGCGGCTTGAGCACGCCGCGGGCATGCAGCGCGAGCGCCAGATGCGGCGCCTGCCAGGCGTTGCCGCGCCCGGCGACGGGGCCGGGCTTGAGGGTGCGGAACTGAAACCGCCCTTCGGCATCACAGCGCGCGCGGCCAAAGCCGGGGAAATTGTCATCGCTCGGCGGGTCGGCCTGCCAGATCTCGATGGCGGCGTCGGCCACCGGCGCGCCGTCGCCGTCGACGACGCGCCCGGTGACCGTGATCACCGCGCCGCTCGCGCCAAAACGCGTCAGATCGGCCCATTCGGAATGTTCGATCAAATGCCAGTAA
>JAJYXY010000133.1 GCA_021801465.1 Pseudomonadota bacterium
GCTGCAAGAGTTCTTGCCAAGATCGATGCCGAGAATCACGATATCCATCGCTCTGCTCCTCTCTCCAAACCAGCGGCGATCCTACCCGATCGCCACGAGAGGGGCGGGCCATCCCATAATCACACACGATTCGAGCCGGGCAATACCCAACCCCAAACCTCTCAAAAATGTGGGTAATCGAAAGTCACGCCGGAGGGATATGTTACATCTGGCCTATACGAATAATCGCTTGCCGCGCAGTTTCTAACAAATCGTACGGCAACCCCAGTCTCACCGTATTCCTTGCAATCAGCTGAAGACGATCCCGCCGCAGACATTGAGGGTCTGCCCGGTGATGAACGCGGCGCCGTCGGAGGCGAGGAAAACCGCCGGCCCGGCGACGTCATCGGGTTGGCCGAGGCGGCGGAGCGCGGTGATGCGGATCCACTGCGCGCGCGTTTCCGGGTCGTCGAGATTGGTGCGGCCCATATCGGTCACAATGATGCCAGGGCAAAGGCAGTTCGCGGTGATGCCGTCAGCACCGACTTCTTGCGCAAGCACGCGGGTAAACCCCATCACCGCCGCTTTCGACGCGGAGTAGTGTGCCTGCGCCGGCGCGCCATGCTTACCACCGATCGAGGCGATGTTGACGATGCGGCCATATTTGTGCGCCCGCATATGGGGCAAGACGGCTTGCGTGACGAGAAACGTGCCCTTGGCGTTGACATCCATCACCGCGTCCCAGTCCGATTCGGCCAAAGAGACGATCGGACTCGGGATCAAAATGCCAGCGTTATTGATCAGCGCATCGACCCGGCCAAACGCGGCCATGATGTCGGCAACCATTTTCTCCACCTCATCGCGATGCGAGACATCGGCGAGCACGGCGAGCGCCTTGCTGCCATGCGCTATTGCCTCCGTGCATACCTGATCGAGCGCGGCGCGCTGGCGGGCGATATCGTTCAGCGCGAGATCGAAGCCGGCAGCGGCAAGAGCGAGGGCGATGGCGCGGCCGATGCCGCGGCTCGCGCCGGTAACAAGGGCGATGCGCCGCTCCTCGGGCTGGTTCATGATGTCTCGTCCTTTGGGTCAGAAAAACCGGATTTCGCCGCGCAGCACGGCGAGGCTGACGGCAGCGATCATCACCACGCCGCGCACCTCGTTTTGCAGATAGAAAGGGGCGCCGAGCAGATTGAGGCCGTTATCGAGCATGCCGATGATGACGACGCCGACCAACGTGCCCTGCACCGTCGCCCGCCCCGGCTTGAACGCGGTCATGCCGAGGAACACGGCGGTCAGACTATCGAGCAGATAGGGCTCGCCGGCGCCCGGCTGGCCGGTGCCGAGCCGCGCCGTCAGCATAATCCCGCCCATCGCCGCGCCGAAGGCAGAAAGCGCCAGCGCCAGCACCCGGCAGCGATCGACGGCGATGCCGGAAAGCCGCGCCGCCTGGATGTTGGCCCCGGTCGCGACGATGGCGCGGCCGATACGCGTGCGATTGAGGAGGACATAAAAAACCGCGACAACGACAAGCGCGATGACGATCGGCACGGGGATGATGCCGAACAGCCGGCCGGTTGCGATATAATAAAATGACTCCGGAAAGGTCGCATAAATCGAGTCACCGCCGTCATAGGCATAATTGGCGCCGAGCGCGATCGGCCCCATCGCCAGGGTCGCGATCAGGGAGGGGATCCGCAGCCGCGTCACCAAAAATCCGTTAACGAGGCCGATCGCCGTGCCGCATGCGACCGGCGCGAGAATGGCGAGCGCGACCGGCAGCTTCGCCCACACCATCATCCCCGCCGCGAGCACACCCGAAAGCCCGGCGACCTCGCCGACCGAAAGATCGAACTCGCCGCTCGCGACCGCGACGGTGAGGCCCGAGGACACCACCATCAGCACCGAAATCTGAACGAGAATATTGCCGAGATTGGCGGCCGAGACGAAGCGATTGCTGGCGAGCGAGAATGCGATGAAAATCGCGACCGCCGCGAGCACGGTACCATAGCAGGCGAGAAAATTGGCAACCCGCGCGCCCTCGGCGTCGGCAAGCGCCTGCGGGACTTCCGTGTCGCTCGTGCTCATGTCAGGCAACCTCCAGCAAAAGCCGGTCTTCCGTGAGCCCGGCGCAGGGGCGGGCGGCGCCGAGCTGGTGATGGGCGATGCAATGGACGCGGTCGCACAGCGCCAGCAACTCGGCGAATTCGGCGCTGGCGACCAGCACCGCGGCACCCTTGCGGGCAAAATCGTGGATCAGCGCGTAGATTTCCGCCTTGGCGCCGACATCGACCCCCTCGGTCGGGTTGTCGAGGAGGAGGAGCGGCGGCGGCGCCTGCAGATCACGCGCCATGCGCAAAAGCCAGCGGCCGAAGGCAACCTTCTGCTGATTGCCGCCAGAGAGGGTCATGACGTCCTGACGCGGGCCATGGCATTTGATGCCGAGCCGGGCGATAACGTCCCGCGCGGCGCCGGCTTCCGCCCCCGGCTGCATGAAGAGATGGCGGCTCAGCACGCCGAGTGCGCCGCTCGCAAGGTTTTCCTGCACGTCGAGGCCCGGAAACAGCGCCTTTCGAATGCGGTTATCGGCGACGAGATAGACGCCAACAGCGATCGCCTCGGCGACACTGTGCGGAAGCCGCGCAAGGCCGGGGAGCCTTACGCTCGCGGCAGATGCGCCATGCGGGACACCGGCGAGGCGTTCGAGCAGCTCGGTTTGCCCCGCGCCCAGAACCCCGGCGATACCGACGATCTCACCCCGCCGGATGTCGAGTGCCGGGATCGCAAGCCGCCCGACCCGCGCGCCCCGCAGCGAAAGGGCGAGGTCGCCATCACCCGCCGCACCATCGCTTTCCCTCTTGGTATCCTCGATCGCGCGGCCAACCATGAGGCGCACGACGTCGGCCGGCGTCGCTGCGGCAACCGAGCCGTCGAACACTTTCCGCCCGTCCTTCAGTACCGCGACGCGATCGCAATGGGCAAAGACCTCGTTTAAATGATGTGAAATGAACAGAATGGCGAGGCCGCGCGCCTTCAGCTCATCAAGAAAAGTAAACAGCCGCCGGCTTTCAGCGAGCGAGAGCGACGCCGTCGGCTCATCGAGGATCAGGACGGCCGGATCATGCGCCACCGCCTTGAGGATATCGAGGATCTTGGTCTCGCCGAGCGAAAGCGTGCCGCACTCCCGCGCCAGATCGATCGCAACCCCGACGCGGTCGGCGAGCGCCTGCGCCTTGCGGCGCAGGGCGGCCTGGTCGATCAGCCCAAAACGGCGTGGCTCGCGGCCGAGCATGATATTCTCGGCCCCGTCGAGGCAGGGGATGATCGCGACCTGCTGATGCGCAACCGCGATACCGGCGGCGAGCGCATCGGCCACGGCACGGAAAGCGACCACCCGCCCGTCAATCGCGATCTGCCCGTCATCGGCCGCGATGGCGCCGCAGAGAATCTTCACCAGCGTCGATTTGCCGGCGCCGTTGGCCCCGACCAGCGCCAGGATCTCGCCGGCATGAAGATCGAGATCCACCCCGTCCACCGCACACGTCGCCTGAAAACTCTTGCGAACCGCGCGGGCGGAGAGACGAGGTGGTCTCATCGCCATGCTCAGCCCTTCATGCCCGCGACGGCACGGTCGCGATAGATGTAGTAGAGATCGGTCGCGTCATAGGTAGGCTTGCCGGCCGGCGGAATATTGACGCCCTTGACCAGGAGCGGCGCCGGGAAATCGACCGTCGGCACCGGCACGACCTCTTTCGCCGAACGCCCCTTGCCGACGATCTCGTTCACCATCCAGCCGCCATAAGCCCCCCACAATTCGAAGGCCTGCGCGCAGGTCGCAACCAGCGGGTAATCCGGATTGCGCATCCGCTCCAGCGCCGTCGGATGGCCGTCGCAGCCGACGACGAAGACCTTGTGCTCGAGCTTGTGCGCCTGGATGACTTCTGCAGCGGCCATCGCCGGCTCGTCCCACGGGCACCAGATCGCGTCCAGCTCATCGCCAAAGCGTGTCAGCCAGTCATTGACGGCGTTCTGGGTGGTCTCGAAGAATCCCTGATACTGAATAACACGCTCGGCTTTCAGGCTAATCCATTCATTTTCTCCGAGGATTGCTTTCATCACCTTGCCGCGCTTGCGCGTACCGTGATGGAAATTGGCAATGATTGCACAGATATTGGCCTTCTGCTTGCCATCCGCGAGCAATCGCTCGACCATATATTGCCCAAAGGCACCGCCCATCACCCAGTTATTGCTGGTGATGTCCGCAAGCGCCGGCGCCTGCCAGCCGGAATCGAGGCTGAAGAACGGGATCTTGCTGCGTTCGAGATCGGCGAGCGCGCTGTGGGCTGCGGTCAATGTCCCGAACAATACCATGATGGCGTCGGATTTGGCGGTGATCGCGTCTTCGATCTGGCTGACCAGCGCGCCAGGATCGCCTTTGGCGTCGGTCTGTGTCACCTGCCAGGTTTTATCGAGGCCGGTGGTCTTGAGCCATTGCTGAAACCCCGCCCACGCGCGCTGGTCGGATTGCGCCGCCATTTGCTGCGCGACCACGGCGAGTTTCACCGGCTTGCCCTCCGCGGCTCGTGCCGGCGTGCTGCCGAGCGCGAATTGCGCCAGTTTCGGACCGGCCAAGGCGGCGGCACCGAGGCCGAGGCCTTGCAGCAAGGCGCGCCTCGAAGCGAAGTCGGGAATTTGCGTATCGTTTTCCATCAGTCTCCTCCTCAAAACACCCTCGCGGTTGCGCCCGCGCGGTGATGTGTCAGCCGTCGAACAAGGCGGCGATAGGCTGCGGCGCGTCCCATTGCGGCATGTGGCCGGCGCCGGCGATCAGGTGGATCGCAATGCGTGGCGGCAGGTTCTGCACTTGCGCCCAGGGAATGATGACATCGGCCGTGCCCCAGACGACGCGAACCGGCATCGGCAACGCCGCCAGCACCGGCAGGATGTCGATCTGCTGACGCCCGCCGCCGGCGGTTACCTCGGCGAGCGCGGCAAGGTGCCCCACCGCCAGGCGCTCGGCCATCGTGGTGAGCTGCTCGGGCGAAAGGGCTGGTGGGTGCGGCGAGAGGCGGCGCAGCAGATGCGCGAGCCCACCCGCGCTTCGAACCGCGGCGAGGCCGTGGACGAAATCGGCGTCGATCGCATCACCGATCCCGACCGGGGCGATCAGCGTGAGCCGCGCGACCCGCTCTGGGTGCCGGCGCGCGAGCAGGGCCGCAACCGCACCGCCGAGCGAGTGCCCGACCAGCTCCACCGGCGCGTGTGCCACGAGCAGCGGCGCGAGCGGCTCAGCGAGTGCATCGAGCGTGTCGGCGGGGAGGATGGTCGCGCCGTGGCCGGGAAGATCGGGGGCGGAAACGGCAAATCCCTGGCGTGCGAGATGCGTCGCCAACAGTGCCCAGGTTTGCGCGTCACCACCGAAACCGTGCACCAGCACCACCGTGCGACGCAGCGCACCGCTCGCCGGCCAGCGTCGCACCGCGAGCGCGTCAGGCGCAGAGCCGGTGACGGCCGCGCGCACGTCACGCGCTTCGATCCGGCCGCGCCGGCCGCTACCCGCGAGGGCTGCGAGATCGATCCCCTCGCGCGCCGCCAGACGGCGGGCAAGCGGGGTCGCGCGCCGACGGCCGGTCTCCTTCGGCGGCGGCGAAGGGGCGGGCGCGGCGGGCGCCGGCATGGTCTCGGCGACCGCGGCAACGGAGACGCCTCTGGGCGCACCGGCCTCGGGCGGGGCCGCGCCGGCCATCTCATAGCGGCAGAGCGGCGCGCCGACCGCGACATCCGCCCCGGCCGGCGCCAGCACCTCGACCAGCGTTCCGTCAGCCAGCGCCGGCAACTCGACCACGGTCTTGTCGCTCTCGATCTCGACGATGGTCTCGCCGCGCCGGAACGCCTCGCCCGGCTGCTTTAGCCAGGTGACGATGCGCCCGCTCTCCATCGTCTCGCCGAGCCGGGGCAGGGTCAGCAGCGCCGTCATCAGCCAAGCATCCGGGCAACGGTTTCGACGATCAGCGCCGCATCCGGCACCGCCGCCGCTTCCAGCGCCGGCGAAACCGGGATCGGCACATCCTCGCCGGCGATGCGGATCACCGGATCTTCGAGGAAATCGAAGCATTCCTCACTGATGCGTGCAGCAAGCTCGGCCGCAACCCCGGCGGTGAGATACCCTTCGCTCACCACCACCGCCCGCCCGATGCGCGCAACCGAGGCGGCAACCGTTGCCATGTCGAGCGGGTTCAAGGTGCGGAGATCGATCACCTCGGCGGTGATGCCGCGCTCGGCCAGTCGCTCTGCCGCCGCGAGCGCGACATGCACCATCCGTGAATAGGCGACGAGGCAGACATCGTCACCAGCACGGCGGATCACCGCCTGCCCCCAAGGCGGGACCGGCGCGGCAAAATCGACCAACTCCTTGCGGGCGTAGAGCGCCTTGTGCTCGATGAAGACGACCGGATCGGGCAAGGTCAGAGCATGGCGCAGCAAATGATAGGCGTCGGCGGCGGTTGCCGGCATCGCGAGGCGCAGGCCGGGCGTGTGCATCACCCAGCCCTCCAAGCTCTGCGAATGCTGCGCGCCGGCCGAACGCCCGGTTCCGCCTTGGGTGCGAAGGACCATCGGCACGCCGATCTGGCCACCAAACATATAACGGATCTTGGCGGCCTGATTGGCGAGCTGGTCCATCACCAGGCCGAGGAAATCGACATACATCAGCTCAGCGACCGGCCTGAGCCCGGTCATCGCCGCGCCGATCGCGGCCCCGACGATCGCCGGCTCGCTGATCGGGGTGTCGATCAGCCGCGCGTCCCCGAACTTGTCGATCAGATCCTTGGTAACGCCATAGGCGCCGCCATAACGGCCGACCTCCTCGCCGATAACGATGATGCGCGGGTCTTCGCGCATCGACTCGTCGAGCGCGCGGCGCAGCGCGTCGCGGTAGGTGGTCTCGCTCAAGTGCGTGTCGCTATCCATCAGGCACCTGCCAGCACGCGATCGAGCCGCGCCCGCAGCGGCTCGGGCGCCGGCTCGCCGGGGGCGAAAACATCACGAAACAGCGCGTCAAAGGCCGGCGGCGCGGCGGCGGCGGCGAAATCGATCGCGTCATCCATCTCGCGCGCGATGGCAAGGTCGAGCGCATCGAGCGCCGCCTCATCGCTCTCGCCGCGCGTGACGAGCGCCGCGCGCGCACGCAGCACCGGGTCACGCTTGCGCCCGGCCTCTTCTTCCTCGGCGCTGCGGTATGGGCTTTTGTCCATCCGGCCATGGCCAAAGAAGCGAAAGCAGGAGATCGCGAGAAAGCCCGGATGCCCACCGCGCGCCTCGGCGACCAGCGTTTCCGCCGCCGAGAAAACGGCGGTGACGTCCTCGCCATCGGCGCTTTCGGCGAGAAGGCCGAGCGCCCCTGCGCGGGCGGCAAAATCGGTGACCCGCGTTGCGCGATCGACCCTGGTGCCCATGCCGTATTGGTTGTTCACGCACACGAATAATACCGGCAGCGCCCACAGCGCCGCCATGTTCATGCTTTCATAGAGAATGCCCTGCTGCATCGCCCCGTCGCCAAAGAACGCGACGGAGACGGCATCCTTGCCGAGATGCTTGTAGCTCAGCCCGGCGCCGACGACATGCGGAATGCCGCCGCCGACGATGGCGTTGGCGCCGAGATGGCCGAGCGCCATGTCGGCGATATGCATCGAGCCGCCCTTGCCGGCGCAATAGCCTTCCGCCTTGCCGGCGATCTCGGCCATCATGCGCTTGGGATCGGCGCCACGGGCGAGAAAAATGCCATGGCCGCGATGATGTGTCGTGAAACTGTCGGCCGGCCTGAGCGCGGCACAGACGCCCGCCGCCGCCGCCTCTTCGCCGATTGAGAGATGCAGCATCGAGCCGGCCGAAAGTCCGCGCACATAGAGTTCGGCGACACGCTCCTCGAACGAGCGGATGCGGCGCATCGTGCGATAGAGATCAAACAGCGGCAGGTTGGCACGCTGGGTCATCGCGGGACGTCCTCCGTTACGGCGCGATCATGCGCGCTGCGGCGCACAATTGTTTTTTTGAACGACAAATGTACGATTGCATGCACACTTGCCACCGGCCGCGACTTTTGTCAAGGCTTGCCTATGAGCCAGCCCGATCCCTCGCGGCCGATGCCGCTCCATCTCGGCCAGGAGCCTGACGAGGCTCTGATCGTTCGTGCCGCGTGGCTCTATCACCTGGTCGGCAAGACGCAGGAGGAAGTGGCGGCGCAGCTTGGCCTTCACCGCAGCCGCGTCGTCCGTCTGCTTGCCGAGGCGCGCGAACGCGGGCTGGTGAGCGTCACCATCCATCACGACGCGGTGCATGATCTCGAAATCGAGCGCACGATCGCGTCGCGATTTGGCCTCGACTTTTGTTTTGCGACCATGCCGACCGGGCTTTCGGAAACCGCAAACGCCGCGATCGCCGCGGCCCAGGGCGTGATCGCGCGCCGCGCCGTCGGCTCGGCTGCGGCCTCGCTATTGCGCGGCCGGCTGGCGCAAGGACGGCTTACCGTCGGGGTGAGTTGGGGGCGGACCCTGGAACAAGTGGCCCTGCATCTGACGGGTGTGCGCAATCCGGAGGCGCGGTTCGTGTCGTTGATGGGATCGCTGTCTCATAATTCCGCCTCGAACACCTTCGAGGTGGTACAGGCCTTTGCCGCCCGCACCAGCGGGGAAGGGCATTTTCTCCCCATTCCTTTCATCGCCGACAGCATCGACGACCGGGCGGTTTTGCTGTCGCAGCGCAGTGTCGCGGCCGCGCTCGCTATGGCACACAATGCCGATCTCTATTTGATCAGCGTCGGCGAGCTGAGCGAAACCTCTCTGCTGTGCCAGCGGAGCATGATCGGCGCCGATGACTTGGCGGAACTGCGCCGCCTCGGCGCCGTTTGCGACACGCTCGGGCTATTCTTTGACGCGCAGGGGCGAAGAATCGATCACCCGCTGTCACGCCGTGCGCTCGCGGTCGATTTCCAGCGCCTGATCGGACGTGATGTTGTGCTGCTCGGTGCCGGGATCGAAAAAGTCGCTGCGGTGGCAGCGCTCTTGCGCACTGGGGTCGCAAGAGGACTAGTCATTGACGGAGATGCAGCACGCCTGCTCGCGGCGCAATGCTAGCGTCTGTCAACAATTGAGCCGGCATTGTCAGGTTGATTGGATGATGTGCGATTGACCTGGGTCATGATCGATCAGGAGCCCAGGCTGGCTGTATAATCGGCCCAGAGTGAGAACGCGTCGGCCCGGCCGTGGCGGAATGATCGGGCGGAGAGACGATGGCGTTTCGGGCGGAACAGGGTGATGATCTGGTCTTGGGTCGCGAGAAATCTCTGGGTCTGGCCGGCGGACACGAACCGATCCATGATCTTTTCTCGTCGTCTCGTATGGCGATACGAGGCTTCGATCTGAACCGCGCCGGGAATTCCATAGGCTGTTTTGTTTGAGTCAGGCCACCATAGCCAATCGCCCGTGAAAAATAGAACTTTTTTGATCTGGCGATGAATTTTTAGGGGTGGGCAATATTGGAATTTGCGAGGTTTGCATGGCCTGGGCGGAAAACCGTTGCAAAACGGTTGAAGCATTGCGCGGTCGTCGCGATCGTAATTCTTTCTTTTTCATGCCAACCATCATGCGTTTGACGTGGTGGAAAGAATGCCGCCGAAGCTGAATGTGCAGCCGGATGATTTCGAACTATTTCGCTCGTGCCTTGAGAATATCATCGACCAGCGGCATCCCCTGGCGCGGCTGGCGCGGCTGGCGCGGCTGATCGACTGGCCTCTCTTCGAGGCGCGGTTCGGCGCGCTCTACGTCGAAGAGGTCGTCAGCCAATGGCGCTCTCCCGCCGTGAGTTCAGACATTCCTGATATAGCCGCAAACCCTGCCCCACCGGAGGGGGGTGGAAAAAAAATCGCGCCCGGCCGCATCCACGGCCGCCGCTCGCCGGTATCGGTGACAGCGGCAGCCATGGCCGCGCGCTCACCAACAACAGGAGACAGTCGATGAAACGAATGATCGCGCTTTCTTTGGGAACGGCTCTGGCGTTCGCCGCCGGCGGGGCCTGGGCGACGCAGGACAGCGTCGTCATGGTCGGCGGCCAGGCGATGTATCCCTCGAAAACGATCGTGATGAACGCAGTCAATTCCGCCGACCACACGACGCTGGTCGCGGCGGTGAAGGCGGCGGGCCTGGTCGATGCGTTGAACGGCAAAGGTCCGCTCACGGTTTTCGCCCCGACCAACGAGGCGTTCAATGATCTGCCCCCGGGGACGGTCGCAACCCTGGTCAAGCCCGAGAACAAGGCGACGCTGACCAAGATTCTCACCTATCACGTGGTCGCCGGCGATTACAGCTCGACCGCGCTCCGCAAGCTGATCCTCGCCGGCAACGGCATGGCGACGCTGAAAACGCTCGAGGGCGGCACCCTCACTTTCATGATGAACGGCTCGCAGAACATCGTCA
>JAJYXY010000258.1 GCA_021801465.1 Pseudomonadota bacterium
CGATGCCGCGGCCGTCGCGGCGTTGCGCGAGGCCGGCTACGCGTCGGTGATCGCGGCGCG
Organism: Pseudomonadota bacterium; assembly: GCA_021801465.1. GTDB lineage: Bacteria > Pseudomonadota > Alphaproteobacteria > Acetobacterales > Acetobacteraceae > Acidibrevibacterium. Next base: position 61 of record JAJYXY010000258.1, read on the forward strand.
GCTGGAGCCGGGCGATGTCGGCGAGAACGAGGCGGCGAGCCGGCTTGCGCGAGCGCTCGTGGCGCCGGGGATCGTCGCCAGCCGCGCCGGCACCGGGCGCGTTAATCTCAGCGCCACCACCCACGGCCTCTTCACCGCCGATCGCGACGCCGTCGACCGGCTCAACGCCATCGATGAGGCGCTGACGCTGGGCACCTTGGCCGACGCGACGCCGGTTTCGCCGGGCGAAATGGTGGCGACAGTGAAAATCATCCCCTTCGCGGTTCCCGGCGCCTTGGTCGCGAAAGCCGAGGCGTGGGCGCAGGGCGAGGGGAAAATGCTCGCGGTCCATCCCTTCCGCCCGCTCACGGTCGGGCTCGTGCTCACCGAATTGCCCGGGCTCAAGGAGAGTGTCGCGCAAAACACCATTGCCGCGACGGCGGCACGGGTCGCGGCCCTCGGCGGCGGCCTGTTGCCGCCGCGCCGCTCGCGACACGAGGAAGCCGCGATCGCCGAGGAACTGCGCGCGCTCCTCGCCCAGGATGCCGATTTGCTGCTGATCGCCGGGGCTTCGGCGGTGGTCGATCGCCGCGATGTCGGGCCAGCGGCGATCGTGCGGGTGGGCGGCGAAATCCGCCATTTCGGCATGCCGGTCGATCCCGGCAATCTCATCTGCGTCGGCCGGATTGGCGATAAGCCCGCCCTGGTGCTGCCCGGTTGCGCCGGCAGCCCGACACCAAACGGCATCGATTTCGTGCTCCGCCGTCTCGCCGCCGGCTTGGATGTCGGGGCGGAGACGGTGACGCGGCTCGGCGTCGGTGGCCTGCTGAAAGATATCAGCGCCCGCCCGCTGCCGCGCGCCAAGGCGGTGCCGCCAGCGGTTGTCGCCGCGCCACCGCGCCGGCCGGTGATCGCCGCCATCGTGCTCGCCGCCGGTCAGTCGTCGCGCATGGCGCCCTATCATAAGCTTCTGCTGCCTGATCGCGCCGGCAAACCGATGATCGCGCGTGTCGTCGATAACCTCCTGTCGTCCTCGCTGCGGCCGATCCTCGTCGTTGTCGGCCACCGCGCCGAGGAGATCAAGGCGGCGCTCGCCGGGCGGCCGGTCACGTTCGTTGCCGCCGCTGATTACGCCGAGGGGCTTGCCGCCAGCCTCCGCGCCGGGATCAAAGCGCTGCCGAGCGAGGCGCAGGCGGCGCTGATCGCGCTTGGCGACATGCCGCTGGTGACGGCGCGGGTGATCGAGCGGCTGATCGAGACCTACGACCCCGATGAAGGGCGGCTGATCGCGGTTCCCATCCATCGCGGCCGCAGGGGCAACCCGGTGCTTTGGGACCGGCGGTTTTTTCCTGCAATCGCGGCGCTCCGCGGCGATGGCGGCGCGAAGGGCGTCATCGATCAGCATCTCGAAGCGGTCGCCGAGGTCGATATCTCTGACGATTCGGTGCTGCGCGATTTCGATACGGTGGAGAGCCTTGCAACCCTTCCAGAGCGACTGCGGCCAGCCTTGCCATAATATGCCGGCCGAAGAATGACTAGCGGTTTGAAGGCCGGTCGTTTGAAGACGGGTCGTTCCAAGACGGGCGGCTGGTATTTGTTTGATTTTGCGCGCAACCCTCAGTCTGATCCGGCGCGCACCGGCCAGCAATCGCGCTGATAGAGATAACACGCGTCAATTTTGCGCGTTGGCGGTGCGCAATAGGAATTTTTTGAACGCGCTGCCCTTGTCCGCCGCCGCGCCTGGTGCGAATGTCCGCCCGGCGCAAATCTTGCGCGCCGCAGCATGACGTGAATCCCTGGTCGATGAGGAAAAAATGGCAAAAATCAAGGTGAAAACCCCGGTCGTCGAGCTCGACGGGGATGAAATGACGCGCATCATCTGGGGGTTCATCAAGGAAAAGCTGATCCTTCCTTATCTCGATATCGACCTCAAATACTATGATCTCGGCATCGAATACCGCGACAAGACCGATGACCAGGTAACGATCGACGCGGCGAACGCGATCAAGCAATACGGTGTCGGCGTCAAATGCGCGACCATCACCCCGGACGAGGCACGGGTCGCCGAATTTGGTCTGAAAAAAATGTGGCGGAGCCCGAACGGCACCGTCCGCAACATCTTGGACGGCACGATTTTCCGCGAGCCGATCATCTGCCGCAATGTCCCGCGTCTCGTGCCGCATTGGACGCAGCCGATCGTCATCGGCCGCCACGCTTTCGGCGATATCTACCGCGCGACGGAGGCGAAAATCCCTGGCCCGGGCCGCGTCACGCTCAGCTACCTTCCCGCCGATGGCGGCCCGCCGCAGATGCTGGAAGTGCATGATTTCAAAGGCGCCGGCGTCACCCTCGGCATGTTCAACACGCGCGCCTCGATCGAGGGCTTCGCCCGCGCCTCCTTCAATTATGGGCTCGCGCGCAAATATCCAGTCTATCTCTCGACCAAGAACACCATCCTGAAAATCTATGACGGCATGTTCAAGGACGTGTTCCAGGAGATTTTCGACGCCGAGTTCAAGGATGCCTTCGCCAAGCTCGGCCTCACCTACGAGCACCGGCTGATCGACGACATGGTGGCCTCGGCGCTGAAATGGTCGGGCGGCTATGTCTGGGCGTGCAAGAACTATGACGGTGATGTCGAGAGCGACATCGTCGCGCAAGGCTTCGGCAGCCTCGGCCTGATGACCTCGGTGCTGATGAGCCCGGATGGCAAGACGGTGGAGAGCGAGGCGGCGCACGGCACCGTGACCCGCCATTATCGCGAGCACCAGAAGGGGCGCGAGACCTCGACCAACCCGATCGCCTCGATTTTCGCCTGGACAAGGGGCCTTGCCTATCGCGGCCAGTTCGACGGCACGCCCGAGGTCACGAAATTTGCCGAAACCTTGGAGAAAGTCTGCATCGACACCGTCGAGAGCGGGTACATGACCAAGGATCTTGCGGTTCTGATCGGCAAGGATCAGCCCTGGCTCAATACCCAGGATTTCCTTGCCAAGATCGACGAGAATCTGCGCGCGGCGATGGGCTGAGACGTGTGCCGCCGCGGGTCACTCGGTGAACCCGCGGCGGAAGCGCAGCAGCGGCGTGGTGGTCCGCGCCGCCCGCTCTTGCGGTGAAAGCGTGAGCCAGAGCTTGAGATTTTCCAGCACGAACCGCGTAGCCAACGCGAGATCGAGCGCCAGCGCCTCCTCGATCGGGTAATAGCGCAGCCCCTCCAGCTCACCCGAGCCGGCGAGGGTGCCGCGTGCGTGGCTGGCCTCGATGACGAAAAAGCGGGCATTGAAGCGGATCGGAAGGCCAGGCGGCGTCACTGCGCGGCAAAGGTAATCGAGCGCGCCGAGCGCGGGTGGGGTGCCGAGGGAAAGCCCGGTTTCCTCCTCCAGCTCACGTGCTACGGCGATCGCGAGCCCGTGCGCCAGCGCCGCTGAGGCGCTTTTTTCCACGAGCGCGCGGACATGGGGCGCAAGTGGCGTCGCCGCCGGCGCACGGAGATCGGCGCGATCGACCCTTCCACCTGGGAACACGAGCCGGTTGGGCATGAAGCGGTGGCCGGCGCCGCGCATGCCCATGAGGATCTCCCGTCCTTCGCGCAGAACGACGAGGCTCGCCGCCGGTTTGGGCGGAACGGTTTTCGCGCGCGGGGCGGCGTCGGTACTGTCGGGCATGGTGTTCTCCAGAACGGATATAGAGTTTTGCCTATTGGGCAGCGCCGCAGGCGCTGCCCGCGCATCGAAAGTTTTTTGGTTCTTTTTTTCAAAAAAGAACCCTTCTTCCCTCATTCCTTGAGATAATCGTCCATCGCCGCCTGATACGCACGTTCGCGGGCGGTCTCGCGGAGCAGCGCGGCGTCTTCCGAGCGGCCGAGGGTCGCGGGTTTGGCGCCGGCGCGGAGTGCTGCGAGCGTCGTGACCGTCGCGGCGAAGCCGGCCTGAAAGGGGAGATGGCCCTGGAGGGCGATGCGCACGCGGCGGGCGGCGAGAGCGGCGGGATCGTCAAGCGCCGGGGTGAGGGTTCCAAGGATCAACGGGCAGGAGACGGCGCCAGCGAGGGCGTCGAGTTCGCCCCAGGTTCTGATCCCGGTCAGAAACAGCGCATCCGCCCCGCAATCCGCATAAGCCCGTGCCCGCTCGATGGTCTCGGCGAGGCCGAGCGCGGTGATCGCGCCGGTGCGGGCGGCGATGACCAAGGCGGGATCACGGCGGGCGGCCAAAGCTGCGCGGATTTTCCCGACCCCTTCGGCGCGCGGGATGAAAGCGGTGCCGCTTGCCCCGAACCCGGCGGGAAGCGCGGTATCTTCGATCGAAAGCCCGGCGGCGCCGGCGCTCTCTAATTCCTCCACCGTGCGGCGGACATTAAGGGCGTTGCCGTAGCCGTGATCGCCATCGACGAAAAGCGGGATAGAAGCAGCGCGGGCGATGCGGCGGACGAGCCCGGCGAGTTCGCTCAAGGTCAGCAGAGTGAGATCGGGCAGGCCGAGCACGGCGAGCGAGGCGACACTGCCCCCCAGCATCGCCATCTCGAAGCCGAGATCGCCGGCGGCGCGGGCGCTCAGCGGGTCATGGACGGAGGCGGGAAAGACCGGCGCGTCGCCCGCGAGGATGGCGCGAAGGCGCGCCCGCAGGCTCATAGTTTCGGCCCGAAATCGCGGAGCGGGAAGGCGCTGTGGACATGCGGTGCGGCCATCACCGGGGCCGGCGCGACGAAGCCGGGGTGAAGCTCGGCGAGCTTTGTTACCCCGAGAAGGCCGAGCGCCACCCGGATTTCATCTTCGAGCAGTTCCAAGACGCGCCCGATTCCCGCCGCGCCCGCGGCGGCGAGGCCGTAGAGATAGAGCCGGCCAAGCCCGACGAGATCGGCGCCGAGGGCGATCGCCTTGACGATATCGGTGCCGCGCGAGAAGCCGCCATCGACGATGATCCGCGCCCGCCCGCGCAGGGCTGCGACGATCTCGGGCAGCATTGCCATTGTCCCCAGCCCGTGATCGAGCTGGCGCCCGCCATGGTTTGAGACATAGACGAACTCGACCCCGAGCTCGGCGGCCAGCGCCGCGTCCTCGGCCGTCGCGATGCCCTTGATCATCAGCGGAATGGCGTGGCGTTCCTTGAAGCGGCGGACATCGTCCCAATTGAGCGCCGCCTGAAAGGCCATGGCCGCGCGGTCGGGGTTGGCACGCCAGGGCTTGACGAAGCGGTTGGCGATGTCGCGCTCGCGGCGGCTGTAATGGGCGGTATCGACGGTGAGGCAGAACGCGTCATAGCCGGCGTCGATCGCGCGGGCGACGTGGTCGTCAACCCAAGGTCCGTCGCCGCGCACATAGAGCTGGAAAATTCGCGGGCCCGCGCCGGCTGCCCGCGCCGCGTCCTCGAGGCTCGGCTGCGAGACCGAACTCAGGAGAAAGGGCACCCCAAAGCCGCTGGCGGCGCGGGCAACGGCGGCGCCGGCCTCTTGGTGAAAGGATTCGAGCGAACCGACCGGGGCAAGCACGACCGGAAGCCGCAGGCGATGGCCGAGAAACGCCGCCGCCGCGCTCACTGCGCTGACATCGCGGAGCACGCGCGGGCGCAGCGCCAGCGAGTCGAGTGCTGCGCGGTTGCGCGCAACCGTGGTTTCGGTCTCGGCGCCGCCGACGAGATAGCCCCAGATCTCGCGTGAGAGCGCGCGCTCGGCGGCGGGGACGAATTCGTGCAGTGCCTGGAAGCGTTCGGTGAGAGTCTCAGGCGTTTCCTCGGTTCTTTTTTTCATCATGGGGCTCCATCAGAAGTCGAGATCGGCGTAATGCGCCGGCGGCACAACCCCGGGGATGCGATCGGCGAGCAGGGCGCGGAAGCTCGGCCGGCTTTTGATCCGCGCATACCAATCGCGCGCCGACGCCGACAGGCTCCAATCCACTTCGCCCGCGAAATCGAGCGCCGAGAGGTGCGCCGCGGCGGCGAAATCGGCGAGCGAAATCGTGCCACCGGCGAGAAATTTCCGCGTCTCGGCAAGCCAGCCGAGATAGCGCAGATGCTCGCGCAAGCCGGCATAGCCGAGGCGGAGCAGGCCCGAATCGGGATGGCCGCGCCCGGCGAGGCGCTTCATCAGTTTTTCCTCGAGCAGGTTGCGCGTGACATCCTGTGCGAAGCGGCCATCGAACCAGGCAACCAGCCGCCGCACCTCGACCCGCTCGGCGAGCGTGCGGCCCATCAGAGAGGTGTCGGGATAGGCCTCGTCGAGATATTCCGCGATCACCGCCGAATCCGGGATGACGAGGCCATTATCCTCGATCAGCGTCGGCACCGTGCCGGCGGGGTTGAGGGTAAGATACTCCTCCCGCCGTTCCCACGGCTTTTCCAGCCTGACCTCGAAGCCGAGCCGTTTTTCGGCCAAGAGAAGGCGGATCTTGCGCGAATAGGGACAGGCGGGATGATGATAGAGCGTACGCATAAGGTTTTATGGCACCCGATCCCTGGCCCGCCAACCAGGGTTTCGCCGAAAACACGCAACCCGATCGTGCGATGATGTGATCGTGCGGACCGGTATCAGACGAGGGGGCGGCCCGCGAGCCGCTCGAGAACACGAAGCGGGGCCCGTTCGGGATGCAGCATGCGTTCGATCGGCAGATGAAAGGTTTGCTCCAGGGCAAACCGGCCCGACATCGCGGCGTGCAGCGCCTGATCGGTATAGACCATCCAGGTTGCGCCAGGCGGGAAGCCGAGTTTCACTCTTGGTGCCTCGCGCTGATAGGCGAGATCGAGCTTGCCCTTGTCATGCAGGCCGAGCATGAGAAAATCATAGGGGCTGCGCCGGCCTTTGGTGAGGCCGATGCGCTCGAGGAACCAGGCGGTACCGGGGAAAGGGTTGTGGACGCGGGGGAGGAATTTCTCGGCAAAATCGGTGAAAGGCTCACCGATTTCCCAGCGTCGAACGGCGTCGTTGGGCGCGATATTAGTAAACACTCGCAAAATGCGTTTGCCGTGCATCGGGCGCGTGGGGAAGGCATCGACATGAAGGCGCTTGTCGTCATGGCGCGGCGAGGTCGGGCGGCCGGCGATCTCGACGGGGCGGAAGCTGGTGCGGGCGCGTTCCAGCCCGATTTCATAGTTCGGGACGAGACCGACGAGGAGCGCGCGCGCCTGGCGGCCGAAGCGATCGAGCATCGCCGCGAGCTTCTTCTCCTCCGCCCCGGCGAGCGTGGTCGCCCCGAGCTGGCCGGTGATCGGATCGAAGCTAACATTCTTGCGGCTATGATCAGACACCGCATCATCGAGGAAAATCTCCTCTCCCGGCAGCAGACGAAACGCAAGATCGGGGAAATAGAGCAGCTTTCCCGCCTCCAGCGCATCGCCCGCGCGGGCGAGGGCCTCCTTTGGAAACGGTCCGTCCCAGTCGAGGCCACGAAATTCTTCGACCACATCGCTGACCTGCATCATTCGGCCTCCCGAAATTTTTTCCGCGACAGTTTTTTCCAAGCGCCTCACTCCCGCGCCAATACCCGATCGACGAGAAAGCTCGCGAGCCCTCGCGCCGCGAATTCGCGCCTGAGCGCCATCTCGTCATACGCGTCTCGCACCCAGTCGCGAAAGGAGAGCCGCCCCTCCGCCTCGCGCGCGTAGGAGAGCAGCAAAGCATCGAGAATGCCGACCCGGGAAGTCCGGAAATGTCCGTAGCGCCAGGAAAGCGCGGCCATCGCCCGCGCGACCGGGGTGCCGTTTAAGATCAAGAACACGGCGGCGGCGAAGCCGGCGCGATCGGCGCCGGATTTGCAGTGGATCAGCGCCGGTTCGGCCATGGTTTGCAAGGTTTCGATCAGGCCGAGCAGATCGGCGCGCCCCGGCGTGCGGCTGGCGATCGGCGCGTCGATGAAACGAAGGCCAAGGCGCGCCGCCGCCTCGCGCGAGAGGGCGTCCGAGCCGTTGCCGCAAGGGCCGCGGAGATTGATCACGGTGCGGAGATGCCAGCGCCTCGCCATGGCGCGGAGCCGCGCCGGCGTCGGATGGTTGGAGCGGTAGAGCCGCCCTGGCACCACCACGCCGGCATTGCTCCATACCAGCCGGAATACCGCGTGGTCGGTGAGCAGGCTATCGAGCCAGGCGAGCCGCCGCCCACCGGGCGCGGCGAGGTCACCGCGAAAGAACGTGTCCATGGGAAGCCTCGTTCATGTCCCGCTTACCGGATCGCGCCCGACCCGCACCCGCTCGACGCGCCGCCCATCCATCGCCAGTACCTCGAACCGCCAGCCGCCGAAGACGATCCGATCGCCCACCTGCGGCACCCGGCGGAGCAGGGCGAGAATCAGCCCGGCGAGCGTGTGATAACTGCCTTCCGCCGGCAGCGCCGGGAGGTCGAGCTGCGATTTCAGCTCATCGACCGGCATCAAGCCGTCCAGAACCCGCTCGGTCTCGGGCTGGTTGGGCTGCGCCGGCTCCGGCGGCGGTTCGTTGAGGTCGCCGACGATCGCCTCGAGAAGATCGGTCGCGGTCACCAGCCCCTCGAAACTGCCGTATTCGTCCATCACCACGGCGATGCCGAGCGGGTCGGATTTGAGCCGCGCCAAGGCATCGAGGGCAGAGACGCGGTCGGGGATCACCATCGGCTGGCGCAGGCTGGCTGCGAGCGAAAATTCGCCGCCATCGAGCAAACGGTCGAGAATGTCCTTGGTCTGGACGATGCCGACGACATTATCCACCGCGCCATCGCAGACCACGAAGCGCGAATGCGGCGAGGCTTTGAGGGTCGCGATGATGTCGCGCCGGGGATCGGTGCGGTCGATCCAGGTGATTTCGGTGCGTGGCGTCATGATCGCGCGGACCGGCTTGTCGGCAAGGCGCAGCAGGCGCTCGATCATGTCGCGCTCCTCGGTCTCGAGGACGCCGGCTTTGGTGCCTTCGAGCAGGAAGGCGCGCAACTCCTCCTCCGTCACCTCGGGGCCGCGTTTCTGGGTCTGGCCCAAGAGCCGCAGCACCAAAGCCGAAGAGCGACCGAGCAGCCATACCACCGGCGCGCCGACGCGCGCGAGCAAGGCGACCGGGCGGGCGACGATCATCGCCGTTTTTTCCGGCCAGCGCAGTGCCAGTTGCTTGGGCACCAATTCGCCGAACACCAGGGTGAAATAGGTGATCGAAACCACCACCACGATATAGGCGAGGCTACTCGCCCAGGCGCCGATCACCGGCAGCGGCGCGAGCCACAATGTCAGGCGCGTCGCCAGCCGGGCGCCACCGACGACGCCGGCGAGAATCCCGATCAAGGTCATGCCGATCTGAATTGTCGGCAGGAAACGCTGCGGGTCTTCCGCCAAGGAGCGGGCGAGGGTAGCACGCGGCTCGCCCTTGCGTTCGAGCACCGCAAGGCGGGCGCGGCGCGCCGAAACGAGGGCGAGTTCAGAGAGCGCGAACAGGCCATTGAGCCCGATCAGCAGCAGAATGGCGATGATTTCGATGGCCGCGCGCATGTCGCCTTGGTGATGCGCGATCGCTCCCGCGGCGTCAAATAGGTGCCGCACGCGCGCGCCGCCATGGCCGAGTGCCTGACGCGGGTTGATGGTGCGCCAGAGCTGCGCCATGATCGGACGACGGGAAGCGGGAGGAAGCAGCGCGTGAATACGTGTCGCGTTATGGTGGGTCGATCGATCGCGGGGGGCGAGGCCGGCAGGATGCGCGGCCGGATATGAGCGACCCAAAGACGCGGCGTTTCGCCTCCCTGACCCCGTTGCTCGCGCCGCGTTCGGTTGCGGTGATCGGTGCGTCCGATGACCCGACCCGGATCGGCGGCCGGCCGATCGCCTATATGTTGCAACAGCGTTTTTCCGGCCGACTGATGCCGGTAAACCCGAAACGCGAAACGGTGCAGGGGCTGCCCTGTTTTCCGAGCATCGCCGATCTTCCCGAGACGCCGGATGTCGCGATCGTCGCGGTGCCGGCTTCGTTCGCTGTCGAAACCGTTGCCGCGCTCGCCGCGCGCGGGGTCAGGGGCGCGATCGTCTTGACCGCGGGTTTCGCCGAGATGGATGCCGCCGGGGCAGCGGCGCAGGCGGAAATGGTGGCGCGCGCACGGGCCTCCGGCATGCGGCTCCTCGGCCCCAATTGTCTCGGCCTTTTCAACGCCCGGCTCGGCTATTACCCGCCATTT
>JAJYXY010000004.1 GCA_021801465.1 Pseudomonadota bacterium
CGCGCGCGGGCGGGATGACGAAAATCCCATCCGGCTTGCGATGGTCAGAGGCTAGCTTGGCGAGAAATTTATTGTAGGAGACACCAGCCGACGCGGTAAGCCCGGTCTCGGCGCGGATCAGAGCGCGGATCGTCTCGGCGATTACCCGCGCGGAGCCGTAGGCGGGAATTGCGGCGGTGACGTCGAGATAGGCTTCATCGAGAGAGAGCGGCTGAATGAGCGCGGTGAAACGCGCGAAAATCGCCGCGATCTCAGCCGAGACCGCGCGATAGACGTCAAATCGCGGCGGGACGAAAATCAAATCCGGGCATTTGCGGGCGGCCAAAAGCGATGGCATTGCCGAATGAACGCCAAAGCGCCGTGCCTCATAGCTCGCGGCGGCAACCACACCGCGCGCCCCACCCCGGCCGACCGCAACAGGTCGGCCGCGCAATTCCGGGCGGTCGCGCTGTTCGACGGCGGCGAAAAACGCATCCATATCGATATGGATGATGCGGCGAAAAGCGGCTTGGGATCCGGGCGCCATGACGGGAATTTAGCGCCATCGCGCACAAGAAAAAAGAACAAATCAGGGACAAGTGGGTCATTACGCCTGATCGTTGCCGCCCAACCCCTCCATAAGCAAACAAAAGAAAATCAGAGGCTGGTAAAATCCATTGCAACCACCTAAAACCTGCCGCGCTTCCGCGAAAGATATCGATTCGCGTGCGGGGGCTGGTTCACCCGCCCGTCTCCGGCGCAATGCCAGCGGGCCGTTTTGTGTAAGGAACACGCATGTCAAAAGCTTTCATCGCCGAGGTCATCCAGAACTCCGCAGAACTCACTGGCGTTGCCGCCAACCGCGCGGCGGGCGCGCTCATGGCCGCGATCGTGCAGGAGCTGAAAAAGAACGGCAAATTCACGCTGCCGAGCTTCGGCACCTTCACCGTGCGGAAAACCAAGGCGCGCAAGGGCATGAACCCGCGCACCGGCGAGCAGATCAAAGTCAAGGCCGGCAAGACGGTGCGCTTCAAGGCTTCGCCTACGCTGAAGAAAGCCGTCTAATACGGCATCAGGCATCGTCTCGCGCCCGAAAACAAAAAACCTTCCCGCCGCCAGGGCGGGAAGGTTTTCTTTTGACGCGGGCAGCTTGGCTCAGTTGTTGTTGCTGCGCACTCCGGTCAACTGCAACAGCAAAATGAAGAGGTTGATGAAATTGAGGAAAAGCTGCAACGCGTCATAGACGCTGCGCTTGGCGGCGGCGTCAGGGCTGTCGGCGTAGGCGAATTGCAGATAGCTCGCCTTGATGCGTTGGGTATCATAGGCGATCAACCCGGTGAACACGATCACCCCGATCACGCTGAGCGCAAATTGCAGCGCCGAGCTACGCACGAAGAGATTGACGAGGCTCGCGATCACGATGCCGACGAGACCCATGAACATGAAACTTCCCATGCGGCTGAGATCGCTTCGCGTGGTGTAGCCCCAAAGGCTCATGAAGGCGAAGGTCGCGGCGGTGATGAAAAACACCCGCGTAACCGATTCGCCCGTATATTGCAGGAAGATATTGGTGAGGCTCGCCCCCATGGCGACGCAAAACAGCCAATAAAGCGTCTGTGCCGCGCTTTTGGAAAGCCGGTTGACCCCGAAACTGAGCACAAGCACGAACGCGAGCGGGGCGAACATCGACAGAATGGCGAGCCCCGAGGCGACATGGCGCGGCCCGTAGGCGGTCATCACCACCGGATAGAAGACGTTGAGAAGGCTCGTATTGGCGATGCCGTAGGCGACGATCCCGGTCAGCAAGAGCCCGGATGCCATCCAATTATAGACCCGCAGCATATAAGCGCGCAGACCCGCATCCAAGACAGCGGCGCTGGTGGCCGTGCCCGATGCGCCGGTATAGACCCGGGTGTTGGGGATGAAGGCCATGGTTGGTTCAAACTCCTCTCAGGCGATATGCCTTTCGGCAGAGCATTTTGGCGGCTCGCGCCGGTTTTTCAAGCGGTTTTCGCCGGCGACGCCGGCCTGTCACCCAGCGCCGGCCGCGCCCGCCGGCCACTCAGTGGCCGCTGCCAGCAGCCATGGCCGCCGTCTGCGGATGAAGAGCGGTGAGATACATCGACGCGGTGCCGAACCAGATCGTCTCGAAATCCATGCGGATCGGCAAAGGCGGCGTTCCCGGCGCGGCGATCGTGAACCAGGCGCTGCCATGTTTCGTGCGCCGCGTGCTGGCCTCTTCCCGATCATGTTCGAAGCCGCCGGTCAGCACGCCCTCGAAATCGCATCGCTGCGCCTCGCCGAAATAGGGCGAGCGCGACGAACGCGGCACGATTTCGCGCCCCACCGTCCGCGCGGTGAGGCGCATCAGCCGGCGGCCATCGAAAAGCTGCGCCGTGCCGTCGCACCGGCCGGTGAGCTCGATGCGGTGGACCAACAGCGCCATGGCGCTGACCGAATCGATGCTCTGGCGTGCCTGCGCCGGCGACACCGCCTCGCGGTCAGGCTCGCGGGGTGGGATAAGGGCGCGGACAAACGGCTCGCGATCGACGTAATCGATGCTCGTCTCCCATTTCGTACCGCTCCAGAGCCCGGTCGAAAGATAATGTTCCGGCGCCGCATCCGGCCCCAAAAAGCGGCCATCGACGATGGTCTCGTTCTGGCCATGGACGAAAGCGCTGAACAGGCCGGCGGTGTGGAAGGCGAATTTGAGATGATAGCCATCCGGCGCGAGCCGGATCTCGGTCGCGAGATCGCCGGTGTTAAGACCCGCGGTATAAAATGCGTAATCCGCCGCAACCGCGCTCTCCGTCGCGCTTTGCGCGGCGACCGGACGCGGCCCAAACAGCGTTGCGGCCGGCGCGAGACCAAGGAACAGCGTGACGATGGCGCGTCTCATGGGCTTGATGTGACCCCGGGGCGGCGCTTTGGCAAGCCTTCCGACGCGGGCGCGCCCGCCGTGCCGATCTCTCAGGGGCCGATCTCTCAGGGAACGATGACGATTTTGCCGAGAACTTTGCGCGCGGCCATGTCAAACAGCGCTTGCGGCGTCTCAGCGAGCGTATAACGGTGTGAAACCAAAGGCTTCAGCGCGCCGGAGGCGATCGCAGCGAGCAGCGATTGGGTGTCCGCCCGATGCCGCTCGGGCTCGCGGCGCACATGATCGCCCCAAAAAACCCCGACTACGGAGGCGCCCTTCAGTAACGGAAGATTGAGCGGCAAAGCGGGGATGGCGCCGCCGGCGAAGCCGATCACGAGATAGCGCCCGCGCCAGGCGATCGAGCGAAAGGCCGGCTCGGCGAAATCCCCGCCGACGGGATCGTAGATCACATCGGGCCCGGCGCCGCCGGTTGCGCGGGTAATGCCGGCGCGCAAATCCTCGCGGCTATAGTCGATCGTCTCGCGCGCGCCTTGGGCCCGGCAGATGGCCAATTTTTCCGGCGAAGATGCGGCCGCGATCACCTGCGCGCCGAGATGGCGGCCGATATCGCACGCGGCGAGCCCAACCCCGCCGGCCGCGCCGAGCACGAGGAGCCGCTCGCCGGGCGTCAGGGCCGCGCGATCGGCCAACGCGTGCCAGGTCGTGCCATAGGTGAGCAGAAACGAGGCCGCCACCTGATCCTCGATCGTGTCCGGCAGGGCAAAGCATGCCGCCTCGGGGGCGATCGCTTCCTCGGCAAAGCCGCCAGTGCCGATATGGGCCGCGACCCGCTCACCGCGGCGAATGCGGCTAACACCCGCGCCGGTTTCGAGAACCACACCCGCGACCTCGACGCCGGGGGTAAAGGGAAGCTCTGGCCGGATCTGATATTTGCGTTGGATGATGAGATAGTCGGGAAAATTCACGGATGCGGCGTGAACGCGGAGCCGCACCTCGCCTGGCCCAGGCTTCGGCGCCGGAATGTCCTCGAGGCGGAGCTTTTCCGGCCCACCCCATTCGACGCAGCGGATCGCGCGCATCAGCCGCTCTCCCCCAAACGCTGATAGCTATAGCTCAACGCTGGCGGGTGACGCAGAGTCTGGAACACGACGCAGTAGCGTTCCGTGGTCTCGATTAACCGTGCGAGGGTCCGGTCATCGGCGTCGCTGTCGATCTCAAAGCGCAGCGCGATTTCCTTGATGCCCACCGGGGCGGTGCGATCGATGGCGAGTGTGCCGCGCGCGTCCCAACTCCCTTCGGCGATCACCCGTGCGGCGCGCAGTGTAACGCCGCTGGCAATGGCGACCGCGGAGAGTGTCACCCCGGCGCAGGCGACCAGCGCCTCGAGCAGCATATCGCCCGAGCATGCCTCCGAGCCATCGCCGCCGGTGGCGGGGTGCAGCCCCGCCTGGACCTCGCCGGCATGGGTGACGACGCGGCAGGCGACCTCGCCCGGGACGACGCGCGCTTCGGCGCGGGAGGCGCTGTGGGCTTTCTCGGGTTCGGCGCGATAGCGCTCCTTGAGCGGCGCCTGGCGGGCACGAAGTGTTGCTTGATCCATCTTTCTCCTCCCAGCAAAGAAAAGTCTTTTTGCTTCTTTTTCTTCAGAAAAAGAAGCGCTTATCTCTGACCCTGATTTCTTGGATTTCGTAACCCTTCCCTTCCTCGGCGCGTCGTTTCAGGCGCCGAGCTTGTCCAGTTCGCGCACCACCGCCTCGCCCATCACCTGGGTGCTCACCTTGGCGCTGTTGCGGCCCATGATGTCGGCCGTGCGAAGGCCGCTCGCCAGCACATGGGTGCAGGCGTTCTCGATGAGTTTCGCTTCCTCTTCCATGGCGAAGGAGTAGCGGAGCAGCATGGCGAAGCTCAGGATCTGCGCGAGCGGGTTGGCGATGCCTTTGCCGGCGATGTCGGGAGCGCTGCCGTGGATCGGCTCGTAGAGTGCGTGGCGGCGGCCTTTCGCATCGAGCCCGCCGAGCGTTGCCGAGGGCAGCATGCCGAGGCTTCCGGTCAGCATCGAGGCGAGATCAGAGAGCAGATCGCCGAACAGATTGGTGGTGACGATGACGTCGAACTGGCGCGGGTTGCGCACAAGCTGCATCGCGCAATTATCGGCATACATATGGGAAAGCTCGACATCGGCGAATTCGCGCTGATGCAAGGCGCTCACGGTTTCGCGCCAGAGCAGACCGCTTTCCATGACATTGGCTTTTTCGACGCTGCAGACGCGCCGCTGGCGCACACGCGCGAGTTCGAAGGCGACGCGGGCGACGCGCTCGATCTCGTGGGTCGTGTAGCTTTCGGTGTTGAAGCCGCGCTTTTCGCCGTTGGGAAGGGTCTCGACGCCGCGCGGCTCGCCGAAATAGATGCCGCCGGTGCTTTCGCGCACGATCATGAGATCGAGGCCGCGCACCACTTCCGGCTTCAGCGTGCTGGCCTCGACCAGCGGGTCGAACACCAAAGCCGGGCGCAGATTGGCAAACAGGCCGAGTTCGCGCCTCAGCGTGAGGATGGCGATTTCGGGCCGCATGTCGAAGCCGAGCTTGTCCCATTTCGGCCCGCCGACCGAGCCGAACAGCACGGCGTCCACTTCTTTGGCGCGGGCGACGGTTTCTGGCGCGATTGGTGTGCCGCGGGAATCGATCGCGGCGCCGCCGACGATATCCTCCTCGATGTCGAAATTGATCGCGCGTTTGCGCCCGATCCAGTCGATCACGCGGCGGACTTCGTGCATCACTTCGGGGCCGATCCCATCGCCGGGCAGGATCAGCAGGGTTTTATTGGCGGCCATTACGTATGTTCCCTATGCACGCGTGGTTTTGGGAAGCCAGGGTTGCGCGGCGGCGCGGTTTTGTTCGAACGCGTCGATCGCGCCGGCATGGGCCATGGTCTGGCCGATATCGTCGAGCCCGTTCAGCAAAAGATGTTTGCGAAACGGATCGATCTCGAAGGGGATTTCCTGCCCGTTCGGGCGTACGACCACCTGGCGCTCAAGGTCGATGGCAAGGCGCGCATTGTCGCCTTGCGCCACGTCGTCGATCAGCGCGTCACAGAGTGCGCGCGGCAGGCGGATCGGCAGGATGCCGTTCTTGAAGCAATTATTGTAGAAAATATCGGCGAAATCGGGCGCGATCACGCAGCGGATGCCGAAATCGAGCAGCGCCCAGGGGGCATGCTCGCGCGATGAGCCGCAGCCGAAATTCTCATGCGCGATGAGAATTTGCGCGCGTCGGTAAGGTTCGCGATTGAGCACGAAATCGGGCCGCTCGGCGCCGTGCTCGTCAAAGCGGAGCGTGTCGAAGAGATGTACGCCAAGGCCGCTCCGGTGAATGGTTTTCAAAAACCGCGCTGGGATGATCTTGTCGGTATCGACATTGGCAAGCGGCAAGGGGGCGGCGATCGCCGTCAGTTGGGTGAATTTCTCCATCACAGGAACTCCCGCGCATCGGCAAGGCGGCCGGCGATCGCCGCTGCCGCCGCCATCGCCGGCGAGACCAGATGAGTGCGCCCGCCGGGGCCCTGGCGGCCCTCGAAATTGCGGTTCGACGTGCTCGCCGCGCGCTGGCCGGGCGTGAGTTTGTCTTCGTTCATACCAAGACACATCGAGCAGCCCGGCTCGCGCCATTCGAACCCGGCCTCGAGCAAGATACGGTCGAGCCCTTCGGCCTCGGCCTGTTTCTTGACGAGGCCAGAGCCGGGAACGACCAGCGCCCTCACGCCGCGTGCCACGCGGCGGCCACGGGCGATGGCGGCGGCGGCGCGGATATCTTCGATGCGGCCATTGGTGCAACTCCCGATGAACACGACATCGACCGGAATTTCGGCGAGTTTCTGCCCCGGCTGGAGGCCCATGTAGGTAAGCATGCGGGTGATCTCAGCGCGCTTGGTGGGATCGGGCTCGGCGGCGGGATCGGGGACGGCGCCGGTGATCGGCGCGACGCACTCGGGGCTGGTGCCCCAGGTGACCATTGGCGCGATCGTAGCGGCCTCGATCCGCACAACTTTGTCGTAAACCGCGCCGGGATCGGAGGCGAGCCCTCGCCAATACCGCACCGCAGCCTCGAAATCAGCCCCTTGCGGGGCGTAGGGGCGGCCCTTGATCCAGTCGAAGGTGGTCTCATCCGGGGCAACCAATCCGGCCCGCGCCCCGGCCTCGATCGCCATGTTGCAGACCGTCATGCGGCCCGCCATGTCGAGGGCGCGGATGGCGTCCCCGGTGAATTCGATGACATGGCCGGTGCCGCCGGCGGTGCCGATCGCGCCGATGATCGCGAGGATGATGTCTTTCGCTGATGAGCCGGCCGGGGTCTGCCCGGCAACCTCGATCCGCATGTTCTTCGCCCGCTTCTGAAGCAGGGTCTGGGTCGCGAGCACGTGCTCGACCTCGGAGGTGCCGATCCCGAAGGCGAGCGCGCCCAAGGCGCCATGCGTCGAGGTGTGGCTGTCGCCGCAGACAATGGTCATGCCAGGGAGGCTGATCCCCTGCTCGGGCCCGATGATGTGGACGATCCCCTGACGCTCGTCGAGCACCGGGAAATAGGGCACGCCGAAATCAGCGACGTTCCGCTCCAGCGTCTCCACCTGGAGGCGGCTTTCGGGCTCGGCGATGCCATGCCTGCGGTCAGACGTCGGGACATTGTGGTCGGCAACCGCGATCGTCGCCTCTGGCCGGCGCACCGGGCGTCCGGCGGCGCGCAACCCCTCAAAAGCCTGCGGGCTGGTCACCTCATGGACGAGATGACGGTCGATATAAAGGAGGCAGGTGCCGTCCGGAAGCCGCTCCACCACATGATCGTCCCAAATCTTGTCGAACAGGGTGCGCGGCCCGGACATGCGATCTCTCCCTTATTCCGTGGCGGCCGGCTCGCTGGGCACGGCCGCGGCGGTCTCGACGGTGACGGCGCGGGCTTTTTCTGCGATGCGCGCCGATTTGCCCGAGCGGCCGCGGAGATAATAAAGCTTCGCCCGCCGCACATCGCCGCGCCGCACCACCTGGATGTCGGCAATACTCGGCGCATAGAGCGGGAACACGCGCTCCACCCCCTCGCCATAGCTGATCTTGCGCACGGTGAAATTGCTGTTGAGGCCCTTGTTCGAGCGGGCGATGCATACCCCCTCGAACGCCTGGGTGCGTGAGCGCTCGCCTTCCACCACCTTGACCGAGACGCGGAGCGTGTCGCCCGGGGCGAATTCCGGCACTGGTCGGGCGGCGGTGAGGCGGGCCATCTGCTCGGCCTCGAATTGCTGGATGATGTTCATGGAAGAGGTCCTTCTCGATGCAGTTTTCTTACGGCGCGTTATCCGCGCTGGCAATTGTGTGGGCGGGCGTGGGGCAGGCGGCGTTCCGCTGATAGGCCGACCATAGATCGGGGCGGCGGGCGCGCGTCAGCCGCTCGGCCTCGGCGCGGCGCCAGGCGGCGATCGCCGCGTGATCGCCCGAAAGTAATGTCGCCGGCACCGCTCTTCCCTGCCATTCGGCGGGTCGGGTGTAATGGGGATATTCGAGCAGCGGGCCGGAGAAACTCTCCTCGTGCGCGCTCTCCGCCGCCCCCATGACGCCGGGAAGCAGCCGGACCACCGCATCGAGCACCACCAGCGCCGCGATTTCGCCGCCGGCGAGCACGTAATCGCCGATGCTGACTTCGCGCAAAGCCCGCGCCTCGATCACCCGCTGATCGATCCCCTCATAGCGCCCGGCGAGCAGGATCAGCCCATCTCCGGCGGCGAATTCGCGCGCCATTGCCTGCGAAAACCGTTCGCCGCGCGGCGAGAGGCAGATCATCGGCCGGCCATCGTCGACCGCGCCAAGCGCGCGATCGACGACATCGGCGCGCAGCACCATGCCGGCGCCGCCGCCAAACGGCGCATCATCGACGCTGCGATGGCGGTCTTCGGCAAAGGCGCGGATATCGTGTGCCGCAAGCCGCCAGAGCCCGCGCGTCTCGGCCCGCCCGGCGAGCGAAAACGCGAGCGGCCCGGGAAACATCTCTGGAAACAGGGTAAGGATATCGGCGCGAAAGCTCATGCGCCGGCCTCCTGCGCCGGCATCGCGGCGTCACGCTCCAAGGGCGGGACGACGACGACGCGCCCGGCATCGAGGTCGATTTCGGGCACAGCTTCTCGGGTAAAGGGAACGAGGAGCGCCGCCCCCTCGGGGCGCTCGATTTCGAGGCTGGCGCCGGCGCCGTAATCATGCACCGCGCGCACCCGCCCGCGCGCCCCTTCCGGCAAGATCGCTTCCAACCCGATGAGATCAGCGAGATAGAACTCATCCGCATCGGGCGGCGGCAAGGCGGCGCGATCGAGATAGAGGCGGCGATTGGTCAGGCGGGCGGCGTGGTCGCGATCGCGGATCTCAGCCCAAGCGCCATCCTGCCAGAGCGCAACCGCAGCGATCCCAGGCCCGCGCCAGGTGAGGCGATAGCGCGCGCCGGTCTCATCCTGCAGCGTGCCATAATCGGCCAGTGCTGCCGGATCAGCGGTGTAGCTGGTGACGCGCACGAGGCCGCGCACGCCATGCGGCCGTCCGATCACCCCCACGAGAATGCGCGCTTTCGTCACCGGAGCCTGATTTACGATGCGGCTTCAGCCTTGGCGCGTTCCTGCGCCTTCTTCTTCGGCGCCGATTTCACCGGCTGCTCACGCCAGGCCGGCATCGGCGCGATCCCGGCGCGGCCGAGAAACCGCGCGACGCGATCGGTCGCGACCGCGCCCTGGCCCAACCAGTGCTGGATGCGCTCGGCGACCAGGCGCACGCGATCGGCGTGATCGGCCGGCAGCATCGGATCGTAGCTCCCGAGCTTTTCCAGAAACCGGCCGTCGCGCGGGCTGCGGCTGTCGGCGAGCACGATATGGTAATAGGGGCGTTTTTTGGCGCCAGCACGGGCGAGGCGGATTTTGAGACTCATGTTCGGGATCGCTCCTTTGCGGAAAAATCGGAATAAATCAGAATGGGCCGCGGCGGCCGGGCAGCAGCGCGCTCAGGCCATGCCGCATCAGCCCTTTCTGGCCGAGCTTGTTCATGCGTTTGATCATGCCGGCCATATCGTCATACTGCTTGAGCAGTCGGTTGACCTCCTGCACCGAGGTGCCGGAGCCGGCGGCAACCCGCTTCTTGCGGCTCGCTTTGAGGATATCGGGGTTGCGCCGCTCGGCGCGGGTCATCGAGGAGATGATCGCCGCTTGCCGCTTGAAGACGGATTTGTCGAGCTTCGATTCA
>JAJYXY010000144.1 GCA_021801465.1 Pseudomonadota bacterium
CTTTCCGCCGTCTCGATCGTGTCGGCCGGGCGGAAGACGAGAAGATTGGGCATCGCGCGGAGGCTCGCGAGATGCTCGACCGCCTGATGCGTCGGCCCATCCTCGCCAAGGCCGATGCTGTCATGGGTCAGAACATGGATCACCCGCAGATGCATCAGTGCCGCAAGCCGCAGCGCCGGGCGGAGATAGTCGCTGAACACGAAGAACGTGCCGCCATAGGGGATCAGGCCGCCGCTGAGCGCGAGCCCATTCATCGCCGCCGCCATCGCGTGCTCACGGATGCCGAAATGGAGATAGCGGCCAGCGAATTGCCCTGGCGCAACCTCCGCCATGTCCTTGACCCGGGTGAGATTGGAGCTGGTGAGGTCGGCGGAGCCGCCGATCAGCTCCGGCACCAGCGGCACCAACGCCTCCAGCACTTTCTGGCTTGATTGGCGGGTCGCGAGTTTGGGCTTGCTCTCGGCGATCTCGGCTTTCAGCGTGGCGAGTTTTTCCAGCCAATTGTCCGGGAGCCGCCCGGCGAGCGCACGCTCGAACTCGGCGCGCTGCGGATGGCGGGTGGCGCGCTTGAGCCAGGCGCGGCGGGGCGTGGCGCCACGCCCGCCAGCCTCCTGCCAGGCTTGTGCGAGATCCTCCGGCACGGTGAAGGGCGCGGCCGTCCAGCCCAGCGCCGCCTTGGTCGCCGCCGCTTCCGCCGCCCCCAGCGCCGCGCCGTGGGCAGCATTGGTGCCCGCCTTGTGCGGCGCGCCGAAGCCGATGATGGTGCGGCAGGCGATCAGCGTCGGCTTCTTCGAGCGCATGGCGAACGAGAGAGCGGCCGCGATCTGCGCCGGATCATGGCCGTCGATCCGCTTCGTCGCCCAGCCATAGGCGGCGAAGCGCTTCAGCGCGTCATCGGAGGTTGCGAGCCGCGTCGCGCCGTCGATCGAGATGTGGTTGTCGTCGTAGAGGACGGTGAGTTTGTCGAGCCGGAGATGGCCGGCGAGCGAGGCCGCCTCATGGCTGATCCCCTCCATCAAATCGCCATCGGAGGCGAGAACCCAAGTGCGGTGATCGACCAGGCTGCGCCCGAACCGCGCCGCCAGCATCCGCTCGCCGAGCGCCATGCCGACGGCGGTGGCGATGCCCTGGCCGAGCGGGCCGGTGGTGGTCTCGATCGCCGGATGGGCGCCATATTCAGGGTGGCCGGCGGCGGCGGAGTGGAGTTGGCGGAAACGCTCGAGCACCTCCATCCCCATGCCGGCATGGCCGGTGAGGTGGAGCAGGGCATAAAGCAGCATCGAGCCATGGCCGGCGGAGAGCACGAAGCGATCGCGATCGGGCCAGCGCGGATCGGCGGCGTCGAATTTCAGGAATCGCGTCCAGAGCACCGTCGCGACATCGGCCATGCCGAGCGGCAGGCCGGGATGGCCGGAATTCGCCCGCTCGACAGCGTCGATGGCGAGCGCGCGGATCGCGTCCGCCATGCGCCGCTCCAAGGTCGGCGGGCGCGCGAGCAGGGCCGCTTGCCGGGCGATGATGTCATCAGGCGGGGAAGAGGTTTCTGCCGGGGATGCCATCCGTCGGCTATAAAAGCCCATCCCCGCCGAGGCAAGCCTTGCGTTCCATGGCCGAATTGTCGACCCGGCGGCGGAAAGCTATAGAGGCGCGATGAAACCGCCGCATCGCCCGCATCCGGGCAAAAACCGCGATTCCAGGCCCTCCCATGGCGCGTCTTCCCGCGGCGCGCCGAGTGAAACGCTGGGCGGAGAGCGCCGCTTCCCGCCGGCAAAGCCCGGGGCGCAGCCCGCGCGGCAGGCGCCGGAGGGACGCCCGTTCCGCCCCGCGCGTCCGCACGGCCCACGGCCTGAGGAGCCGCCGCATGGCACGCTCTGGCTTTCCGGGGGGCATGCGGTCGCGGCCGCGCTCGCCAACCCGGCGCGGCGCCTCCGCCGCCTGTTGCTCACCGAAGAAGCCGAGGCGGCGCTCGCTGCACGCCTACCACCGCCCTGGCCGCTCGCATCCGAGCGCGTCGAGCGCGCCCGGCTAGACCAATTGCTTGGCCCGGATGCCGCGCATCAGGGTGTCGCGCTACTTGCCGATGCGCTGACGCCGCCGCCGCTCGCGCGGGTGCTGGAGCGACCCGGGCCGATCCTGATTCTCGATCAAGTCGCCGATCCGCGCAATATCGGCGCGATCCTCCGCGCCGCCGCTGCCTTCGCAGCCTGTGGGGTGATCGTGCAAGAACGTCACGCGCCGGGCGAGACCGGGACGATGGCCAAGGCCGCTGCCGGGGCGCTGGAAACCGTGCCGCTGCTCCGCGCCGTCAACATTTCTCGCACCCTGGTTGCGCTGAAGGCAGCGGGATTCTGGGTGGTCGGGCTCGATGCCGGTGGTCAGGCACTGTCCGGCCCGGCACTCGCTGGGCGTCGGGTTGGGCTGGTTCTGGGAGGAGAAGGGGCGGGACTTCGCCGCCTAACCCGTGAAACCTGCGATGAAATTGCTGGGCTGCCGATGCCAGGGGCGATGGAGAGCCTCAATGTCAGCGCCGCCGCAGCGGTCGCGCTTTATGAAATTTCCCGCGGCACGCAAACTCGGAATTAACCCTCGCGGCAGAAAATGGGGTGATCGGGCGGTCCGCCTCTCGCGGCGCCAAAACATGGCCAAAAGGGTCAGTTTGAGGTCTCCGTGGCATGTTTTGTGATTGGAATCTGCTGTCTGACGATCTTCAACTCATTCTCTCGCGGGAGGCGTTGCGTCGCGCCGTTGAAACCATTGCCGGCCAGGCGGAAATTCTAGCCTCTGAAATGGAGGGCGGCGGGCTCGCCAATCTCGGTGGACCGGAAGCGCTCCGTCTGCTCGCCGCCGTCGCGCGCGCTACCGGACAAGAGAGCCTCGGCCCAGCGGTTGTCGGCCACGCCTGATGGATTGGCGGCAAACGCCCGCGCCCCCGCGTCAGCGGCGCGCCTCCGCCTCGCTCACCGCAGGCGCGGCATTGCCCCAACTGTTCCGGATATAAGTCGCGATCGCGGCGATCGCGCCATCGTCGAGCAGCCCGGCAAATCCCGGCATGGCGGGCCCGGTCGGGGCGGCTTTGGTCGCCACGGCGCGCGTGCCCTCGCGGACGACGCGGAGGATGGTCGCCGGCTGGGGAGCCTGCACGATCGCGCTCCCGGCCAGGCGCGGGAACAGCCCCGCTGTTCCTTCGCCATCGCGCCCGTGGCAGGGGGCGCAGCGCAAGCGATAAAGCGCCTCGCCCGCCGCCATCATCGCCGGCGGCGGCGCTGGCGCAACCGAACCCGGGCTTTGCGGCAGGGTTTTCAGGTAATGCGCGATTGCGGCGCGATCGGCCTTGGTCATCTGCGCGGTGGAAAGCGTGATCACCTCCGCCATCGGTCCGGTGGCGAGTTGGCCGTGCGCCGCACCGGTGGCGAGGAACTGCGCGATCTCCGCCTCGCGCCAGGCACCAAGCCCGGTGCGAGGATCGCCATCGAGAGCCGGGGCAAGCCAGCCCGCGGCCATCCCGCCCTGCCAGGCGCGCGCGAGATCGTCGCCGCCGAGCAGGGTTTTCGGCGTGTGGCAGGCGCCGCAATGTCCCGGGCCATTCGCGATCCAGGCGCCGCGATCCCAAAGCGCATCATGGCCCGCCCCGCGCAAGGGCGGCGGCGCGGGCACATAAAGCGCGTTCCAAAACCACAGCAAAACGCGAAAATCGAAGGGGAACGGCAGATCGGCCCCGCGCGCGGGCTGATACACTGGCGCGAGCGTTGCGAGATAGGCGCGGATCGCCGCGCTCTCCTCAGCGGTAAAGCGGGCAAAATAGGGGTAAGGATGGGCAGGATAAAGAAAACCCCCATCAGGTTTTCGCCCGAAGCGAAGCGCGCGATCGAAATCCGCCGCCGACCAAAGGCCGAGCCCGCTCTTGCGATCGAAGGTAAGATTGGGCGCGATCACCCACCCGAACGGGGTTGGAATGCGGCGCCCGCCGGAAAACGGCGCACCGCCCGGCGGCGTGTGACAGGCGGCGCAATCGCCGAGGATGGTGAGATACTGCCCCACGGCCACGCGATCCTCGGCACGCGCGGAAATAGCGGCCAGCAACAGGAGCAAGACCCCGCAAAACGCGCCCCTCATGCGAGTGGCCCCGGCGCCCGCAGATAACGGGTCGTGATCGCCTCCGCCGCGCGAAGGGCAAGCGCGGCAACGGTTCCTGTCGGGTTATAGCTCGCATTCTGCGGAAAAGCGGACGCGCCGACGACGAAGAGATTATCGAGATCCCAGCTTTGCAGATAAGGATTGACGACACTGGTCGTGGGATCGGCGCCGATGATCGCGCCGCCGACATTATGCGTGCTCTGATAAGGAACGATACTGTAAGGCGCTTCGCGTTTGTCCACCACCAGCCATTCGGGCCGCATCGCGCGTCCAATCTCGGCAAGACGGTCGGTTGCGAACGCCGACATTTTTAGATCATTGGGGTGGAAGTCGAAGGTGAGCCGGAGCAACGGGCGACGGAAACGATCGCGATAGGTGGGGTCGAGATCGCAATAGGCACCGCGATGGCTGAGCGAGCTGCCGGAAGCCAAAATGCGCATGCTGCGGAGATAGGATTTGGCGACCGCGCGTTTCCACGCCGCCCCCCAACGCGGCGTCCCTGGCGGCGTGGGATGGTTCAGAATCGGCCGCGAATTCGTGGCGAGCGCAGCGAGATACGCGCCGCCGAGGAAGCCGAGAGGGCCGTGATCATAATGATCACCATTCCAATCATCGATCACCATGCCGAGCGCACCGGCCCCAATGAAAGGATTGAGCAATTTGTCGGCAAATCCAAGCGCGACCGAGGATGTAGTCTGATAGCTGTAATTGCGCCCAACGACGCCCTTACCGCTCGCCGGATCGTAGGGCGCGCCGATCCCAGAGAGGAGGAGGAGACGGATGTTTTCAAACGTATAGGCGGAGAGAATAACGAGATCAGCGGGCTGAAAAAACACCTCTCCGCTGTCATCGGTATAGGTGACGCCGCGCGCCTTGCTGCCCTTGCCGTCATGCGCGATGGTGAGCACCGTGCATTGGGTGCGAAGGGAAAATTGCGCTCTTTCGCGCAAAATGGGCAAAATCGTAGTCTGCGGGCTCGCCTTGGCGTAATTGCCACAGCCGAAACGCTCGCAAAATCCGCAATAGCTGCAGGCGCCAAGCACAACCCCGAATGGGTTAGTATAGGCTTGCGAAAGATTGGCCGAGGGTTGCGGAAACGGATGATAGCCCACCCCTCGCGCCGCATCGGCAAACAATGTCGGCGCATAGGGCATGGCCATCGGCGGGGTCGGATAGGGGCGTGCCCGCGCTCCCTCAAACGGATTGCCGCCAGGCAGGCGCGCGCCGCGCAGATTGCCGGCCTGGCCGGAAATGCCGCAGAGATACTCGAAGCGATCATAAAACGGCTCGAGTTCATCGTAGCTCACACCCCAATCTTGGATCGTGAGATCAGGGGCGAGAAAATTCTTGCCATAGCGGGCGAGCGCGCGCGATTTCAGGGTAAAATCGCTCGGGCGGAAACGCCAGGTCTGGCCGTTCCAATGAACGCCGCCGCCGCCGACCCCGCTGCCCGGTAAAAACGACCCCAAGGCCCGCACGGGAAGCGCCGTTTGAGACGTCTTATTGCGAAACGTAATCGTATTTTCTGCCGGTTTCACGACAAGATCATGGCGTACGGCGTAACGCAATTCATCGGCGACGCGGCTCGGCGGGAAATCCTGCGCGGTATCGCGAAAGGGGCCGCGTTCAAGCGCCAAAACCGTGAGCCCGGCGCCACTCAGCGCCTCCGCGAGAAGGGCGCCACTCCAGCCAAAGCCGATAATTACCGCGTCGACCGGTTTGAGGCGTATCGTCATGCGAGCGCAACCGGCGGGAGATGATACGGCTCGCCGTGGCGGGCGACGACGTCGCGATAATCGTAACGCGCGCCGGGAAACCCGATCAGCCGCCAGCCGGCCATCCCCTGATTGCCGCCATACTGGGGATCGGCGAAAAACCCCGCGACGGTGTCGCGCAAGACGAGATCGAAAAACGCGCGCCCGCCACCGGTGATCGCGATCCTCCCCTGCTCGAGATCGGCGAGGACGCGATCCTGCTCTTGGCCGCTGAGATCGACAAAGCCGCGCCCGGCGAACGCGGCTCGGCAATGGGCATCGAGTGCTGCGAGCCCGACGCGATATCGCACCGCTGGGGTGAGCGGCGATTGCGCGCCCTGGCTCGGCACGCCGGGAAGAAAGGGCGGGCGCATATAGAGATCGCGGCTCGTCCCATAAGCGCCGGCAAGCGCGCGATCGATGAAGCGCGCCGCCCCGACCTCACCCGCGCCGGGGCCGAGTTCATCTGCCGGGATCAAACGGTTGGCGATGGCTGTCACGCGCGCTGCCTCTTCAGGCGTGAAAAACTGCAACCCGCTTTCCGGTGTTTGCGCGGCACAGCCAATGAGCGCGATCACCGCGCTCGATGCGAGGAGATCGCGCCGCCTCATGGTGCCGCCCCGATTGCAAGCCGGACCGAGACCGGGCAATGATCCGAAAGCCGCCGGGTGCTGTCATCGCCATCGTGATAGACGAGGACGCGAAGGCTCTCTGGCACCAGCCACGCACGCGCCGCGCCGCCAAGCATGATGCGATCGATAAATGGCTCGCCACCATGCCGGCAGGGTGAGGCGTGATCGGCGGTCGGCTCGGCCAAGGGCGCGGCGAATGCGTCGTCGTCATGCACCGGGCGGTTGAAATCGCCGAGCACGGCAAAGGCCTCGCCAGCGTGCGCGCGTGAGGCGATCCAGCTACGCAAGACGGCGAATTGCTCGCCAAGCACGCGACAGGCCGGGCGCTGACTTGCGGCAAACCCGTCGCGCCGGCAGCCAGCCTTGAGATGCACGGCAAGCAGGCGCAGCGGCGCCGCGGGGAGATCGAGAGTAATATCGGCGCCGCTTCGCAACTGCGCGGGTGCGGTCGGCGGATAGGGATCGAGGGCGGTGAGATCAGGATGGGGTGTGACGTGGAGATCGCGCCGCACCGCAAACCCGACCCGCTGCACCACCTGATCGCCCGTCATATAAATAGCGTAGTGCTCCGGGGGGAAGATTTCCGCCGCCGCCGCCGCACCGTCGACCTCCTCGATCGCGATCACATCGGCATTGAGTCGCGCGGCATAGGTGCGAAGGGCGGCGATGTCCTCGGGCCGTTTCATCGCGACATTGGCCGGGATGGCCGGGTCGCCGGCATCACGCATGGTCAACCAGTCGAGATTCCAGGTCGCGAGCTTGAGTTCACCGGCCGCTGCCTGCGCGAGTGCGGCAAGAAGCGATAACACCAGAAAAAAAATGCCCCGCATACCCCTCCCCCTCGCGCGCGATATAAAGGGAGACTTGGCGAAAGAGGCGCAATCCGCAAGACTTGCCGCAGACCAATGAGGAAGCGACGGACGATGACCCACCCCCCGGCCGCCCCGCCCTTCGATACCGGGCGCCTTGCCGCGTTTCTTGGCCAAAAGCTCGGCGCCAGGGGCGCGATGCAACTCGAGCCGATTTCAGGCGGCCAATCGAACCCGACCTATTTCCTCACCTTCGCCGACCGCAGGCTGGTGCTCCGCAAGCAGCCGGACGGGCCGATTCTGCCCTCCGCCCATGCCGTCGATCGCGAATACCGGGCGCTCGCAGCGCTGGCGGGAAGTGCGGTGCCGGTACCGCCGGTGCTGCTCTATCATGGTGAGCGCGATATCGTCGGCACGCCGTTTTATGTCATGGAACGCATCGAGGGGCGGGTTTTTGGAGACAGCGCCATGACCGGGGCGCCGGCCTCCGAACGCGGGGCAATGTTCCGCTCGGTCGCCGAGACGTTGGCGGCGCTGCATGATATCGATTGGCGGGCGGTCGGGCTCGAAGGCTTCGGCCGGCAAGGGAATTATTTCCAGCGCCAGATCAGCCGCTGGACCAAGCAATGGGAAGGCGAGCGGTTTCGCGACATACCCGATCTCTCGCGGCTGGCGACCTGGCTCGCTGAAAACATCCCGGCCGACGACACAACGACGCTCTGCCATGGCGATTTTCGCATCGGCAACCTGATGTTCCACCCGACCGCGCCACGCGTGGTCGCGGTGCTGGATTGGGAGTTGGCGACACTTGGCCATCCGCTTGCCGATCTCGCTTTCAGCGCCCTCGCCTGGCATAGCCGGCCCGAGGAATATGGCGGGCTCAAAGGCCTCGATCTCGCCGCGCTCGGCATCCCCTCGGAAGCCGAGTATCTCGCCCATTATTATCGCAGCCGGCGAGCGCCCCCGCCGCCGCTGCTTCCTTTTCATACTGCCTTCGCGCTGTTTCGCTTCGCCGTCATCTTCGAGGGCATCGCCGCCCGCGCTCGCCGCGGCACCGCCGCTAGCGCCGATGCATCGCGTGTTGGGGATTTGTCGCTCGCTTTTGCGCGCATCGGCGCCGAATTGATTTTTCAGTAACCCCCAAAAGAAGGATATGTGATGAATATTACTGATCTTTTTTGGCTGTTTTTCATTTTAAGCGCACTGCAGCCGCTGTTTCGTCAGCGTCTGCTCGAGCGCCTGCGCGCGCGCAAGCTCGGGCAGATCGAACGCCAGCGCCATTCGCGGGTAATCGCCCTCGTCCATCGCCAGGAGACGATGCGCCTCCTCGGTTTTCCCCTCGTGCGCTACATTGACATCAATGACTCGGAAGAGATTTTGCGCGCGATCCACATGACCGGCGATGACGTGCCGCTCGATATCATTCTGCACACACCGGGTGGATTGGTGCTGGCGGCGGTGCAGATCGCGCGTGCGATCCGCGAACGCGCCGGGCGTGTCACCGTTTTTGTGCCGCATTATGCCATGTCTGGTGGCACATTGATCGCCCTTGCCGCCGATGAAATCGTCATGTGCCGCCACTCCGTGCTCGGTCCCATCGACCCGCAGCTTGGCAAATTTCCCGCGGCCTCCTTACTCCACGTGATCGAGCAGAAGCCGATCGCCGAAATTGATGACGAAACCTTGATTCTCGCTGATGTCGGGCGCAAGGCGATCGCGCAGGTACGCGCAACCGCCGAGGAATTGCTCAGCCATCGCCTTCCCGCCGAGGAGGCTAAGCGCATCGCAGCAACGCTTGCGACGGGTACCTGGACGCATGATTATCCGCTCTCGGCGGCGGAGGCGAAAGCATTGGGTCTGCCGATCAACACCGATATGCCCGAGGAAGTGTTAGAGCTGATGGAACTTTATCCGCAGCCGATGCGCGCCCAAGGCGGCAATGTCGAATATCTGCCGGTGCCGCATCAAAAATCCTGAGCCTCTAATGCGGCGGTGGACGGAAAGGGGAGGATGCGATGACCACACGGCTTGAGCGTCATTACGGTGACCGTGTCATGCGCTGTTTCGTCGCGCGTCCATCCAGTTTGCACGCGCTGCTCGCCGGCGCGGTCGCCCGCCATCCCGACGGCGAAGCGGTGATCGATGGCGAACACCGGCTCACCTATCGGGCACTCGATCAGCGTGTTGGCGAGGTCGCGGCAGGGCTCGCCGCGCGTGGCATCGCGCCGGGCGATCGGGTGGCGATGCTGCTTGGCAATCGCGCCGAATTCGTCATTCTACTGTTCGCGATTGCCCGGCTCGGCGCGATCGCGGTGCCACTTTCGATCCGTGAACAGCGTCCGGGCCTCACTTACCTGCTCGGCCATTGCGGCGCCGCGCTCTGCGTCTTCGAGGACGCGTTGGCGCCGCTTCTGCCAGCACCCGAGGAGGTTCCCGCCCTCCGCCATCGTCTTCCGATGAGCCGGTTCAGCGAACTCACCGCGATCCCGTCGCGAGACGCCGCGGCTGAGGTTGGCGAGGAAGACGTTGCCATGCTGCTTTACACGTCCGGCACCACCGGGCGGCCGAAAGGCGCCATGCTCACCCATCTCGGCCTGGTCCATTCGGTCCTGCATTCGATGGCCGCGCTCGAACTCGGCGCCGGCGAACGGGTAATGGCCGCGGTGCCGATGGCCCACGTCACCGGCATCGTGCCGGTGATCGCAACCACCGTC
>JAJYXY010000048.1 GCA_021801465.1 Pseudomonadota bacterium
AATGCCATAGCGGTCGGTGACCATGCCGAAACGATGTGCGAAGAAGGTCTCGCCGATCGGCATGCCCACGCTGCCGCCTGCGCAAAGTGTGGTAAAAATGCGTTCGGCCTCGGCATCGCTTTCGACCGTAAGGGTCACGCCAACGCCGGCTGGCTTGCTGTAATGTCCCGCCGGCGGATCGGCGCCCATCAGCGTCGTGGCACCGATCCGGATCTCGCTATGCATGACTTTCCGTGCCAGCTCAGGCGAGACCGAACCGGCCGGCATGGCATCGCCGGGCATCTCCGACCAGCGCAGCAGGGCGACGACCTCACCACCGAAGGTTTTCGCATAGAAAGCGAACGCTTCCTCGCATTGGCCGTCAAATTGAAGGTAGGCGCTGGCATTCATGGCTTTTTCCCCTTGTGCATGTCGGCGTCAGGCGCGCCGCGCCGCCTCGATCACCGCCACGTCGATTTTCCGCATCGTCATCATGGCATCGAACGCGCGTTTGGCCTCATCGCCACCGGCGGCCAATGCGTCAATGAGCGCGCGTGGCGTGATCTGCCACGAGATCCCCCATCTGTCCTTGCACCAGCCGCATATACTTTCCTCGCCGCCATTACCGACCAGGGCGTTCCAATAACGATCGGTCTCCGCCTGATCGTCCGTGGCGATCTGAAACGAGAAGGCTTCGCTATGCGTGAACGCGGGGCCGCCATTGATGCCGAGACAGGGGATACCCGCGACCGTGAATGCCACCGTCAGCACATCGCCCGCTTTGCCAGCCGGATAATCGCTGGGAGCCCGGCGAACGGCGTGCACGGCGCTTTCGGGAAATGTCTCGGCATAGAACCGGGCCGCGTCCTCGGCGTCCTTGTTGTACCAGAGGCAGACGATGTTCTTGGCCAATGCCATTGCGCACTCTTTCAATTTTCGCAGGGCGTTTCCCGTTGACCAAAGACGTTGATATCAACATAAATCGATAATGTCAATAGAGCATTCCCCACCCGCCGATACGGTGCCGTTCCCGACCACGCTTCGGGTTCGCGATCGGTGTTTTTGTCTGCACGCGCAGCGCGCGGCGCGGGCGCTGGCGCGGCGTTTCGACCTTGCGCTCAAGCCCGTCGGCCTGACCAACGGACAATTCTCCCTCCTGATGGCGCTTAATCGCCCGGAGCCGCCGAACATGGCTTCCGTCGCGGCGCTGTTGGCCATGGACCGGACCACCCTGACCGCGCTCCTGAAACCGCTCGTGCGGCGGGGGCTGGTGGAGGCTCTGGTGGACGGAACCGACCGGCGAAACCGCCGCCTGGTGCTGACCACGGCGGGGCAGACGGCGCTCGCCGCCGCGATGCCGATCTGGACCCGCGAAAACCGTCGCCTCGAAGCCCTGTTCGCCGATCCCACCCGCCTCAGGGACGACCTCAACCGCCTGGCCTGAACGGCGGCGCTCGATTGGAGGCTGAGGGCGTGACCGGGCGGTGTCTTCGCGTTTGCTCAGGCCGCGCGGCGGCCGCGGGCACGCGGGCGCTTGACAAGCGACGCCGGCGGGGCTCGCATCCCGCCTCGTTCGCTGCCGCGGGCCAAGATGTGGAGGAACACGTAAGCGATGCCGCAGCTCTCATTGCACACGCCGATCGGCGACCTCACGCTTTCCGAGGAGGAAGGCGCGCTGGTGGCGCTCGATTGGGGCTGGGGGCGCGATCAGGCGGAGACACCGCTCCTTCGCGCGGCGCGTGCGCGGTTGCAGGATTATTTCGATGGCTTGGCCTCGGCGGCGGATTTCGATCTGCCGCTCGCGCCACACGGCACCGCCTTTCAGCGCCGCGTCTGGGGCGAACTCCGCCGCATTCCGCTGGGCGCGACCCGCACCTATGGCGAACTCGCGACGACGCTGCGAAGCGCTGCCCGCGCCGTCGGCCGCGCCAATGGCGCCAATCCGCTGCCCATTCTCATCCCCTGCCATCGCGTGGTGGCGGCGGGCGGATTGGGCGGCTATTCCGCCCCGGGCGGGCTTGAGACCAAGACCTGGCTGCTCGACCATGAGCGGCGCCTGAGCCAATCCCTTCCTTCCGGCGTGATCGCCGGGCATTGACGGAGATCGAGATGACGCACGCGATCCGTATCCACACCCACGGCGGCCCGGAGGTCATGCGCTGGGAGGAGGTGCCCTTGCCCGAGCCAGGGCCGGGCGAGGCACGGGTCCGCCATGAGGCGGTCGGCCTCAACTATATCGACGTCTATTACCGCACCGGGCTTTATAAATCCCCGGCAATGCCGGCGACGCTGGGCATGGAAGGCGCCGGCGTGGTCACGGCAGTCGGGCCGGGGGTTTCTCATCTCGCGGTCGGTGATCGCGTCGCCTACGCCTCGGGGCCGATCGGCGCCTATGCCACCGAGCGCTCGATCGCCGCCGACCGGTTGGTCAAGCTTCCCGATGGGATCGATTTCCGCACCGCCGCGGCGATGATGCTGCAAGGGATGACGGCGCAATATCTTCTGCGCCGCACCTATGTCGTCAAACCCGGCGATACCATCGTCGTCCATGCCGCCGCCGGCGGGGTTGGCCTGATCATGTGTCAATGGGGGAAACATCTCGGGGCGCGGGTGATCGGCGTGGTTTCGACCCCGGCGAAAGCCGAACTCGCCCGCGCCCACGGCGCCGCCGAGGTAGTGATCGGCTATGAGCGCCTGCCCGAGGAGGTCAAGCGCATCACCGGCGGGGCGATGGTGCCGGTGGTTTACGACAGTATCGGCAAGGACAGTTTCACGGCGAGCCTCGACAGTCTCGCGCCGCTCGGGTTGATGGTGAGCTTCGGCAACGCTTCCGGCCCGGTCGGGCCGATCGATGTCGGGATGCTCGGCGCCAAGGGCAGCCTCTATCTCACCCGCCCGAGTCTCGCGACCTACACCGCGAAACACGCCGATCTCATGCGCAGCGCTCAGGATCTGTTCGAGGTGGTGGGAAGTGGGGCGGTGAAGATCATGGTCAATCAGACCTTCCCGCTCAGCGAGGCGCAAGCGGCGCATCGGGCGCTAGAGGCTCGCCAGACCACCGGCAGCACCGTGCTCGTGCCCTAAAACGAGGCGGAGGGGGGAAAGGGAATGACTAAGCCGGAGAAATGGCTTGCTGGCTCGATCGTCGCCAAGCGGGGGGTGGGCTGGGCGCGGACGCCAAAGCTCCATCACCTGAGCGAGGCGGCGCAAGGCAAATACCATTACACGATCGGCCCCTATTCCGAGCCAGTGCTTACGGTCGCGCCCGGCGATCGGATCCGGATTGAGACCCGAGATGCCTTCGAGGGCGCGATCCGAACCGAACGTGACAAACCGAGCAAGCGGCTACGCATGCCGTTCGTCAATCCGCAAAACGGGCCGATCATGATCGCCGGCGCCGAGCCAGGAGATGCGATCGCGGTACATATCGAGAGCATGAAGCCGCGCGGCGAGAACCCGAGGGGCACCTGCTGCATGATCCCGCATTTCGGCGCGCTCAGCGGCACCGGCCTCACCGCGATGCTCGCGCCGCCATTGCCCGAGATCACGCGCAAGGTTTACGTCGACGAGCGCGAGGTGCGCTGGAGCGCGCGGGTCGTGCTGCCGTATGCGCCGCATATCGGCACGCTCAGCACCTCGCCCGAGATCGACAGCATAAATTCACTGACCCCGGGCCCACACGGCGGGAACATGGATCTGCCGGACATGGGGCCGGGAAGCATCACCTATCTCCCGGTTCGCAGCAGCGGCGCGCGGCTCTTCATCGGTGACGCACATGCCTGTCAAGGCGATGGCGAGGTGTGCGGCACGGCGGTGGAATATCCCTCCGAGACCACGATCCGCGTCGATGTGATCAAGGGGTGGGCGCTGGAATGGCCGCGTCTTGAGCGCGAGGGGTTCATCATGGCGATCGGCTCCGCCCGCCCGCTCGAGGATGCGGCGCGCATCGCCTATCGCGACCTCGTGCTATGGCTGGAAGCGGAATATGGCTTCGACCGCTGGGACGCGTATATGATGCTGAGCCAGTGCGGGCGCGTGCGGCTCGGCAATTTCGTCGACCCGAACTATACGATCGGGGCCGGGATAGCCAAAGAATATCTGAAAATGGGGGAGGATTGAGATGGATCTTGAGCTTCGCGGCCGGCGGGCCATCGTCACGGGTGGAACGAGAGGGATCGGGCGCGCGATCGCCGAGTATCTGGTCGCCGAGGGGGCGGATGTCGCGATCTGCGCCCGCACCGACGACGACGTCGCGGCGGCGGTCGCGGCGCTGGGCACGAGAGGCGCGCGTGTCGTGGGGCGCGCCGTGGATGTGCGCAACCACCAGGAACTAGCGGCCTGGATCAGCGATGTCGCCGCCGAGTTCGGCGGCCTCGACATTCTGATCCCCAATGTCTCAGCGCTCGCAATCGGGCAGGACGAGGCATCCTGGCGCGCCGAATTCGAGACCGACATGATGGGCACGGTGGTCGCGGTGGACGCGGCGATGCCGTTTTTACGCGCCTCCGACGCCGCCGCCATCGTCATCATCTCCTCGGTCTCCGGGCGCGAGGTGGATTTCGCCGCCGGGCCTTACGGGGTATTCAAGGCTGCACTCATCCATTACGCCAAAGGCTTGTCGTTTCAGCTCGCCGGCGAAGGTGTGCGGGTCAACACCGTCTCGCCGGGCAACACGTATTTTCCGGGTGGCGTTTGGGAGAAGATCGAGCGCGAGAACCCGACCCTGTTTCGCGAGGCGCTGGCGCTCAACCCCACCGGCCGCATGGGAATGCCCGAAGAGGTAGCGCGTGGGGTGGTATTCCTCGCCAGCCCGGCGGCGAGCTTCATCACCGGTACCAATCTCGTGGTCGATGGGGCGCTCACCCGCGGGGTGCAGTTCTGATCGTGCCCGGCGCTGCGCTCGGGCGCGTTCTTCGAAAATAAGAATGAAAAGAAATAGGAACGATAAAATGTGGTTGAAGGCGCGATTCTCACGCGCTGATAGTAAGAAAAATTTACTTTTCATTAGAAAGTTGATAGGCACTCTAAGGTGATGCGTGATAGTCGCTGAGAAAGCCAGTTGATCAGCTTATGCGGTGTGTCCGATTTTTCCGGAGACGCCGACCGGGAGGCGAGGGGATTGAATGGTTGCCGCAACGAATGACGATTGGATCGGCACGAGCGGCAATTGGAGTGTCGCGGGCAATTGGAGTGGTGGGCCGCCGGTTTCAGGCGACAATGCCGTTTTCAATGTGGGGATCCCAATTTTCGTCGCCTACGCGACCAGCGATGCCATCGCGGCGCTGAGCGATCCTGGCGACCCTTACGCAACCCTCGATCTCACCGCGGGGGCGCTCAGCCTCACCGGCGGCACATGGCAAGGCGGAATCGACCAATCGGGCGCAAGACTCGTCTTGGGCGGCGGTACGCTTACCCTCGAAGGGCCGACGACGCTTGCCGGCGCGATCTCTGGCTCGGGTGCGATCGATATCACGGGCACCGCCGAGGCACTCTCCGGGCTTGCCGTCACCGGTGGCGCGACCCTCGATATCAGCGGCCGATTGGAGAGTTCGGGAGCAATCACCCTCGGCGCCGCGACCTCGGACGCCAGCGCGATCAGTGTCAATGGCGGCGGCCAGTTCGTCATCGCCAACCCGACGACGCTTGCAGGCGAGGGTATCGGCGGGGTCTTCAATAGCGGCCTGCTCGCACAGCTGACGAGCGGCACCAGCGAGATCGCGGGCAATCTCACCAACCAAGGCAGTTTGCTCGTCGCCCATGGCACACTCGGTCTGTATGGCGGCGCAAGCACGCTCGCCGGCACAGTCTCGGGCGCCGGCACTCTCGTCGCTTACGGCGGCGCCGATGTCACCCTCGCGGCCGGCGCCGTCGTTACCGTCGCCGCGCTGGAGGCGCTCAATGCCGGCACCAGCCTCACCCTCGATGGCAATCTCGGCTATGGCGGTGACCTCGTGGTCGGCGGCGCTAGCGGGCTGAGCTTCGCCAGTGCCAATGAGACGCTGACGCTCTCGGGGGTTGCGAGCCTCGGCGGCGTGATCGCCGGTGCGAGCGCGAGCGCCGCGGACGTCGTCAGCGTGACCGGCGCCGGCGATCTCAACGGTTTGATTTTGAGCGATGCGACCCTCGCCGATGCCGGCATACTTACCATGGATGGCTCGGCGACGCTCGAGGGCGGCGGGGTTCTTACCGTCGCGGCCGGGGCGAGCCTCGATATCCTCGCCAACGGCGCGATCGGCGCCGCGGCCGGCATGGGGACGCTCGACAATGCCGGCCTGGTCGAGAAAACCGGCGGCGATGGCACGAGCTACCTCACCGCGACGCTCGCCAACACCGGAACCCTCGCCGCTGATGCCGGAACCCTCGCGCTCGCGGGCGGCGGCGGCAATCTCAGCGGCACGCTCTCTGGAAATGGCACCCTGCTTTTCACCGGCGGCGGCAATTTCACCCTCGATAGCGGCGTCGTCGTCAGTGTCGCCAACATCGCCGAGACCAGCGCCGGCACGGAACTCACCCTTGCCGCGCCGCTGAGCTATGACGGTGGGTTCGTGCTCGCCAACGGGGCGACGCTCGCGCTTGACAACAACACCGTGACCCTCTCGGGTAAGGCGACCACGCTCGATGGCACGGTGAGCGGGCCGGGTACGCTCATGCTGACCGGCAGCGCCGATCTTGCCAATTTGACCGCGGAAAACGGCGCGACCGTCGATGTTGCTGGCCAGGCGAGCCTCGACGGGCCGCTGACGCTCGGGACCGCGAGCGGCGATGGCGCCTCGCTCATGGTCGGCGCCGGGGACACGCTCGCGCTCGCGAGTGCCGCGCTGATTTCGGGCACTGGTACGCTGGTCAATGACGGCGTGATCACGGGCGGCAATGGGCTTGGCGCCACCACCATCTCGGCTGGGCTCAGCAATCAGGGCACGCTTGCCGTCGATGCCGGGACACTCGTGCTCAACGGCACCGCGAGCAACGCCGGCGTGATCTCGGTGGCCGGGGCCACCTTCTCGACCACTGGCGCGCTCGCCGGGGTGGGGACGCTCGCGCTCGGCGCGGGCGCGGCGGCGACGCTCGCCGGCGCCGATGCCGGGGCGATCACCTTTGCCGGCACCGGCGCGAGCCTCACCCTCGACGCCCCAGCCTCGGTTACTGGGGCGATCTCCGGCTTTGCCGCCGGCGACACGATCGATCTCGTTCAACTCGCCGCCAACGGCGATTCATACAGTGCTGGCACGCTGACGCTGACCGACGCGACCGGCGGCGGGGCGGCAAGCGTCGTCGGGTCGCTCACTCTTCCCGGGCTCGGAACATCGCCCACGCTCGCGCTCGCCAGTGATGGCGCGAGCGGCACCGAGATCCTGCTCTCCCCGCCGACGGCCGTTTTCAGCTACCCCTCGGCCGCGACAACGATCGATACCTGGAACTGGTCTTCGGCGGCCTTCGATGCGGCGCCTGGCCCGACTTCCGATGCCGTCATCCCCGATAATGGAACCACGCTCGAGAATCTCAATTTCCAAACGGACATCACCGTCAATTCGCTCTCGGGCGGGAGTTTGGTCGATCTTTCGATCGGCGGCGGCGGCACTCTGAGCGTCGATCAGGAAATGAGTTGGCTTGGCAGCCTCGCGGTTGCCGGCAGTGGCGAGCTGGGCTTGCTGTCGGGCGGCAGTATCGCTGGCGGCTTCTCGCTCGCCGCCGGCAATAGCGCGTTTGTCGGCGCCGATGTTCTGACCCTCGACGGCGGCGCCGATATCGCCGGCACGTTGGGTGGTGCTGGCACAGTCGATTTCGCCTCTGGTGGCGGCACCCTCGAAGCTGGCGCCGCGATCACCATCGGCGGTCTCGACATCACCGGCCCGCTTACGCTTGATACAGCGCTTGCTTATGCCGGTGATTTCGCCCTTGCCGCCGCCGGCGCGCTCGCGTTAGGCGGCGAAGCCTTAACGCTGAGCGGCATTTCCACCCTCGCGGGGACCATTTCCGGCCCAGGCGAGGTCATCATCACCGGCACGGGCGACGTGTTGAGTGCCGAAATCGGCGGAGGCGCAAGCCTCGCCGATAGCGCGACGATCCTTGATGGCGGCGCGATCACACTCGGTGGCGCCGGCGCCGGCGATGTCTCGATTGCGGCTGGCGCGGTGTTCGACAATCTCGGCGATAACGCGATCACGACCACCACCGGCTCGGCCGATATCACCAATGCCGGGATTTTCGAGAAAACCGGCGGCGCGGGTACCACGACCATCGCCGTGCCGATCACCAGCACCGGGACCATCCTTGCAGCCGATGGCGCTCTCCTCTTCACCGGCGCCGACAGCTTCGCCGGCACCCTCGCCGGCGCCGGAACCATCGCGCTCGCCGGCAGCGCGACGCTCGCGAGCGGCATCGCCGTTACCGTCGGCACCTTCGCCCTCGAGTCTGGCGCCACGGCGACGCTTGGCGGCAATCTCACACTCGCCGACACGGTTGCCCTCGAGGCGGGTGCAACGCTCAGCAACGGCAATGACCAGTTGGTGCTCTCCGGCGCGGCAATGCTGGCGGGAACCCTTGCCGGCGCCGGCACGATCACGGTCAGCGGCAGCGCCATCGCTGACGGCCTTACTGTCAGCGGCTCGGAGACGATCAAACTCACCGGGACCATCACCCAGGACGGCAATATCGAACTTGGCGCCGGGGCGAGCGATCAGCCACAGCTCGACATCGCCACGGGCGGTGTTTTCGCGATCAACGCTGATGTCAATGTCAACAGCGCCGGCACCGATGCGATCGACAATGCCGGCTTGCTGGAAAAAACCGCCGGCAACGGCATCAGTTACCTCTATGGCAATCTCACCAATTCCGGCACCATCGCGGTTCAGCGCGGCACGCTCTCGCTCGCCGCGGGTGCTGCGACGCTCGGTGGAGCGCTTACCGGCGCCGGAACGCTTGCGCTCACTGCCGGCGCGGCGGCGACCAGTGGCAATGCGATCAGCCTCTACACGCTAACGCCCGGCGTTTCGCTCTCGGTCGCAGGATTAGGCGTCCTCGGCGCCGCCGAACTCACCGACGGCGCCGGCGGCAGCTATGGCGGGGCATTCACCCTTGCCGGCGGTGGCACGCTCAACCCCGATGGCACCACGCTCACCTTCTCCGGCGCCGCCTCCCTCGACGGCGCGATCAGCGGCGCTGGTACCGTCGTCGTCAGTGGCGTCGGCGAGGCGAGCGGGCTTGCTCTCTCGGGCGGCGCCGTTCTCAACGATACCGGCAGCTTGCTGCTCGATGGCGCGGCCTCGATCGGAAGCGCGAGCAGTACCGGCCAGATCCTCGTCGCCTCGGGCGCGACGTTGAACATCAACGCCGATGCCGCGATCACTGGCTTTAACGCCGGCGCCCTCAGCAATGCCGGCTTGATCGAGAAAACTGCGGGACTGGGCGCCAGCACCCTCTCAGGAGGCATTGGCAACACCGGAACGCTACTCGCCGCGAGCGGCACCATCGACGTCACCGGGACGCTTACCAACAACGCGCTGATCGAGGCAGCGGGCGGGACCATCATGCTCGCCAACACGCTCGCGGCGGCGGGCACGGGAAGCGGCACGGTGGATATCGGCGCCGGTGGCGGGGTCGTCCTCGATGGCGCGCTCGCCAGTTCCCAGACAATCGATTTTACTGCGAGCTCGGGCGAACTTTCGCTCGCGGCGCCGAGCCAAATGTTTGGCGCGATCGAAGGGTTTTCGAGTGGCGACGTCATCGATCTCAGCGGCGTCGCCTACAGCACTGGCGATACGCTGAGCTACGCCAACCAGACACTGAGCGTGAGCGATGCCGGCTCGACCCTCGCCTCGCTCACGCTCCAAGGGACGTATAGCGCGAGCCAGTTCCAGCTCGCGAGCGATGGCGCGAGCGGCACCGATATCACCCTCACGCTGCCCTGTTTTGCCAGCGGCACGCGGATCGAAACC
>JAJYXY010000194.1 GCA_021801465.1 Pseudomonadota bacterium
CGATGCCGACATCATCGGCCACATCAATGGTGGCCACACCGCCTTGCCGCTCCGGCAAATTCGGTGTCTCTGCGAGGGCTGCGGGCGTGGCATCGAGATCGTCC
Organism: Pseudomonadota bacterium; assembly: GCA_021801465.1. GTDB lineage: Bacteria > Pseudomonadota > Alphaproteobacteria > Acetobacterales > Acetobacteraceae > Acidibrevibacterium. Next base: position 105 of record JAJYXY010000194.1, read on the forward strand.
ATAACGGCAACGAACTCGCCGGCCTCAGCGCGCTCCGCTTTGCGCGCGAACTCGGCCAGCTTGCGCGCGTTATTCTTGGCACCGACAGCCCGGCCGGCTCCGGCGTGCAGCCGCTCGGCATCCTGCGCTTGATCGCTTTTCTTGCGAGCTTCGGCGAAATCCCGGCCGAGACCGCGTTCTGCTTTGCGACCGGCAACACGGCGCGGCTCCGCGCCCTCGATGGTGGCCTGATCGAGGTCGGCCGGGCGGCCGATTTCGTGCTGATGGACCGCGCCCAGCACAGTGCGGGAAAGGATCTCCTGGAAAGCGTGCCCTTGGGCGATCTCCCCGGCATCGGCATGGTGGTGATCGATGGCATCGTCCGCGCCGGGCGCAGCCGCAACACCCCGCCGGCCGAACGCATTCCGGTGATCGTCTCGTAGCAGCACCAAACGGGGCAGCACCAAGGGTTGCCGCGGGCGCCCATCCCACGATAAACCGAACAGGCGGGAACAGGGCGGCCCCTCTCCTCGGCCCGCGTGGAGAAACGGTTTAACATTTCCCCGATGACAGAGCCCGCTCGCTGGATCACGCCGCCTGCTTTTCTCGCCGAGGCCGAGCTCGCGCGGGTCATGGCCGCTTTGCCGAGCGCCCGGGTGGTCGGGGGTGCAGTGCGTGATTCGTTGCTCGGTCTCGCGGTCGGGGATATCGATCTCGCGGTCCCGCTGCCGCCGGAGACGGTGATGGCGGCGCTGCGGGCGGCGGGGTTGCGCGTCTTTCCGACCGGGCTCACCCACGGCACGGTGAGCACGCTCGCCGGGGCGCGGCAGGTCGAGATCACCTCGCTCCGCCGCGACATCGAAACCGATGGCCGCCATGCGCGAATCGTCTTCACCGATGCCTGGGAGGAGGATGCAGCGCGGCGCGATTTCACCCTCAATGCGCTCTCGATGACGAAAGCGGGGGCGATTTTCGATTATGTCGGCGGCCTCGCCGATTTGGCTTCGGGTCGCGTGCGTTTCGTCGGCGATCCGGCGCAGCGTCTCGCCGAGGATTATCTCCGTCTCTTGCGTTTTTTCCGCTTTCAGGCGCGCTATGGTCGCGTGCCACCAGATGCGCAGACCAAGGCGGCGTTGCGCGCGGCGGTGCCGGGGCTTGCCCGCCTCTCGCCCGAGCGGGTTTGGGCGGAGCTCAAACGCTTGCTCGCCGCCCCTGATCCAGCGCCGGCGCTCGCGATGATGGCGGAACTCGGCGTGCTTGCCGCGGTGCTGCCCGAGGGCGTGACGGCGGAGGCCGCGCTTCCCGCTGAGCCTGATCCTTTGTTGCGCCTAGCCGCGATTTTCCGCGGCGACCCCGACCGGCTTGCGGCGCGGCTGCGGCTCTCCCATGCCGAGCAGGCCCGTCTCGTGGCACTTCGCCAGCCGCCGCCCGATCCCGCGCGACTGCGCGAAGCCTTGGCCGAGACGCCGGCGGATATTCTCGCCGGGCGGGCGCTCATCGCGGGGGAGAAAGCGCTTGCCGCGCAGATCATGGCGACCGAGGCGCCCCGCTTTCCGTTCTCCGGGCGCGATGTGCTGGCGCTCGGCATTCCGCCGGGGCCGGAGGTTGGGCGCCTGCTCGCACGCGCACGGGCCCGATGGCTCGCCGCCGGCTGCCCGGATGCGGCGGCGAGCCGCGCCATCCTTGCCGATGTGCTGACCGCAGAGCGCGCACCATGACCGGGACATGGCCACTTCTGCGCCGGCTGTGGCGCGAGCAGATCCGCACCCAGTCGCGCCGCGTGCTCCTGATCATCGTCATGACCGCCCTGATGTCGGGGGCGACGGCGCTCTATCCCGTTGTGATCGAGCACGCATTTTCGCTGTTCGCGGCGAAAGATGCGCGCATTCTCTATCAGGTGCCGGCGCTCGTGCTCGCGATCACCGCGCTCAAGGCGCTGGCGCAATATGGCCAGAACGTGCTCGTCCAAAAGGCCGTGTTGCGCGCCATCTGGGGCTTGCAGGGGCAGATGTTCCGCCATTTGGTGCGCGCCGATCTGCCGCGCTTAGAACGCGAGGCGCCGGCCCAACTCGCGGCACGCTTTACGACCGACGCAACGGTGATCCGCGAGGCGATGACGCGCGCGGTCAACGGCATCGCCGACGTGCTGACGGTGGTCGGGCTGGTTGGCTCGATGCTCTATCTCGACTGGGTGCTGAGTGTCATTGCTGCGGCGCTCTATCCGCTGGCGGCGGTGCCGATCGACCGCGTCGGGCGGCGCGTGCGGCGCGCTTCGGGGGGGATGCAGGAACGGATGGGCGAGACCGCGGCGATGCTCCATGAAAGCTTCGCCCAAGCGCGCACCGTGCGGGCCTATCGGCTGGAAGAGGCCGAGGTGGCGCGCGCCGAAGGGGCCTTCGCGCGGCTGTTTCAAGCGCTTTACGGCATGGCGCGGGCGCGGGCGCGGATCGACCCGGTGCTCGAGGTACTGGGCGGTGTCGCCGTCGCGGCGGTCATCGGCTTCGCCGGCTGGCGGGCGGCGATGGGTGGGGCGAGCGTCGGCAATTTTACCGGGTTTATTGCCGCTCTCCTCATCGCTTCGCGCCCGCTCCGCGCTCTGGGGACGATGAACGCAGCCTTGCAGGAGGGGCTCGCCGGGCTTGCGCGGGTCTTCGCCGTTATCGATGAGCCGCCCTCGGTGGTCGATGATCCGGCCGCGGTCGCTCTTCCCGCCGGGCGCGGGCGAATAGTTTTTGATAATGTGCGGTTTTCCTATCCCGATGGGCGCAGCGGGCTTTCCGGGCTCTCCTTCATCGCCGAACCGGGGCGGACGGTTGCGCTGGTCGGCCCATCAGGGGCGGGGAAATCAACCGCGCTTGCGCTCATTCCGCGGCTGATGGATGTCAGCGCCGGCATGGTGCGGATCGATGGCGCCGATGTTCGCCGCATTACCTTGGCCTCGTTGCGCGATGCCATCGCCTATGTCGGCCAGGACGCCCTGCTCTTCGATGACACCATTGCCGCCAATATCCGCATGGGAAGGCCCGGGGCGAGTGATGAGGAGGTGCGGGCAGCGGCTGAGGCGGCGGCAGGGGGGTTCATCGCGACCCTGCCCGAAGGGTTTGAGACCCGCGTCGGCCCTGGCGGGCAGCGGCTTTCCGGCGGCCAGCGCCAGCGCGTGGCGCTGGCACGCGCGATTTTGCGCAGCCCGCGCATCCTTTTGCTCGATGAGGCGACGAGCGCACTCGATGCCGAAAGCGAAGCCTTGATCCAGGCGGCGCTCGCCCGGCTGCGAGCGGGTCGCACCACCATCATCGTCGCGCATCGGCTCTCCACCGTCCGCGATGCCGATCTCGTCGTCGTCTTGGATGGCGGGCGTGCCGCCGAGCAGGGCGGGCACCGCGCCTTGCTCGCGGAGGACGGGCTTTACGCGCGGCTGGTGCGGACCCAGGCTTTCGTGGAATGATAGAATGATTTCGGAAATTCCCCCTTGATGACCGAACGGTTCGGTTTATTTGATTTGGATCAAGCCAGCGTGCGTTGGGCGCTCGGGTGAAGGAGAAACGCATGGCCGATTACGACGATGTCGAGGCGCAAGCGCGCGCCGAGGGCGAACGCAGCGCGGCGTCACGCCCGGTGCGGCGGCGCCTGCCGTGGCGGCGTCTTCTCCTCGGCGTGCTCGTCCTCGGCGTGGTCGTGGCCGGGGGGGCGTATTGGTATCTCACCCGCAATGAGGTCGGTACCGATGACGCCTACACGGATGGCCGCGCGGTGGCGATCGCGCCGCAAGTGGCCGGCAACGTCGTGACGCTGGCGATCGACGATAATCAGTTCGTACACCGCGGCGATCTCTTGGTCGCGATCAACCCGCGCCCATTTCGCGCCGCGCGCGACCAGGCGCGCGGCCAGCTCGAACTCGCGCGGGCCCAGCGCGACAATGCCCGGATCGCGCTCGAGATCGCCCAAACCACGTACCCCGCGCGCAAGGCCGCGGCCGAAGCGCAGCTTGCCTCGGCGCAGGCAGCAGAGGTCAAGGCGCAATCTGATCTTCGCCGCCAGCGTGGTCTGCCGACCGCAGCGACGACGCGCGAATTGGTTGACGCCGCCGTCGCCGCCGAGGCGCAAGCCGCGGCCGGGGTCCGCCAGGCGGAGGCGCAGCTCGCCGAGGCAAATCTCGTCGCCCAGAACATCGACGCCGCCGCGGCCGCGGTGAAGCAATGGGAGGCGCAGGTCGACGCCGCTGCGGCCGCCCTCGATCAGGCGGAAATCAATCTCGGCTTTACCCAGGTGGTCGCGCCGCAAGATGGCTGGGTCACCAAGCGCAATGTCGAACTCGGCACCTATATCCAGCCCGGCCAGCAGATCTTGGCGATCGTCTCACCCGAGATTTGGATCACGGCGAATTTCAAGGAAACCGAACTCGATCGCATGCGGCCGGGGCAGAAAGTCGTGATCCATGTCGATGCCTATCCCGGGCTTTCCTTGGCCGGCCATGTCGACAGTATCCAAAAGGGGTCGGGCAGCAAATTCACCGCCTTTCCGCCGGAAAATGCTACCGGTAATTTCGTGAAAATCGTCCAACGCGTGCCGGTGAAAATCGACATCGATAGCGGGCTTGACCCGAATTTGCCACTGCCGCTCGGCATTTCGGTGGAACCGACGGTGCGCTTGCGCTGACGCCAGCGCGCGCTGGGTTACGTCTTGCCTTCGAAAAATTCCTTGACCTTGGCGAAGAAGCCTTCGGTCTCCGGGCTTCCCTTGCCGTGCGCCTTGGTCTCGGAGTCGAATTCTTCGAGCAATTCGCGTTGGCGGCGGGTGAGGTGCTGGGGGATTTCCACCGCGACCTGGATATACATGTCGCCGCGCGCCGCACTGCGCAGGACCGAAAATCCCTTGCCGCGCAGGCGGAACTGATCGCCGGTCTGTGTGCCGGGGGGAATCTTCACCTTGGCGCGCGAGCCATCGATCACCGGCACCTCGATCTCGCCGCCAAGGGCCGCCTGGGTCATCCTGAGTGGCACACGACAGAAGATATTGGCGCCCTCGCGCTGGAATAAGGGGTGTGGTCGGATCGCGACATGGACATAGAAATCGCCTGGGGGCGCACCGTTGGCGCCGGCTTCGCCCTCGCCGGAGAGGCGGATGCGGGTGCCATCCTCGACCCCGGCCGGGATCGTCACCTGCAGGGTGCGCTCGCGCGGGACGGTTCCCGAGCCCTGGCAGACACGGCACGGGTTGCGTAACACCCGACCCGAGCCGTGACAGGTGAGGCAGGTGCGTTCGATGACGAAAAACCCCTGCTGCGCCCGCACCTTGCCGGCGCCGCCGCAGGTTGGACAGGTCTCGGCGCCGTGCGTTTTATCTTCCGAGCCGCTGCCGGCGCAGGCATCGCACATCACCCGCGTCGGCACCCGGAGATTGACCTTGGTGCCGCTGAAGGCTTCCGCGAGATCAATTTCCACCTGCTGGCGCAAATCGTTGCCGGCGCGCGGCCCGCGCCCGCCGCGGCGGCCGGTGAATTCGCCGAACATCTGGTCGAAAATATCGCCGAGTCCACCGCTTGCGGAAAAATCGAAGCCGCCGGCGCCGGCACCCGGAGCCCCGCCATTCTCGAACGCGGCGTGGCCGAACCGGTCATAGGCCGCGCGTTTTTGATCGTCTTTCAGAATCTCATACGCTTCGTTGATTTCCTTGAAGCGCGCTTCGGCTTTTTTGTCGCCCGGATTACGATCCGGGTGGAATTGCATGGCGAGCTTGCGATAGGCTTTTTTCAGCTCATCGGCCGAGGCGTCGCGCGCAACCCCAAGTGTGGCGTAAAAATCCTGCTTTGCCATGTCAGCCTTTGCTCCCCGGAGATAGGCAAGCCGGCGCGTGGCAAGCGCCTGGCCCGCGACGGAGCCAGACGCTTTCCTTCACGCTTTTTGCCTCACGCGTGATCGAACCGATCAGGAGGATTTCTTCTTTTTCTCGTCGACTTCCTCGAATTCGGCATCGACGACACGCTCCCCGCTTGCTCCCGTCGCGCTGGCGGCCGGCCCCTGTGGGCCGCTGGCGGCCGGCGCTTCGGCCTCGGCCTGGGCCTTATACATGACCTCGCCGATCTTCATCGCCGCTTGCGAAAGCCGCTCGGTCGCCGTCTTCAGCGCTTGCGCGTCCTCGCCTTCCATCGCACTCCGCACAGCTGCGAGTGCCGCTTCCGCCTCGGTGCGATCGGCGGCCGCGAGCTTGTCTCCGTGCTCCTTCAGGTTCCGCTCGACCTGATGGCTGAGACCGTCGGCGTGGTTGCGCGCCTCGACGAATTCGCGGCGCTTGTGATCGGCCTCGGCATTGGCCTCGGCCTCCTTGACCATGCGCTCGATATCGGCCTCCGAAAGCCCGCCCGAGGCTTGGATGCGGATCTGCTGCTCCTTCCCGGTCGCCTTGTCTTTCGCCGAGACCGAGACGATGCCGTTGGCGTCGATATCGAAGGTCACCTCGATCTGCGGCACACCGCGCGGCGCCGGCGGGATGCCCATCAGGTCGAACTGGCCGAGGAGCTTGTTATCCGCCGCCATCTCGCGCTCGCCCTGGTAGACCTTGATGGTCACGGCGGTCTGGTTGTCGTCGGCGGTCGAGAAGACCTGGGACTTCTTGGTCGGGATGGTGGTGTTGCGGTCGATCAGCCGGGTGAAGACGCCACCCAAGGTCTCGATGCCGAGAGAAAGCGGCGTGACATCGAGCAAAAGCACGTCCTTGACGTCACCCTTGAGCACCGCGCCCTGCACCGCAGCGCCGATCGCCACCACCTCGTCGGGGTTGACGTTGCGCGCCGGCTCGCGGCCGAAGAACTGCTTTACGACCTCGATCACCTTGGGCATCCGGGTCATGCCGCCGACCAGGATGACCTCCGAAATTTCGCCCGCGGTGACGCCGGCATCGCGCAGCGCGGCACGGCAGGGCTCGAGCGTGCGCTGGATCAAATCATCGACCAGGCTTTCGAGCTTGGCCCGCGTCAGCTTCATCACGAGATGCTTGGGGCCGCTCGCATCGGCGGTGATGAAGGGCAGGTTGATCTCGGTCTCCTTCGCCGAGGAAAGCTCGATCTTGGCCTTTTCCGCCGCTTCCTTGAGGCGTTGCAGGGCGAGCTTGTCGCGGCGGAGATCGATCCCCTGCTCGCGTTGGAACTCGGCGGCGAGATAGTCGATCACGCGCGCGTCGAAATCCTCACCGCCGAGGAAGGTGTCGCCATTGGTGCTTTTGACCTCAAAGACGCCGTCGCCGATCTCGAGGACGGAGATGTCGAAGGTGCCGCCACCAAGGTCATAGACCGCGACGGTGCCGGACTTCTTCTTGTCGAGGCCGTAGGCCAGCGCCGCCGCCGTCGGCTCGTTGATGATGCGCAAGACGTCGAGCCCGGCGATGCGGCCGGCATCCTTGGTCGCCTGGCGTTGAGAATCGTTGAAATAGGCGGGGACGGTGATCACCGCCTCGGTGACCTTCTCGCCGAGATAGGCCTCGGCGGTCTCCTTCATCTTGGTCAGCACAAAGGCGCTGATCTGGCTCGGCGCATAGCGCTCGCCGCGCGCCTCGACCCAGGCATCGCCATTATCGCCGCGAACGATCGCATAGGGAACCAGCCCCTTGTCCTTCGCCACCATCGGATCCTCGAAGCGGCGGCCGATGAGGCGCTTGATGGCATAGAGCGTGTTCGATGGATTGGTAACCGCTTGGCGTTTCGCCGCCTGGCCGACCAGGCGCTCGCCGCTTTCGCTGAAGGCGACCATGCTGGGCGTGGTACGCGCGCCCTCGGCGTTTTCGATCACCCGCACATCCTTGCCTTCCATGATGGCAACGCAGGAATTGGTGGTGCCGAGGTCGATTCCGATGACCTTACTCATAGATGTTCATTCTCCTTTGCAGCGGCGGCGGGCGGCCCATGCAGCGATTGCGGCACCGCCTGCGACCCCGCTTCGTGGTTGATACCGTATGAGATGTATTGAGCACCCGGCGTCGCGGCAAGGGCTGGCGATGAATTTCCCCCGATGGTCAGGGGCATTACGCCATCGTGTCGAGCGGCGGCGGCAGCGCTTCTTCCGGGGGCTTGGCGACCACCACCATCGCCGGGCGCAAAAGCCGCCCGTGCAAGGTCCAGGCCGCAGTCCATGCCTGCAGCACGGTGCCCGGGGGATGGATCTCGCTGACTTGCTCGGCCATCGCCTGATGGAGATTGGGGTCGAACATCGCCCCGGTCGGGTCTTCGGCGCGGATGCCATGACGCTCCAGCACGGTGACGAAATTCCGCTCGATGCCAGAGAGCCCTTCACGCAGACGGGCGATGATTTCCGGCTCATCGTCCCGCGCAGGCGGCAGGCTCGCGAGGCCGCGGCGAAGATTTTCCGCCGCTTCGACAATGTCGGTCGCGAATTTCTGTACCGCATATTGCCGCGTCTCATCGACCTCGCGCTTAGCGCGGGCGCGAATATTGGCGTTTTCGGCCTCGGCGCGCATCCAGCGGTCGTTCATGGCCGAAAGTTCGGCCTCGAGTTCCTGAATCCGTGCCGAGGCCGCCTGCATCAGCGCCTCTGGGCTGGTCGGAGTCTCAGCCGCGGCGCGCGGGTTAGGGGAGGGGTCTTCCTGGGTCATGGCGCTCAGTTAGGGCGCGCCGCGGCGCGAGGCAAGAGCCCTGCCAGCTTTAAGAAACTGGTGATTTTCTGCGCGTAGGATCGGCATCGCCCTGACGTCAGGACGCTTTCGGAGAAGATGATATGCGCCTCCTCGCCTCGCTCTCGATCGGCCAGAAACTCGCCGCCGGCTTTGCCCTCATTCTGCTCCCGCTCGCCTTGGGAAGTGGCTTTGATTTCTGGGAACTCGGCGTGCTCCACCAGGACAAAGACCTTACGGCACATTCCTTCGTGATCCTCACCGCCGCGAACCAGGTTGAACGCGCGCTGGTCAATCAGGAAACCGCCCTGCGCAGCTTTCTGATCAGCGGCGATGCGAAATTCCTCGAGCCCTACCACGCAAGCGAGGCCCTGTTCAGCCATGCGGTCGCCGATCTCCGCCAACAGATCTTCAATGCCGACCAGCAAGAGCGGATGGAGGCGATCGCGAAAGCCGGGCAAGCGTGGCAGCATTATGCCGAAGCCGAAATCGCCGCGGTCAACGCCGGCAAGATGGATGACGCAAGCGACCGCGAAGCGGGCGGCGCCGGCAAGGCGCAGATGGATGCCGTCCGCGCCGATCTGACGCAATTCGAGAAGACCGCGAGCGAGCGCTTCGCGGCGCGCCAGGCCGAGCAGAACAAGACGCTCGCCACCATTAAATATGCCTCGCTTGCCGGCGGCGTCGGGCTCATCGGGCTTGCCATCGCCGCGGTTTTGTTCCTGATGCGCAGCATCGTCGTGCCGCTTCAGAAGCTTACTGCGACCACCACCCGGCTTGCGGAGGGCGATCTCGCCGCCGAAGTCACCGAGACCGAACGCGGCGACGAGACCGGGGCGCTCGCGCGCGCGATCGGCGTTTTCAAGCAGGCGGTCGCCGATGCCCGCCGGCTGGAGGCCGAGCAGCAGGCGGCGCGTGCGGCGCAGCTTGCCCGGGCGCAAGCGGCCGATCGCCTGGTCGGCGAGTTCGATGCCAAGCTGCGCGCCGAACTCGATGGCCTTGCCGGGGCCGCAACCACGCTGAACGAGGTCGCCAACGCCATGCGCGCGACCGCTAGCCGCACCAGCGACCAGGCCCTCGCGGTCGCGAGCGGCGCCACCCAATCCTCAGCCAATGTC
>JAJYXY010000092.1 GCA_021801465.1 Pseudomonadota bacterium
GTGCGGTTGTGTCGTGGCCATAGGCGTAATCCGGTGAGCAGGTCGCCCATTTGGTGAATTTGTGCGCGTTCGCGAATTGCGCGAGATAGGCGCCGCCGGCGATACTGTCATGCACGCCCTGGCGGGCGCAGCGGAAGGCGGTCGGGGCACGGAGCTTGGGGTCGGCGGTCAGCGATGACGTCTCGCTTCCGGTATGAAAACACAAAATCCCAAGATCGCGCACCACCTCTTGCACAGCGAAGGCGCCCGAGGATGGGGTTGCGTCGATTAGAAGGTCACAGCCGCCGCTGTTGATCATCTCGCGCGCGATACGCGCCGTTTCCTGTGGCTGCGCCTTGCCATCCTGGAACACCAATTCGATCTTGCGTCCAGCAAGCCCGCCGCCGGCATTGATGCGATCGGCCTCGAGGATCAAGGCGTTGCGCGAAGACGTGCCAAGCAGGGCAATCGGGCCAGAAAGCACTGTCGGCACGCCGATCCGCACGATACTGGCGGCGCCGCGCGCAACGAAAGGCATCGCAAGCGCACCCGCAACCCCGGTTGCCAGAACTGTCCGGCGACGTAAATTTTGACCAGCCATCAGACGTCTCCCCGTTGATTTTTCGCCGAGTTTATTTCGGCTTGGGCGGGATGTAAACCAGAACCGAGGCCAAATCACGCCCCGCCCGCGCGTTATCCGTGCCCCCTCGCGTTAGCCGTGATGGAGGATCTGGTTGAGGAAGCCGCGCAGGCGTTCGGTGCGCGGGTTGTCGAACATTTCCTGTGGCGAGCCGCTTTCGACGATTTCGCCCCGATCCATGAACAAGAGGCGATCGGCGACGCGGCGTGCGAAGCCCATTTCATGCGTCACGCACAGCATCGTCATGCCGCTCTCGGCGAGTTCGATCATCACGTCGAGCACTTCGCGAACCATTTCCGGATCGAGCGCCGAGGTGGGCTCGTCGAACAGCATGATCTTCGGCTGCATGCAGAGCGCACGCGCGATGGCGACACGCTGCTGCTGGCCTCCGGAGAGCTGGGGCGGGAATTTCCGCGCCTGCTCGGGGATGCGCACGCGCTTCAGATACTCCATGGCGCGGTCTTCAGCCTCGCCGCGTGACAAGCCGCGCACGCGGATCGGGGCGAGGGTGCAATTGTCGAGCACGCTGAGATGGGGAAAAAGATTGAAGGATTGAAACACCATGCCGACTTCGCGGCGGATCGCGGCGAGTGCGCGCGGGTCATCGGAAAGTTCCATCCCCTCGACGATGATGCGGCCTTTTTCATGGTGCTCGAGGCGATTGATGCAGCGGATCATGGTCGATTTTCCCGACCCCGAGGGGCCGCAAATGACCAGCCGCTCGCCGCTGGCGACGCTGAGCGAGATGCCGCGCAGCACATGCACGCGCCCATACCATTTATGGACGTCGATGAAGGCTACGGCGCTTTCCGCCCGATCGGTCATGCCGGCTCCTCGATGCTGTGATGGGGGGCGGACAGTCTCTGTTCGAGCCGTCGGCTGATGCGTGCCATGGTGAAACAAAAACCGAAATAGATCGCCGCGAGCAGAAGATAAACCTCATTGGCAAAGCCTTGCCAGGCGGGCTCCATCGTTGCGGTGCGCCCGGTTGTCATCAAATCGAAAATTCCGATGATGAGAACGAGCGAAGTATCCTTGAAAAAGCCGATAAAGGTGTTGACGAGCATCGGGATGACGTGGCGCAGCGCCTGAGGCAAAATGATCAGCCTGGTCGCCTGCCAATAAGAAAGCCCGAGTGCCGCGGCGCCCTCATATTGTCCGCGTGGCAGGGCGGCAAGGCCTGCCCGCACCACTTCGGCGAGATAGGCGCCGGCGAAGAGCACGAAGGCGAGCTGAGCGCGAAGCAATTTGTCGATATTCCACCCGTTGGGCAAAAATAGCGGCAGCATCACGCTAGCCATGAATAGGAGGCTGATCAGTGGCACGCCGCGAATGAGTTCGACATAGGCGATGGCGAGCCAGCGAATGACCGGCAGCCCCTCGGCACGGCGGGCCAGTGCCACCAGAATGGCAAGCGGAAACGCGAATGCGAGACCCAAGGTTGCCAGCAGCAAGGTAATCGGCAATCCGCCCCATTGATCTTCAGGGACGAAGGCAAGGCCAAACACACCGCCCCACATCAGAATAGCGATTACGACGAGACCGGAACCCCAGATCAGCGCGAGCGACGGGCGCCAAAAACGTTGAGAAAGCGAGAGCGCAAACAGAGTGATAAAACAGAGAATGACCAGCGCCGCCCGCCATTGTTGCGCGTAAGGATAAAAACCGAACAGAATGAAGCGGAATTTTTCACCGATCACCGCCCAGCAGGCGCCATGCCCGAGCGCCGCCCGGCAGAGATCGGTGTTTGAACCCGGCGGCAAGGTCCAGACCGCATGCCAGAGCGCCCAAGAAAAAAACCGCCAGGCGCCGAGGGCGAGCAGGAGGCTCAGAAAAAGCGTGATCAAAGGCGAGACAAATCGACGCGCCATGTCACCGCGCCCGTCGCGCAAGACGCGCATTATAGACATTCATCATCACGCTGATGCTCAGGCTGATGGTAAGATAGACCGCCATGATGAGGGCGATGCCCTCGATCGCCTGGCCGGTTTGATTGAGCATAGTATCGGCGATGGAAACCACGTCCTGATAACCGATTGCAACGGCGAGGGAGGAATTCTTCACCAGGTTGAGATATTGGCTGGTAAGCGGGGGAATGATCAAACGGAGCGCCTGCGGCAATACGACAAGGCGCAACACCGCGCCGCGCGAAAGACCAAGCGCTGCGCCCGCCTCCCATTGCCCTTGCGCGATCGAGACCAAGCCGCCGCGCACGATTTCGGCGATGTAGCTTGCCGTGTATAAAACGAGCCCGGTCGCGAGCGCCGCATATTCGGGGCTGATCACGAAGCCGCCGCGAAAATTAAAACCGCGGAGAACCGGCCAATCGATGACAAAGGCGGGATGAAAAAGGGCGAGCGCCGCCGCGGGCAGCACGGGCAGCGGCAGGAACGCGGCAAGGCGGCGCGCGCGGCTCGCGCTCAAGGCCGTGCGCCGGGCAAGCACGATCGCAAGCGCGAGGCCCGCTAAAGCGGCGACCAAAACCCAGGCAAAAGCCGGCTGCCAGAGAAGGCCCGGAAAAAGCACGCCGCGATTGGACAAAAAGACCCCCGCGATCGGCCGAAATGATTGTCGCGGCGCTGGTAAATTTTGAAACAACCCATACCAGAACAGCAACTGCAGCAAGAGTGGAAGATCGCGCAAGACCTCGACATAGATCGCGGCAAGGCGTGAAAGCAAGGGGATCGGCGAGAGCCGCGCAACGCCGATCGCGGTACCGAGCGCGGTTGCGAGAACACAGCCCGGAATGGCGACCTTCAGCGTATTGAGAATGCCGATGACGAACGCCCGGCCATAGGAACTGACGGAGGGCGTGTAAGAAAGCAGCGTCTCGCTGATCGGGATCGGCGCAGCTTGGTCGAGGAAGCCGAACCCGGTTGCGATGTGACGGGCAGCGAGATTACTGCGCGCCTGATGGACAAAAACGGTGATGACGAGCCCCACCGCCGCCAGCGCCAGCCCTTGCCACAAGAGCGGCTGCCAGCGAAGCGATCGCGCGCGGGGCGGGCGCGGCATCGCGCTCAGCGGAGCGGGGGCGCGAACATCAACCCGCCGCGATTCCAAAGCCCGTTCAGCCCGCGCGGCAGGCCAAGCGGCGCCATCGTGCGGTTCCAGACCTCACCCGTATTGCCAACCTGTTTTAGGATATTAAACGCCCATCGGTTGTCGAGGCCGAGCGCCTCGCCGAGATTGCCCTCGATCCCGAGCAGGCGGCGGATATCCGGGTTGGTGGTATTGGTGAAGTTCTCGATATTGCGGCTGGAGACACCGTATTCCTCGCCGGTGATTTGCGCGAACGACACCCAGCGCACGATGTCGAACCATTTGTCATCGCCCTTGCGTACCATCGGCCCGAGTGGCTCTTTGCTGATCAGCTCGGGAAGCAGCAGAAAATCGTCGGCGTGCGCGCCCTGGGTGAAGCGGAAACCGGCCAGCGCCGAGCTGTCGGTGGAATAGGCATCGCAGCGCCCGGAGAGAAAGGCATTGTGGATCTCCTGCAGATCCTGGATCTCGACCGGGGTGTATTTCATGTTGTTGACGCGGAAATAATCGGCGATCGCAAGCTCGGTCGAGGTGCCCGGCTCGACGCAAATCGTCGCGCCATCGAGATCATGGGCCGAGGTCACGCCTGAGGATTTTTTCACCATGAAGCCAGTGCCATCATAGAAATTGATGACGCCGAATTCGAGGCCGAGACTCGCCTCGCGGCCCAACGTCCAGGTGGTCTCGCGCACCAAAACATCGATCTCGCCCGATTGCAGGGCGGTGAAGCGGTTTTCGGTGGTGGTGGGGACGAATTTCACCTTGCGCTGATCGCCGAGCACGGCGGCGGCGATGGCCCGGCACCCCTCGGCGTCGATCCCCTGCATCACCCCTTGGCTATCGGGGAGGGAGAAGCCGGCGGCATTGCCGGCAACGCCGCAGGACAGCACGCCGCGGGCACGCACCGCATCCAGGGTCGGCGAGCCCGAGCCCGCCGCCTGCGCCGGCCCATGAGAGAGAAGGGCGAGCGCGCACCCGATGATGGCGCGCGCAACCAGCACGAACACCCCCCTCGCCGGACCTGGCGAAGCGGCGGGGCGGCAAAGAAAGGGCGGCATGGAACACCTCATAGTCTGAATGCGTTGAAGCCTGACGACAGCTTGGCGGGTTTCGCTCCGAATGCGCAAGCCCGGCGGCGTCGATTGCGCGCGCGTCGGTCACATTTTCGGCAAGGTCTGGTATTCGATAACCGATGCTATTATACGTATTGCTGTCACTCGTCAGGCGATAAAAAGACGAGCGGACATAGTGAAAGGAGACGTCTCATGCGACGCGTTCTCATTCTGACGGCGCTCTCCCTCCTTTTCGGCGCGGGAGGCGCCGCATTTTCGGCCGACGCGGCTCATGCCAGCAAAGCCTTGGCACGGGCCAGCATCCATCAAATCGGCAAGGCGCACAGCGCCCAGATTGCCTTTCAAGGGTATGGCCGCGCCCCTGCTGCGCGCACGGATCAGCCATCTCCCAACGGGACTGGCTGAAAGAGGGCGGGTTTCGGCAAATTCTGGTTTTCTGCGCTCGGGCTGATCCTGACAGTCGGGCGTGAAAGCCAGGAGACCAGCGCCGAAACACCCACCCTCGGTTGGGATGCGGGTTTTCCCACCCGCATCGGATTTCGGAAACCAAGCCTTGCGCCCGGTGCTAAGCCGGGCGCTTTTTTTATCGGCGCGGGCGTTGGCGCCGCTGGCCGCGGCGATTTTTGCTGAAAACAGGATTTGTTCGTGCCATGCTCGCGCCAAAGCGGCGCCAGAACCGTTCGCCCCAACACAGTACGGCGTGGAGGAAGCGATGGATCTCGATCCGATTCAGCGTCTCAAAGCGGCGAGAATGGCGCTTTACGCGGCGACGGTCGAGGATCTGTTCACGACCGTCCGGCGCGGCAACCGCGCGCCGCCGAACATCGCCGGGGTTTCGATCGGCGGTGTTGTGAATGACGGCAATTGGACGATTTTGGGCCAGTTTCGTGCCGATGACGATCTCGATCTCGTCCAATCGCTCCGTACCGCCTTCGATCTCGGACAGGACAATTTTTTCTATGGGCTGCTCTTGGTGCGCCAGAGCGAGGATCCGGCGAAAGATTTCAACATCGGCGACATGTTGGCCCTCATCCGCGGCACCGAGACGGCGAAAGAATGGCTCTTGGATGCGTGCGCCTCGCCAGAGAGCGACATTACGCGGCGGCACCCGCAGGCGGGGCTGGTGCCGGACGGGTTTTACTCGATTTACAGGAGCATGGAATTTCTCGATCAAACCGGGCGGCCACGCGGCGCCGCCGCGCACGCGCTCGCCGATTTGCTGGCAAGGCGTGAGGAGCGCCTGACCATCGTCGGCCACAGTCTCGGCGCGGCGGAGGTCGCCTATCTGACCTACGACGTCGCCGACCTGATCGGCCGCGCGCGCGCAGACGCCGCCCTCGAGAGCTTTATGATTGCCTCGCCCCATCCCGGCGACCAAGATTTCGCCGCCGGGTTCAAGCGCGCGGTCCCGGCCTACACCGTCGTCAACTGGTGCCGCGACATCGTGCCCGCCCTGCCACCATTTCCCTTTACCGACCTTCTCGGTGGCATCGCTGAAAACAGCCGCCAGCGCGTTGTGACCATCACGGCCGAGGATGTTTGCGGCGCGGGGCACTGGCGGCCGCAGGATACGCCAACCTGCAATCACCACGCCGTCTCCTATGCGCGCATGCTGACGCCTGATTGCCCGGCGGCGATCGCGGCGACCGATAGATATGGCTGCTGACCAAGGCGCTCACGCGTCTGTTGATCCGGCGAGCCCTGGTTTTTATGAGCGGGATACGCCATGATGGTGGTCCCAAATAATCCAAACTGAGGAGGATACGATGGCGCAAGAGATGTCTCGGCGCGCGCTTTTTGCTCTCGTCGGCGTGGCGTCTTTCGGGTCTGTGATGGCTCGGCGGGCACGCGCGGCGGAAATGTCGTTCGATGTCAAGCTCGTCGGCGCTGAGCAAGTGCCGCCGGTGGAGACCAAAGGCACTGGCCTTGCCCATCTCACCTACGACCCGGCGACGCGCAAGCTCACCTGGAAGGTGACCGTCGAAAACCTCTCGAGCGAGGTCACGATGGCGCATTTCCATGGCCCCGCGAGTGCCGGCAAAAACGCCGGGGTGAAACTCTGGCTGAGCAAGAAGGGCAGCGCCGTCACCGGCCCGATCACCGGCGAGGCGACGCTTTCGGAGGCCGATGCCAAGGAATTTCTCGCCGGGCAATGGTATATCAACGTCCACACCAAGGATCATCCGGGGGGTGAAATCCGCGGCCAGGTGGTTCCGCAGGGAATGTGAGCGGCGGACGATCAGAGCGTTGCCGCCGCCCGGCGGCGCTGCTAGAGGAAGGGGCCGCATGCGGCTCGGTCGGGCAGTAGCGCAGCCTGGTAGCGCATCAGTCTGGGGGACTGGGGGTCGTGGGTTCAAATCCCGCCTGCCCGACCAAACATAACCGCGAAACATAACCGTCAATGCGGGGCCGCCTGGCCGTGACCTCTGAGAAAGATCTCGATGCGCTGTTCGCCGCCGCAGTCGCGCGCGGCGACGTGCCTGGTCTCGTCGCGCTCGCCGCCGATGGCAATGGCCTGGTTTATCAGGGGGCTTTTGGCGGGCGAGAGCAGGTCGGCGATCAGGCGATGTCGGCGGCAAGCGTCTTTTGGCTTGCCTCGATGACCAAGGCGGTGACCTCGGTTGCGGCGATGCAGCTCGTCGCGGCGGGGCGCCTTGCGCTCGATGCGCCGATCGCGGCGCTCCTGCCCGAACTCGCCGATCGGCCGGTTTTCGCGGGCTTCGATGCCGCCGGCCGGCCGCGTCTGCGCCCCATGCGGCGGCCGATCACGCTCCGCCATCTTCTCACCCATACCGCCGGCTTCGGCTATGACATGTGGCGCGCCGATATCGGCCGGCTGATGGCGCAAGCCGGTGTGCCACAGACGACCTCGCGCCGCCGCGCCGCGCTCACCATGCCACTCCTCTTCGATCCCGGCGAGGGCTGGTGCTATGGTGTCAACACCGATTTCGTCGGCAAGGCCGTCGAAGTGGCGAGCGGTCAGACCCTGCGGGCCTATTTCCAAGACCATATTTTCGGCCCGCTCGGCATGACCGACACCGATTTCATGCTGCGCGAGGATATGCATTCGCGCCGTGTTCGCCTTCATCAGCGCGGGCGCGCGGGCGATCTTGCGCCGAGCGACATCGACCCCACGCCTGAGCCGGGGATTTTTCTCGGCGGCGGCGGACTCTTTGGCACGGGGCCGGATTATCTCCGCTTTCTTCGCATGCTGCTCGGCGGTGGCAGCCTCGATGGGGTGCGGATTCTGGCGCCCGAGACGGTCGCGCTCATGGCCGAAAATCAGATCGGCGATCTCAGAGCGGGGGTCATGACGACGGCGATGCCGGCGCTCACCAATGATGTCGATCTCCTGCCCGGCCAGCGCGGTGGCTGGGGGCTCGGATTTCTGATCAACCCGGCGCCCTTGCCTGGGCGCCGGCATGCCGGCAGCCTCGCCTGGGCCGGCCTTGCCAACACCTATTATTGGATCGACCGCGCCGCCAACCTCACTGGAGTGATCATGATGCAGATCCTGCCTTTCGCCGACACCAAGGCCCTTTCGCTCTTCGCCGATTTCGAGCGCATGCTCTATGACGGGGCGCGGGCATGAGCGCGCGCATGAGCGGGCCGGTCGCGGCGCTGGTGCAGGGGGCGGTTGCGAGCGGGGCGGTGCCCGGCGCGGTCGCCATGATTGGCGACAGCGAGGGTGTTATCGCCGAGGCCGCCGCGGGCGTGTGCGCCTCGGGTGGGGCGGCGGCGATGCGTGCCGACACCGTGTTCTGGCTCGCCTCGATGACCAAGCCGGTCGTCTCGGTCGCCGCCATGCAGCTTGTCGAGCGCGGCAAGCTCTCACTCACAACCGAGGTCGGGAGTCTGGTGCCGCGCCTGGCCGCGCCGCAGGTGCTGGAGGGGTTCGATGCCGCGGGCAGGCCGCGCCTTCGCCCCGCGCGCCGCCCGATCACGCTGCACCACCTTCTCACCCACACCTCTGGCTTCGCCTATGATTTCGGCAATGCCGACATTCTGCGTTACGTGCGCGAGCAAAATCTGCCGCGCGGCACCAGCGGCAAACGCGCCGCCCTCGATCTGCCGCTGGTGTTCGACCCGGGCGAGCGTTGGGAATATGGCATCAGCACCGATTGGCTCGGCCAAGTGATCGAGGCGGTGAGCGGCCAGAGCCTCGATGCGTTCGTTGCGGAAAACGTCACCGGGCCGCTCGCGATGTCGGATACGGGTTTCGGCCTCGATCCGGCGCGTGCGGCACGGGCGGCAGCGATGCACGCGCGTGGCCGCGATGGCGCGCTCGCCGTCGTCGCGATGGCGCCGCCGCCGGCGCCCGAATATCAGGCGGGTGGGCATGGGCTCTATGGCTCGCCGCGCGACTATCTCCGCTTCACCAGGGCCTTGCTGCGCGGTGGCGAGCTTGAGGGCACGCGCATTCTGAAAGCAGAGACGCTCGCCCTGATGGCGCGCAATCAGATTGG
Organism: Pseudomonadota bacterium; assembly: GCA_021801465.1. Lineage (GTDB taxonomy): Bacteria > Pseudomonadota > Alphaproteobacteria > Acetobacterales > Acetobacteraceae > Acidibrevibacterium. The sequence continues at coordinate 9,201 of JAJYXY010000092.1, forward strand.
CGATCTCGCTGCCGGCCAGGTGCGGAGCGTCATCCCGGAGATGGCCCTCGAAATCGCGCCGCCGCCGGGCATCGCGTTCGGCTGGGGTTTGGGGTTTCTCATCAACCGCCAAGCCTTGCCGACTGGGCGCGCCGCGGGCAGCCTCTCTTGGTCGGGCGTCGCCAATACGTATTTTTGGATCGACCCGGCGCGGAACCTCACCGGCGTCACCATGATGCAAATCATGCCGTTCGGCGACCCTGCCGCCCTCAATCTCGCGATCGGCGTCGAAGTCGCCGCTTACCAAAGCTGCCGTCCGCAAGGATAATGGTCGCTCGAAAACGGAACGCCGCGCGGTGTGTGGCCGCGCTCAAACCCGCCGCAGCGACCAGTAAAGCGGGGTGCGCCCGGCGGCCAACGCCTTCGCCTCATAGCGCGTCGGCGCCCAATCCGGCGGGCGTTCCGTCATCGGCGTCGCGGGCGCGAAAAACCGCTGCCCGGCCAGGACTTCGCCGACCCAGGCCTGATAGGTCGGATCGTCGGTCGCGATCCGCCACTCGCCGCCGGGGCGAAGCGCGCGGGCGACGAG
>JAJYXY010000021.1 GCA_021801465.1 Pseudomonadota bacterium
CACGTTCATGTGCCCGGGCATGCGGCCGGCGACCGGGTGGATCGCGTATTTGACCTCGACGCCCTCGGCTTTCAGGAGATCGGCCATTTCGCGCAACGCATGCTGCGCTTGCGCGACCGCCATGCCATAGCCCGGCACGATGATCACCTTGGAGGCGTTCTTCAAGATGAAAGCGGCATCCTCGGCGGCGCCGCTTTTGACGGTGCGGTCGCCGATCCCGGCGCCGGCCGGGCCGGCGGCGCTGGAATCGGTTCCGAAGCCGCCGAGCAGCACGTTGATGATGCTGCGGTTCATGCCCTTGCACATGATGTAGGAAAGAATGGCGCCGGAGGAGCCGACGAGGGCGCCGGTGATGATCAGCGCGAGGTTCTGGATGGTAAAGCCAATCCCCGACGCCGCCCAGCCGGAATAGGAGTTCAGCATCGAGACGATCACCGGCATGTCGGCGCCGCCGATCGGAATGATGAGCAGAAACCCGAGCAGGAAGGCGAGCAGCGCGATCAGCCAAAACAGCGTCGCCACGCCGCCGGTCGCAACAAAGGCGATGACGAGGAGGACGATGGCGATGCCGATCGCGAGATTGATCTGATGCTGAAAGGGGAAAGTGATCGGCGCGCCACGCATCAGGGCCTGCAATTTCGCAAACGCGATCACCGAGCCGGAAAAGGTGATGGCGCCGATCGCAAGGCCGATCGACATCTCGATCAGGCTTTCGAGATGAATGGCGCCGGGTTCGCCGATGCCAAATGCTTGCGGCGCCGCCAGCGCCGAGGCGGCGACGAACACCGCGGCGAGCCCGACCAGCGAGTGAAACGCGGCGACGAGCTGCGGCAGCGCCGTCATTTTGATGCGAAGCGCAACGGCGACCCCAATCCCGCCGCCGATCGCAAGCCCGAGCACGATGAGCCCATAGCCGGCAAGCGACATCGCGCCATGCGCGAGGGTTGCGAGGATGGCGATGACCATCCCCACCATGCCAAAAAGATTGCCGCGCCGCGAGCTATCGGGATGCGAGAGGCCGCGCAGCGCCAGGATGAAGAGAACGGCAGCGAGAAGATAGGCCGCCGAAGTCACGCTTTCGGGCATGGCGTCCTCACTTCGTCTTCTTGCGGAACATTTGCAGCATGCGTTGGGTGACGACGAAGCCGCCGAAGATGTTGACAGACGCCAGCAGCACCGCAACGAACCCAAATCCGACGCCGATCCCGGTCGCGGCAAGCCCGGTCGCCAGCATGGCGCCGACGATGATCACCGAGGAGATCGCATTGGTCACCGCCATCAGCGGCGAGTGCAGCGCCGGTGTGACATTCCACACCACGTAATAACCGACGAAACAGGCGAGCACGAACACCGTCAGAAGATAGACGAACGGCGCGCCGGCATGGATGGCGGGCGCCATGGTTTCGGCCATCTGGCGGGCATGTTCGGCAAGCGCGCTCGCACGATCCGCGAGCCCGGCGGCCTCTTCGGCCAGTTCATGGGGATTCATCGGCGATCTTCCTCGACCTTCTTACGCGGCTTTCGGGGGCTGGAACTGGCTATGCACCACCGCCCCGCCCCGGGTCAGCAGCACGCCTTTGATGATATCGTCGCTTTCGGGGAGCTTGGGCGCCTTCGCCTCCTTATCCCAGAACATGGAGAGAAAGGTGAGCAGGTTGCGCGCATAGAGATTGCTCGCGGCCACGGCGATCCGCCCCGGCCAGTTGCGCCAGCCGAGAATGGTGACGCCGTTTTCGGTGACATGGCTTTCTCCCGCCACCGTTTGCGCGCAATTGCCGCCGGAATCGGCGGCGAGATCGACGATCACGCTCCCCGGCCGCATCGCCGCGACCATCGGCGCGGTCACGATCACCGGCGCCTTGCGCCCCATGACGAGGGCGGTGCAGATCACGATATCGTTCTTGGCGACGGTCGCGGCCATCAATTCCGCCTGCTTCTGGCGAAAGGCCTCGCTCATCTCGCGGGCATAGGCGCCGGTCTGGGCGGCGGTCTCCTCGTCCTCGACGCCGACGAAGGCAGCGCCGAGCGATTTGATCTCTTCCTTGGCGGCGGGGCGGACATCGGTCGCCGAGACGATGGCGCCGAGCCGCCGCGCCGTCGCGATCGCCTGCAGCCCGGCGACACCGGCGCCAATGACGAAGACGCGTGCCGGCGGCACCGTGCCGGCGGCGGTCATCATCATCGGAAATCCGCGCTGAAACGTCACCGCGGCCTCGGTGACGGCGCGGTAGCCGGCGAGATTGGCCTGGCTCGAGAGCACATCCATCGCTTGGGCGCGGGTGATGCGGGGCAGCAATTCCATGGCTACGGCGTCGATCCCGGCTTCCGCCAGCGCCGGCACTAGGGACGTGTCGGCGAAGGCATTGGCGATCGCGACGACGAGCGTGCCACGCTGCATGTGGCTGCGCGTCTTCTCGTCGGGCATCTGCACCGCGAAGACTATTGTGGCCTCGGCGAGCATGGCGGCGAGATCATTGCCGATCTCCGCGCCTGCGGCACGGAATTCCTCGTCCGAGATCGCGGCGCCCGCCCCGGCGCCACTTTCGACGACGACGGAAAGGCCAAGCGAAATAAGCTTTTTGACCGTCTCCGGTGTTGCCGCAACGCGCGTCTCAAAGGCGTTGCGCTCTTTCAGCACCGCAAGGCGCATCGGATCGATCCTCCAAGGAGTGAACGCTGGCCATCGCCATACGCGGCTCGGGCGATGCTGGCAAGGGTCAATCCGGCGCCCAGCCGGTCATGAAGGCGAGCCGCAACGTCACCCTGGTTCGCCCTTCCTCACGCGGCATGGCGGCGAGTGCTGTGGGAAAGAGCGCGCGTGGTGGGATCTGGCGGCTGCGTGCCGAAAGCGCGTTACCCTCGCCGGCGTCACGCAAATCGCGCAATAGTGTCCGCGGATCGGCGTAAAGCAGGGCAATCTCCTCGCTATCGGCCACGGGGAGCGCGAATCCCGCGCGTTGGAGGAGCCCGGCACAATCGCGGAGATCGGGCAGCGGCGAAATCCGCGCCGCTGCCCCGCCGCTGAGCCCGGCCTCTGCCGCGAGCAATGCGGCGCGGAGCTCGCCAAGCGTCCCAGCGAGCGGCATGGTGGCAAGAAAAAGCCCGCCCGGGGTCAGAGCCTGCCGGATCTGGATCAAGGCGCCGGGCAGGTCATTGACCCAATGCAGCGAGAGATGGGCGATCACCAGATCGAAGCTTTGTTGCGCGAAACAGAGATATTCCTCATCGAGGGCGAGCGCCGGCACGCCCGCGCGTGCCGCCATACGGGGCGAGAGATCGCCCGCGATCACCGCGATCCCGCGTGCCTGCAACAAGGGGGCGACCACCCCGCGGCCGCCAAGGTCGAGTGCGCGCGCGAACCGCCGCGTGGTGTCGTCCAGCCGATCGACGAGCCTGCTCGCGAGCTCGCCGAGCACGGGCGTCACCCCGCCGATCCGGGATGCGGCGCGCTCGCGCTGGCGGCGGACGGCGCGGCGGTCGAAAATCGCGGGGGGCGACGTCATGCGCTGCGACCGAGAGGGGCGGAGGCGGTGCGTTCTCGCCCGATTCCAACGCCCGCCGAGGCTTTTTGGCGCACCTGCAGCCCCTATTCCAGCCCAAGCGCGCGAAGCCGCGCCGTCTCCTCATCCCAGCCTGGGCGCTCTTTCACATGCAAGAAAAGATGCACTTTTTTCTCCAAAATCTGGCCCAACTCGGCGCGCGCGCGGGTGCCGATGGCGCGAACCCGCTGCCCGCCCTCGCCGATCAGAATCGCTTTATGGCCGCGCCGGGCGACATAGATCACCACCTCGATCCGCACCGAACCATCGGGCAGGGGGCGAAAACTCTCGGTCTCGACGGTGGTCGCGTAGGGAATTTCTTCCGTCGTTTGCAAAAAAACCTGCTCGCGCACGATTTCAGCGGCGAGCAGCCGGTCGGGCAGGTCGGTGAGATCGTCATCGGGGTAGAGATGCGGCCCCTCTGGCATCGCCGCGGCGAGGGCGGCGCGGAGTTCCGTAACGCCATCGCCACTCATCGCCGAGATCATGAAGCTTTGCTCGGCCGGCAGCAGCGTATTGAGTGCCGCCGTAAGCGGCAGCAGCCGTGTCGCGGCGACGAGATCGATCTTGTTCAGGACCAGCCAGCAGCGCCGCCCCGCGCGGCGAAGCCCGTCAATGATGCCGCGCACCCCCTCGGTGAGGCCGGCGCGGGCATCGACCAGCAACAGCACGAGATCGGCATCCGCCGCCCCGCTCCACGCCGCATCCACCATCAGCCGGTCGAGCCGCCGGCGCGGTGTGAAAATCCCCGGCGTATCGACGAGAAGAATCTGTGACTGGCCTTCCATCGCGATGCCAAGAACACGAAAACGCGTGGTCTGCGCCTTTGGCGTCACGATCGACAGCTTGGCGCCAGCGAGATGGTTGAGGAGCGTCGATTTCCCGGCATTCGGGGCGCCGACGATCGCGGCATAGCCGCAGCGCGCGGTCATCGTTGGCGCCAATGCGCGATCACGGCTTGAGCCGGCTCAGAAGATCAGCCGCCGCCGCTTGCTCCGCGGCCTGCTTGGTGCCGGCATGGCCACGCCCTTCCGCCCCGGCGAGGCCGATTGCGACCACGATCTCGAACTGCGGCGCATGCGGTGGCCCGGCGCGGCTCGCGAGGGTGTAGGCCGGAAGCGGCAAGCCGCGCGCCTGCGCCCATTCCTGAAGCGCGGTTTTCGCGTCCTTCGGCGGGGCACCCTGGCCTTCGATTTCGGCGGCGAAGGCAGTCCGCACGAAATCGCGCGCCGGAACCAGCCCACCATCGAGATAAAGCGCGCCGATTACCGCCTCCATCGCATCCGCGAGCACGCTCATTCGCCCACGCACCCCGGCGCGTGCCTCACCGGGCGCGACCGAGAGCACCGCGGGCAGCGATATCCGCATCGCGATTCGCGCCAGGATCGGCGCCGAGACGAGTTGCGCGAGGCGCCGGCCAAGCCCGCCTTCCTCTTCCTCGGCGAAACGTTCAGCGAGCCATTCCGCGACCAAGAGGCCAAGCACCCGGTCGCCGATGAATTCAAGCCGCTCATTGGAAACGATGCGCCGCCGCCCGCGCAGCGCCGAACGATGGGTCAGCGCCTCGATCAGCCATTCGCGCCGCGCGAAACGATGGCCGAGGACGCGTTCTGCTTCGTCGAGACGCGCATCCTCGCTCAATGGATCCCATTGAGGAGGCGGCTCCAGCGGATTTCGAACGGCCACTCCCAAACCTCCCACCAAGGTGCCCGCGCATCGATCGAGAAAAACAGGAATTGCGCCCGCCCGACCAGATTCTCAACCGGGATGAAGCCAACCGCGTTCAGCACGCGGCTGTCGAGGCTATTGTCACGATTATCGCCCATGGCAAAAACATAGCCCGGCGGGACGAGATACTCCTCCGTGTTGTCGAGCGGCCCGTCATCGGAGGCTTTGAGGATTTCATGGCGCACGCCGCCGGGCAAGGTCTCAATGTAACGTTTATAGACCATGCTCGGCCCGTCATCGTCGACGGTGTAGGTGCCGTCTGGCTCGCGCGGCACCTCGGTGCCGTTGATGTAGAGATGCCCGGCGCGCATCTGGATGCGATCACCCGGGAGACCGATGATGCGCTTGATGTAATCGGTCGAGGTGTCGCGCGGTAATTTGAACACGACGACATCGCCGCGCGCCGGCAAGCGCCCGAAAATCCGCCCCGAGAACAAAGGCGGCGAGAGCGGGAAGGAGAAATGCGAGTAGCCATAGCTGAATTTCGAGACGAAGAGATAATCCCCGACCAGCAGCGTCGGGATCATCGAGCCTGACGGGATGTTGAACGGCTCATAGGCGAAGGTGCGGATGCCTAGCGCGATCAGCGCGGCATAAACGATGGTTTTGACATTATCGATCAGGCCGCCTGGTTTGCGTTGCGCCATGCGAGGGTTCCGTTCGGGTCCAAAAATTCGGCGGATCAAGCCGCCCCGGCGTGGCGCTGTCAAGCCGGGGCGGGATGGCGGGGGGGGGGAACGTGATCTTGTTTTGCCCGAAAGAGCCAAGCGCTGGCTATCGCGCGGCCAAGGTGAGCGGCACCGCGGAAATGATCACTTGGGCGAAGGCGTAGGGGTATTCGTCGGTCATGGTGAGCGCGATCGCCGCTTGCATCCCAGGCGGCGTCAGCGCCAAAAGCCGCGCCGCAGCGCCCCCGGTGGGGGCAAGCGTCGGCTGGCCGGAAGGGAGGTTGACGACGCCGAGATCAGACATGAAGACGCCTGCACGAAACCCGGTGCCAAGCGCTTTCGCACAGGCTTCCTTGGCGGCGAACCGCTTGGCGTAAGTCGCCGCGGCGAGGGCGGGCGTGCGCCGGCTGGCGCGCCGGCGCTCGGCCTCGGTGAAAACGCGGGCAACGAAGCGCTCGCCATGGCGCGCGAGCACCGCCTCGATGCGCCGGATATCGCAAAGATCGGCGCCGATGCCGAGGATCATCGCTCTCTCACGCGCGCGCCCGCTCGACCTCGGAAATGCCCTGGGTTGCGCGCAAGCCCGCGATCACATGCGAGAGATGGCGAAGATCGCGCACCTCGACATCGACCACAACCTCAAGGAAATCTTGCTGGCGGTTGACGACACGCAGGCCAGAGACGCGCCCGTCTTGCTTGGTGACGGCGTTGGTGACACTGGCGAGGGCAGCTGGCTCGTTCGTCGCAATGACGCTGATCCGCCCGACATGCGGGGCGGATTTGTCGCGCGCGAGTGCCGCCGGATCCCAGTCGACCTCAATGAAGCGCTCAGGGGTCGCGGCGAATTGCTCGAGCGTCTGGCAGGTCTTGGTGTGGATCGTGACCCCCTTGCCGGTGGCGATGATGCCAACGATCGCATCACCCGGAAGCGGGTAACAGCAGCCGGCAAAATGCACCGCCATCCCGGCAATGAGGCCGGTGATCGCCATGCCCGGGTCGGCCGGCGCACCAGCATTGCGCGGCGCGCGGGCGGCAAGGCCGGGGACGATGCGCGGTGCGCGCGGCGCCTGCCGCAATTCGGGATAGGCAGCATAAACCACCTCTTTCGGGCCGATGGCCCCGCCGCCAACGGCGATGAAGAGATCCTCGAGCGAGGCCTGTTTGAGTGTCTTGAGGGTGGCTTCGAGCGTTTTCTCGCTGCCATCCACCCCTTCCTGGCGGAAGGCGCGGGCGAGCATCGCATGACCCTCATCGCGGTTCTGCTGGCGCTGCTGCTGGTGGACGAAGCGGCGGATGCGCGCCCGTGCCTTGCCGGTGACGCAAAACCGCTCCCATTGCGGCGAAGGCGTGCCGCCACGCGCGCGCATGATCTCGACCTGGTCGCCGTTTTGCAGCTGATAGCGAAGCGGCACCAGACGGCCATTGACCTTTGCGCCGACGCAGGTATCGCCGACCTCGGAATGCACGGCGTAAGCGAAATCGACTGCCGTCGCCCCGCGCGGCAGCGGGATCAGCTTGCCCTTGGGCGTGAAGCAGAAGACCTGATCCTCATAGAGCTCGAGCTTGGTGTTTTCCAGGAACTCGTCGGGTGCGGCGGAGTCCTCGAGGATTTCGAGCAGATCCTGAACCCAGCGGAACTGCTGCACTTCCTTGAGATTGGCGGGCTCGGCGCTGCCGGCGGCTTTGTAGGCCCAATGGGTCGCGACACCGTTTTCGGCGATCTCGTGCATGGCACGGGTGCGGATCTGCACCTCGATCTTCTGGTTACGCGGATGGCGCAGCGTGACGCCGGTATGGAGGCTCTGGTAAAGGTTCGATTTCGGGGTAGAAATATAATCCTTGAAGCGCCCGGCGATCACCGGGTAGGCGGCATGGACGGCGCCAAGCGCGGCGTAGCAAGCTTCGCGTGTCGGCACCACGATGCGGAACGCCATGATGTCAGACAGCTGCTCGAAGCTCACCTTGCGGCGCTGCATCTTCTCCCAGATCGAGAATGGCGATTTCTCGCGCCCGGTGACCTCGAGCACGGGGACGCCGGCGGCCTCGCAGATGCTGCGCAATTCGTGGCGCACCTCCTCGATGACGTCGGCCCCCTGGCCGCGGAGGAAATTGAGCCGGGCCTGGATGGTCTCATAGGCGGCAGGCTCGATCTGGGCGAAGGCGAGGGTTTGCAGCTCGGTCTTGACCTGATCCATGCCGATCCGCTCGGCGAGCGGGGCATAGATTTCCATCGTCTCGCGCGCGATGCGTTCGCGCCGCGCGGGATCGCGCACGAAATGGAGGGTGCGCATATTGTGCAGCCGGTCGGCGAGCTTGACCAGGAGCACCCGGATATCCTTGCTCATCGCCAGCACCAGCTTGCGGAAATTCTCCGCCTGCTTGGTGCGGTCCGATTGCAGTTCGAGCCTTGTGAGCTTGGTCACGCCATCGACGAGGCCGGCGACATCGGCGCCGAAACGCTTGCCGATTTCCGCCAGGGTCGCCTTGGTGTCCTCGATCGTGTCGTGGAGCAGGGCGGTGCAAAGACTGGCGCTATCGAGCTTGTACCCGGCGAGGATCATCGCCACCGCGAGCGGGTGGGTAATGTAGGGATCGCCATTGTCGCGGCGTTGCTCGGCGTGGGCTGCGCGCGCAAAATCGTAGGCGGCGGCGATCAGCGCGACATCCGCCTTGGGGTCATAGAGGGCGACGCGCCGAAGCAAGGCGTCGAGTGCGGGGTTATGTTCCTTGCTCGACGGCGCGGCAATGGCCTGGCTCAGGCTGCCTTCCGGCAGGCAGTGGAACGCCGGGATTATTCTGCCGCCGCTCTCTGCTGCCACGAGTAACTCCTATCGGCGGGAACGCCCGGAAAGCTCCGCCTCGATCGCCGCCTCGAGATCCTCGGGGGAGACATCCTCGCCGTCATTCGGAAGCGGGCCGAGATCTTCCTCGCCCGAAATGTCCTGCAGGCCGAAAATATTCTGGTCGGTCGGGATCAAATCATCCACCGCCTCCTCGGCCGGCTCGGGCTCGGGTGCGCGGGCGAGCGAACGGATGAGATCACTTTCCAAATGTTCGACGTCGATCGTCTCTTCGGCGATTTCGCGCAGCGCAACGACCGGGTTCTTGTCGTTGTCACGATCGATGGTCAACTCCTCGCCACGGCTGATATTGCGCGCCCGCTGCGCCGCGACCAGCACGAGCTCGAAGCGATTGGGAATTTTTTGGACACAATCCTCAACGGTCACGCGCGCCATGCGGCAAACTCCACACTAATCTTGAAAAGGGATTCTATCACCTAGGCGCACGGGGCCGGAAAATCAAGCCAAAACAGCCCGACGACATGGCTGGCACCGGGCGCGCGGGAAGGATAGAAGTCACATCCCTAGCAGACAGCGAGAGTCTCATGCCGGAAATCCCCCCATCGTCATCCCCGTCCCCGGATGCCGCCCAGCCCAATGCGGCGCAGTGGAAGAACTGGAATAGGATTTCCGGCCCGAAATGGGTGCGCGCGGCGGCGGTGATGGAGCGGCGCCTCGCCCCCGTCAATGATTTGCTGCTTGCCCGCGGCACCCCCCGCCTGGGCGAGGCGGTGCTCGAGATCGGCTGCGGCACCGGGGCAACCACGCTTGGGCTCGCCGAGGCGGTCGGGGCGACAGGGAGGGTGCTGGCCGTCGATATTTCGCAGCCGATGCTCGCTCTGGCGAAGACGCGGCTCGCCGAGGCGCGCGCGACACACGCCGAGCTTCTCGAGGCCGACGCCGAA
>JAJYXY010000262.1 GCA_021801465.1 Pseudomonadota bacterium
GACACGGCGGATATCGTCGATTGTCACCGCCTCGATCCGCGCGACCGTCTCGGGGACGGGGATCACGCGGCCGAACACCTGCAACTGGCGGGCAAGATTTTCGCACCGCGAGCCGGTGCTCTCGAGCGACATCAAAAGCCCGGCTTTCACCTGGGCGCGGGCGCGGGCGAGTTCGCGCGCGCCAACCTCGCTTTGCACCTTGCGCAATTCCTCGAGCGTCACCGGCAGCAATTCCTCTGCTTCCGCTTCGCCGGTGCCGGCATAGATGCCAAAGAGGCCGCCATCGGCATAGGGCGCGGCGAAGGAATAGATCGAATAGACGAGCCCGCGCTTTTCGCGGATCTCTTGGAACAGGCGCGACGACATACCGCCGCCGAGCAACGTCGAGAGCAGCAACGCCGGGTAGTAATCGGGATCGGCATAGGCGCAGCCGGGAAATCCGAGCACGATATGGACTTGATCGAGATCGCGCGCCTCGCGGAACTCGCCGCCGCGATACTCAGACGGGACCGGCGGCGGCGCGGACTGGGTCGCGAGATCGGCGAAATGTTCGGAGACCAACCGCACCAAGCCGTCGTGATCGAGGGCGCCGGCGGCGGCGATGACGATGTTCTCTGGCGTGTAGTGGCGCGCCATGTAGCGGGTGAGGGTTGCCCGCGACATCGTCTTGATCACCGCCTCGCGCCCGAGGGTTGGGCGGCCCATCGGCTGGTCGGGGAAAGCGGTCTCCTGAAAATGGTCGAAAATGATATCGTCTGGCGTATCGTTCGCCTGGCCGATCTCCTGGAGAATGACGCCGCGCTCGCGCTCCAACTCCTCGGGGATGAAGCTGCTGTGGCAGAGGATGTCGCCGATGATATCGACGCCGAGCGCGAGGTCTTCCTTGAGCAGCTTGACGTAATAGGCGGTCTGCTCGCGCGCGGTATAGGCGTTGATATGGCCGCCGACGGCCTCGATCTCCTCGGCGATTGCGGCGGCACTCCGCCGCTCCGTGCCCTTGAAGGCCATGTGTTCGAGGAAATGCGAAACGCCGTTCTCGGCCGGCACCTCATGGCGGGTGCCGGCGCCGACATAGGCGCCGAAGGAGACGGTCTCGACCCGCTCCATGCGTTCGCTTGCGATGGTGAGGCCGTTCGGGAGCCGGGTGAGCCGGATGGCGTCGCTCATTATGCGCTATTCCTCGTGGGCGGTTCGGGTCGGCTATTCTTGCGGGCAAAGGCGCCGATCAGGGATTCGACCTCGGCGAGGTCGGCCGGCGCCTCGGTCATCGCTTCTTCGCGTTCATATAGGTCGGCGAGCGGCTTGGGCAGAGGGGGGCGTTGGCCGGTCGCGCGTTCCATCGCGTCGGGAAATTTTGCCGGATGCGCGGTCGCCATGGCGATCATGGGGATGCCGGGGCCGGCGGGATGGGCGCTCGCGGCGGCGATGCCGATCGCGCTATGCGGGTCGGCGAGATAGCCGGTTTGCGTGGCGAGCCGGCGGATTTCCGCCTCCGTTCCGGGATCGTCGAGGCGGAAGCCGAAAAATAGCCGCCGCGCCCGCCGCCACGCCGCTTCCGGCACCGCCATCCGGCCGCTTGCGCGAAAATCCCGCATGATCGCGGCCGTCGCGCCGGCATCGCGGTCGACGAGCTCAAACAGCAACCGCTCGAAATTGGAACTCACGGCGATATCCATGCTCGGCGAGAGGCTGGGCTCGACCGGGCGGAGCGACATGTCATTGCCGGCGAGAAAGCGCGCCAGGATGTCGTTGCGATTGGAACCGACGACGAGGCGGACGATCGGCAGCCCCATGCGACGGGCGGCGTAGGCTGCCAGAACATTGCCGAAATTCCCGGTCGGCACCGCGAACGCAACCTCGCGCTCGGGCGCGCCGAGGGCGAGCGCGGTTGCGACATAATAGGGGATTTGCGCCGCGATCCGCGCCCAGTTGATGGAATTGACCGCGGACAAATGGTGTGCCGCGCGAAACGGGGCATCGGCGAACATCGCCTTGACCAGATCCTGGCAGTCATCGAACGTGCCGTCGATGGCAAGATTGAGGACATTCGGCGCGCGGACCGTGGTCATCTGGCGGCGCTGAATGTCGCTCGTGCGGCCCTTGGGGTGGAGGATCGCGATGCGCAGGCGCTCACGGCTCTGGCAGGCCGCGATGGCGGCCGAGCCGGTATCGCCCGAGGTCGCACCGATCAGCGTGAGGTGCTGATCGCGCGCCGCTAGCACGTGATCGAAGAACCGGCCGAGCAGTTGCAGCGCGAAATCCTTGAAGGCGAGCGTCGGCCCATGAAACAGCTCGGCGGCGAAGAGATGCGGCGCGAGTTGGACCAGCGGCACCGTCGCCGGGTGGCGGAAATCGCGATAGGCGTCGCGGCACAGCGCCTCGAGCGTCGCGAACGGGATCACCTCGCCGATGAAGGGTTGCAAGACGCGCGCGGCGAGCGCCGGATAATCGAGCCGGCGCAGCGCCCGCCAATCGGCCGGGGTGAAATGCGGCCAGGCGGAAGGGACGTAAAGCCCGCCATCCTCGGCGAGCCCGGTGAGCAAAACCCCCGCAAAATCGCGAACCGGCGCGTTGCCGCGCGTAGATACGTACCGCATCGTGACCCTCTCTCGCCGGCTCTCTGGCACGCCGGCTGGCGGCGGTTTAGCAGGTTTTTCCCGCGCTAATATAACCCGCCCATCGCCTTGTCGCTCTCGCCCGCCGGCGGGCTGGCAGCGGGGCTTGTCGCCGCGCTGGTCGTGGGGTTTGCCGTGGCGCTGGCGGGCTGTCCCCCAGACGCGGGCCCGGCGGCACTCGCCGCGCCGGCGGCGCCCGCTGTGTCAACAGGCGGTGAACCAGCGGGGGGTGAGCCAGTGGGGGGGAGACCGGGCGCGGGTGTGCCGTTGACGCTCGCATCAGCCGGGTTTGCCGCCGCCGGAGCCAAGGTTTCGCTGGTCAGCGCCCCGATCGGGAGCGAGGCGCCAGGCGTCTGCCCATCCTTGAACGCATCGGTCATGCTTTGCACCGCGTCACTCCAAGAGGCGAGCGCCACCCCCGGCGGCGGGGTAAAGGCCAGCACCGGATGATCTTTCAGCGCCACGGCCATAAAATCATGCCAAATCGGCGCCGCCAACTCACCGCCGGTCTGGTTTTTCCCGAGATCCGCCGGCTGATCGAAGCCAACCCAGACGACGGTGACGAGATCGGGGGTAAAACCGGCGAACCAGGCATCGTCATAATCTTGCGTCGTGCCGGTTTTGCCCGCGATCGGGCGGGAGAGCCCCTTGCCGGCGCGCGTGCCGGTGCCGCGCTGGACGACGTCTTCCATCATGGTGACGACCTGGAACACGCTTTGCGGGTCGGCGATCGCCGGGCGCTGGTCATCGAGGAGCGGCGGCTGTTTCGGGTCCGCGACGCAGGATTCACAGCCAATCCCCGGCGCGCGCCACAGCACATGGCCCGTCTGGTCCTGGACGCTGTCGATCAGGCTCGGGATCACCTCGCGCCCGCCAGTCGCGAGCGAGGCATAGGCGCCGGCGAGGCGCAGCGCCGTGGTCTCGACGGCGCCGATCGCCGCCGGCAAGACGCGCGGCATGTCATCGACGATGTGAAAGGCGATCGCGGTCTTGGCGATGGCCTCCATGCCGATGAGTTTCGCAACCCGCAGCGTCACCAGATTGCGCGAATGCTGCAACGCCTCGTGAAGCGGCATCGGGCCATTGAAATCCATCTCGAAATTATTGGGCCGCCATTTTCCCTTATCGCCGAGATCGACGACGAAGGGCGCATCGAGAAAGCGCTGGCTTGGTGAAATCCCGAGCTCAAGCGCGGTCAGATAAACGAACGGCTTGAACGCGCTGCCAGGCTGGCGGTTGGCTTGGGTCGCGCGGTCGAATTGGCTGATCGCGTGGCTCCAGCCGCCGACCAGGGCGAGAACGCGGCCGGTGCGCGGATCGAGCGAGACCAGCGACCCCTCGACCTCGGGAATCTGGCGAAGCTGTAGCCGCGCCGCCTTGCCCGCCTCCGCCGCGGCCCCCGGCTCGATCATCACCACATCGCCGGGGGCGAAAAGATCGCGCAGGCGCCGCGGCGCCGGCCCGAGCGTGCCCGCAGGCGCGCCCAGCGGTTTCGGCCGTGCCCAGAGACAATCGGCAAGCAAAAGCGTGCCGGTGCGCGGCGTCGCCGCCCCCTCCTCGCTCGGCTCGAGCCAGCCGAGATGCGCAGTATTGTCGGTTTCCTCGATCACGATGCCAAGCCGCCAGGCCGGCAACAGCCCCGGCGGCGCGGTGACGCTCGCGAGTTTCGCCGCCCAGCCAGCGCGCAGCTCGGCCGCCGGCGCCGGAAGATGCGCAAGCGGGCCACGCCAGCCGCCATGGGCCCGGTCATAGGCCATCAGCCCGGCGCGCATCGCGCCCTCGGCCACCTCTTGCAGGTGCGGATCGAAGCTTGTCCGCACCGAAAGCCCCCCTTCCGCCGCTTCATCGGCGCCGAAGCGGGCGATCAGTTCGCGCTTGGCCTCATCGGCGAAATATTCGGCCCCCGGCGCCATCTCGGGATGACGATAGCCATGCGGCACCAGCGGCTCGGCCTCGGCTGCGCGCGCTTGGGCAAGCGTGATCGCATGGGTCTCGGCCATGCGCTCGAGCACCCAATCGCGCCGCCCACGCGCGGCGTCGGGGAAGCGGAAGGGGTTGTAATTATTCGGCGCTTTCGGCAACGCGGCGAGCATCGCCGCCTCGGCGAGGGACAGATCGGCCAGCGGCTTGTTGAAATAGGCCTCGGCCGCGGCGGCAACGCCATAGGATTGCTGGCCAAGATAGATTTCGTTGAGATAAAGCTCGAGCACGCGCTGTTTGGAGAGGCTTTTGTCGATGCGCAGGGCGAGAATAGCCTCCCTGATCTTCCGCCCAAGCGAAAGTTCATTGCCGAGCAGCATGTTTTTGGCGAGCTGCTGGGTGATGGTGGAGGCGCCGATGGGCCGCCGGCCATCATGGCGATGGGCGAAATCGGTCACCGCCGCGCGCAGGATGGCAAGCGGGTCGACGCCGCGATGGGTCCAGAAATTCTGGTCCTCGGCGGCGATGAAGGCCTGTTTCACGATGTCGGGGATGGCGTTGAAGGGCGTATAGATGCGCCGCTCATTGGCAAGTTCGGCCATCAGCGCCCCGTCGCCGGCGAAAACGCGGCTCATCACCGGCGGCTGGTAGTTTTTCAGCCCATCGATATCGGGAAGATCGGCGGCGTAATGGCGATAGGCGCCATAGGCGATGATCGAAGCGGCAAGGCCGGCGAGAACCAAAATCCCGCCAATCGCGCCGACGAGGCGCCCAAGCCAGCGCGTAACGAAGCGCCCCACGCCGCCACGAGCGGTAGCTTTGGGCGGTTTGGCCGGCGCGCTTTGGCCAGCGAGGCGCTCGCGGCGCAAGGGGCCGGGCACGGGGTCGGGCATGGGGTTGGAAGGACTCATGCCCCTCCTATAGCCTCTCGCGCGCGATTTCGCATCCACGGCCCGCGATTTGCCGGGACGCGGCATTGGGTGGGACGCTGCGCCACGCGCTCACAAATCGGCGAGACGCACCCAGATCCCGAGCGCCACGGCAACGAGCAGTGCCACCCCGATCGCAAGCCCCCCGGGCATGGTGCCGAGAGCCTCACGCAACACCAACAGCGTGAGCAGGAAAAATGCCGGCGCGATAATCATCCCACCGATCAGCGAGGCTGGGCTCCGCTCCGGCGGCGCCGTCATCGCCGGTGGCCGATCGCTCTTGGCCATCGCCTAATCTCCGCTGAGCGGCATCGCGGCGCGATCGCGGCGGCGATGGCTCTGGTCATAGCCGTTGAAAATATGGCCCCAAAAGCCGCGATCGAGGTCGGAGGTGCCAAACAGCCAATCGGCGATCGGGTAGGTGAGATTCATGTTGCAATGCATCATGATCGCCATGTCGTGATGGGCGATGTGATGGCGGCGGATGGTGTTGATGAACGGGATGCGGCGGACCAGCCGGTCATCTTTCACATGGCAGCAGAGATGGAAAAACTCGTAATTGAGATAGACCGCGCTGGTGGTCGCCATCAGCAGCCAGGCGGCATTGGCCGACCACAGAAAATCCAGAACCGCGGCCCCGAGCGCCGACATCATGATGAAAATGATCAGCGCGTAGGGCGGGAAGAAAACGATGCGGAAATCCCGCCAGCCATCGAAATGCGGCGCGGTGTCGGTAAAAAACTGATGATGGGCGAGGGTATGGCGGCGATAGATGCCCATGAAAAGCCGCCGCGGCTTGTGCATGATTTCCTTGTGCAAAAACCACTCGAAAATATTGCAGCCGAGGAATGCGACCGGCACCACCAGCCACTCGTCCAAGCGCGGCCGATGGATGTGGCGCGCGGCAAGCCAGATGACCGCGCCACCAATGAGATAAATCAGCGCGACATGCAGCGCGCCGCTATAAAGCGGGGCGATTTTCGCGCGATACGCTTCCCGAAAAGCCGCTTGCCGAGCCGTCATCATCGCCGGGCTCCTTCCTCGCAGGCTGATATATCAAGCCCGGGAAGCAGACGCAAGCGCTGCGGGTAACGTCAGCAGCGCTGCGGGTAACGTCAGCGCGTCGGGCGCGGCGGCGTTTGCGTGTAATCGTAAAAACCGCGTCCGGTCTTACGGCCGAGCCAACCGGCCTCGACATATTTCACGAGAAGCGGGCACGGGCGATATTTGCTGTCGGCAAGCCCCTCGTAAAGCACTTGCATGATCGCAAGACAGGTGTCGAGCCCGATGAAATCGGCGAGTTCGAGCGGCCCCATGCGGTGGTTGGCGCCGAGCCGGAGCGCGGTATCGATCGCCGCGACCGAGGCAACCCCCTCATAAAGCGCATAGACCGCCTCGTTGATCATCGGCACCAGGATGCGGTTGACGATGAAGGCGGGAAAATCCTCGGCAACCGCGATGGTCTTGCCGAGCTTTTCGGCCAGAGCGCAGATCGCGCGAAAGGTCGGCTCGTCGGTCGCGATGCCGCGGATGATCTCGACCAGCTTCATCACCGGCACCGGATTCATGAAATGCATGCCGATGAATTTTTCCGGCCGATCGGTGCTGGCGCCGAGCCGGGTGATCGAGATCGAGGAGGTGTTGGAGGCGATCAGGCAATCGGGGCGGAGATGCGGCGTGAGGCTGGCATAGACCGCACGCTTTAGCTCCTCCTTCTCGCTCGTTGCCTCGATCACCAGGTCGCAATCGCCGAAGCCGGAAAAATCGCCTGCGGTCTGAATGCGTGCGAGCGCGGCGGCCTTGTCGTCGGCGGTGATCTGGCCGGATTTGATCTGCCGGTCCATGTTGCGTGCGATCGTTTCCATCGCCCGCGTCAGCGCCTCGGGTTTGACGTCCATCATGATGACATCGAGGCCGGCGACGGCGGCGACATGGCTGATGCCATTGCCCATCAATCCGGCGCCGATGACGCCGATCTTGCGAATAGAGGGAATTGCGACCGGTGTCTCGCTGGCGCCGCCGCCAACGCCGGTGAGGCCGACGCTCATGACTGACCTCCCAGCGCCTCGGACAGTTCCGGCAGCGCCTTGAACAAATCGGCGACCAGCCCATAATCGGCGACCTGGAAGATCGGCGCTTCCTCGTCCTTATTGATGGCGACGATGACTTTGCTGTCTTTCATGCCGGCGAGATGCTGGATCGCGCCGGAAATCCCGACCGCGACATAAAGCTCCGGGGCGACGATCTTGCCGGTTTGGCCGACCTGATAGTCGTTGGGCACGAACCCGGCATCGACCGCGGCGCGCGAGGCGCCGACGGCGGCGTGCAGCTTGTCGGCGATGGCGTCGAGCAAGTGAAAATTCTCGCCGCTCTGCATCCCGCGCCCGCCGGAGATGACGATCCGCGCCGCCGTCAGCTCCGGCCGCTCGCTTTTGGAGAGCTCGGCCGAGACGAAGCGCGAGGTCTCGGGGGCGCTGATCCCGGGCGCGGCGACGATCTCCGCCGAGCCGCCCTCAGCGGGCACCGGGTCGAAGCCCGTCGCGCGCACGGTGATCACTTTTTTCGCGTCCGCCGATTTCACCGTCGCCAGCGCGTTGCCGGCATAGATCGGGCGGACGAAAGTGTCGGCGTCGAGCACCGCCGAAATATCGCTGATCGGCTGCACGTCGAGCAAGGCCGCGGCGCGCGGCATGACGTTCTTGCCGCTCGCGGTCGCCGCGGCGAGGAGATGGGTATAGTCGGGGGCGAGGGCGACCAGGAGATCGGCGAGCGGCTCGGCGAGGCCATGGGCATAGCCGGGCGCATCGGCGGCGATGACTTTCGCAACCCCAGGCAGCTTTGCCGCCGCTTGCGCGACTGCGCCGATCCCCTCGCCGGCGACGAGAACGTGCACCTCGCCGAGCTTTTGCGCCGCCGCGACCGCGCTTCGCGCCGATTGCTTGATCGCTTGGCCGTCATGATCGAGAAGAACGAGTGCGGTCATGGTCAGATCACCTTGGCTTCGTTTTTCAGCTTGTCCACCAGCTCCGCGACCGAGCCGACCTTGACCCCGGCCTGGCGGCGCGGCGGCTCGGTGGTTTTGAGAACCTGAAGGCGTGGCGCCGGATCGACGCCGAGCGCCGCCGGGGTCAGCGTCTCGATCGGTTTTTTCCGCGCCTTCATGATGTTGGGGAGGCTCGCATAACGCGGCTCGTTCAGGCGCAGATCGGTGGTGACGATCGCCGGCAGCGCAAGCGAAACCGTCTCCAACCCGCCATCGACCTCGCGTGTCACGACAGCATGGCCATCCTCGATCAAAACCCGGCTCGCGAACGTCCCTTGCGGCCAGCCGAGGAGGGCGGCAAGCATCTGCCCGGTCGCGTTCATATCATCATCGATCGCCTGCTTGCCGAGAATGACGAGCTTAGGCTCTTCCTTGGCGACGATCGCCTTGAGAAGCTTGGCCACCGCGAGCGGTTGCAGCTCGACCTCGGTTTCGACCAGGATGCCGCGATCAGCCCCCATCGCGAGCGCCGTGCGAATGGTTTCGGCGCAGGCGGCAACGCCCATGGAGACCGCGACGATCTCTTCGGCGAGGCCTTTTTCCTTGAGGCGGATGGCCTCTTCGACGGCGATTTCGTCGAACGGGTTCATCGACATTTTGACGCCCGCGGTTTCAACGCCGCTGCCGTCGCTTTTGACCCGCACCTTGACGTTGTAATCGACCACCCGCTTGACGGGAACGAGAAGTTTCATCGGCACAAAATTCCCTCCAAAACCGGGGCGAAATTAGGCAGCGCCCTCGGCGCCTGTCAAACCCCGCACGCTCAGGAGCGCCCAAGACCGAGCAAAAGCGCCAGCACCAAAAGCGCGATCGCCTGCAAAACCACCCGCCAACGCATCAACTGGTTGGAGCGACGCGGATCCCCGCCTTTCGCGACCCCGATCACCCCGAGCACGAGCACGGCGAGCACACCAGCCATAACCAAAACCAGAAAAAAGGAGAGTGCCGCCCGCATCGCTCCGACATAGCGCGCCTTGCCTTGCCGCACACCCCCCGGCGCACGAAAAAACCCGGCCGAGAAGCCGGCCCAGAAGAAGGTCGGGCCGATCGCCCGTCATTAGTTGATGGTAATCGTCTGATTTTGCGCAGAGCCGCGAGACCGGCCGCCGCCATCAGGCCCGCCGCAAGATGGCGCTCGCGCGTGCCGCAGGGGCCGCAA
>JAJYXY010000254.1 GCA_021801465.1 Pseudomonadota bacterium
ATAACGATTGAATGGCCGCGCTACCGGGCGAAATTTTTTTGCTTCACCTGGTCACGCCGTCCGGCTATAAATTGACCGATCGGTCGATAATAACAATTCAATCTCTGTCGACCGGCGGCGCGGGGGTGGAAAATTGGTGCCGACAAATTTTATTTCCGAACGATAGCGATGCGCCTTCAACGCGTTTGCGAACAAAGGAGACCGTTCATGTATGCCCAACTCGTGAAATCCGAAGCGGCCAAAACCTATGACGAAATGACGCCGCAGGAGCGCGCCTTTCAGGAGCGGATCGATCGCGGCGAAAAGATCGAGCCAAAGGATTGGATGCCGGATGCGTATCGGAAAACGCTGATCCGCCAAATCGGCCAGCATGCCCACTCAGAAATTGTCGGCCAGCTCCCCGAAGGCAACTGGATAACCCGCGCGCCAACCCTGGAACGCAAGCAGATTCTGCTCGCGAAGGTGCAAGATGAAGCGGGGCATGGGCTCTATCTCTATTCGGCAGCGGAAACCCTCGGCATCAGCCGCGATGAGCTTCTCGACATGTTGCATTCAGGCCGGATGAAATACTCCTCCATCTTCAACTATCCAACACTGACCTGGGCAGATATTGGCGCGGTTGGATGGCTGGTCGATGGTGCGGCGATCATGAATCAAGTGCCGCTGCAAAGAACGTCTTATGGCCCCTATAGCAGGGCGATGGTCAGAATCTGTAAGGAAGAAAGCTTCCATCAGCGGCAAGGCTACGACATCATGATGAAGATGGCCTTCGGCACGCCGGATCAGAAAGCGATGGCGCAGGATGCGCTCAACCGCTTCTGGTACCCGTCACTGATGATGTTTGGCCCTTCCGACAAAGACTCCGTGCATTCCGCGCAATCGATGCAGTGGAAAATCAAAATCAACACCAACGATGAGCTGCGGCAGAAATTCGTCGATCAGACAGTGCCGCAGGCGAAATATCTCGGCCTTACCATTCCTGACGAGCAGCTTCGCTGGAACGCGGAAAAAGGCGGTTACGATTTCAGCGAGCCCGATTGGTCGGAATTTTATGCCGTCATCGCTGGCAACGGCCCATGCAACGGCGAGCGGATGGCCGCGCGCGTGACGGCCTGGGAGGAAGGTGCGTGGTTTCGCGATGGCTTGATGGCTTATGCCGAGAAATCAGCGCAACGGCCAAGCGCTGCCGCATAAAATTCCGAGTATCCGCAAAAATCGCATCACTCATTTCTTAAGGAGGCGCCGTCATGTCGAAGCAATGGCCGCTTTGGGAAGTTTTCATTCGTGGACAACATGGTTTGAGCCATCGCCATGTCGGCAGCCTGCACGCGCCAGACGCCGAGATGGCGATTCGCAACGCGCGCGATGTCTACACCCGCCGCAATGAGGGCGTATCGATCTGGGTGGTGAAATCGCTGGATATCACCGCCTCGGCCCCATCGGAGAAAGGCCCTCTCTTCGATCCGTCGAGCACCAAAATCTACCGGCACCCGTCATTCTTCGAGATTCCGAAAGACGTGGGACACATGTAATGACATCGTCGACAGCCATAGATCCGACGGCCTTTGCCGAATGGCTGCAACGGGTTGGCGACAACGCCATCATCCTCGGCCATCGGATTTCCGAATGGTGCGGCCATGCACCAGTGCTCGAGGAAGATATCGCGCTCGCCAATCTTGCGCTCGATCTGATCGGACAAGGCCAGCTCTGGCTCGGTCTTGCCGGCGAGGTCGAGGGCAAAGGGCGTTCGGCCGACGACCTCGCTTACCTCAGAGACTGTGCCGCATTTCGTAACATCCTTCTTGTCGAGCTGCCCAACGGCGATTTCGGCCAGACGCTGATGCGCCAGTTCCTGTTCGACTCATTCCATATCGAGTTGTTGCGCAGCTTGCGTGAGGCAGGAGACTCGCGCGTTCGTGATATCGCGGCGAAAGCGGAGAAAGAGGTCGCCTATCATTTCGAGCGCTCGACGGATCTGGTGATCCGGCTCGGCGACGGCACTGCCGAAAGCCACGCGAGGATGCAACGCGCGCTCGATAAACTCTTCCGCTATACAAGCGAGATGTTCGTGGACGACAAGCTCGACGAGACGATGGCAGAGGCAAAGATCGCGCCGCTGCCATCGACCCTCCGCCCCGCTTGGGACCGAACGCTCGCGCACGTATTCGCCCAAGCGGGGCTCACCGCGCCGGATGAGGCATGGCGGCAGAAGGGCGGCAAAAACGGCGTTCATTCCGAACATCTCGGTCACCTGCTCGCGGAAATGCAATTCCTCCAACGCGCTTATCCTGGGGCACGGTGGTGACGATGTCGGGCAACGCAGCGCGGCCGGAGAGCGCGGAGATTTGGCGCTGGCTCGCCGAAGTGCCAGACCCGGAAATTCCGGTGATCAGCGTCACCGATCTCGGCATCGTTCGCGATGTAGCCTGGCAAGACGACACCCTAGTGGTCACGGTAACACCGACCTATACCGGCTGCCCGGCAACCAGCATCATCAATCTCGATATCGCGAAAGCATTACGTGACCACGGCGTCGAACGGGTTCGAATCGAACGGCGCCTCTCCCCGCCTTGGACATCGGAATGGCTATCGGCCGATGCGCGCGCGAAATTGAACGCCTACGGCATCGCGCCGCCGATCGGGGGAACAGCCGCCACCGGCCAGATTGCTAATCGGATCGCGCGGCTCACCGGCGAATCGAATTTCGTTGTCCGCTGCCCGCGATGTCAATCAGGCAATACGGAAAAAATCAGCCAATTCGGCTCGACGCCTTGCAAAGCAAGCTATCGCTGCAAGGATTGTCTCGAACCGTTCGATTACTTCAAGTGCATCTGAGATCACGAGAATAGCACGATGAATAAATTCTATCCGCTAAAAGTCACTGATATGCGGCGCGAGGCACGGGACTCGGTTGTGGTGACGCTGGCGCCGCGCGAAGAGGACAAAGCCCGGTTCGCGTTCATTCAGGGCCAATATCTGACTTTGCGCCGCGACTTCGAGGGCGAAGAGCTTCGCCGCAGCTATTCAATCTGCGCAGGCAGGGATGATGGCTGCCTCAGGATCGGTATCAAGCGCGTCGAAGGCGGCATCTTCAGCACCTGGGCGAATGAACATCTCGCTGTCGGCGACGTGATCGATGCGATGCCACCGATGGGAAAATTTTTCGTCCCCGTCGAGCCAGGCGCTGAGCGGGAATATCTTGGTTTTGCCGGCGGCTCTGGAATAACCCCCCTCATCTCGATCATCAAAACGGTTCTCGCCCGCGAACCACGCTCACGATTTACGCTGGTTTTCGCCAACCGGCAGATTAGTTCGATTATGTTTCGCGAGGAACTCGAAGATCTGAAAAACCTCTATCTCGGGCGGTTTTCGCTGATCCACGTGCTCGGCCAGAACGCGCAGGAGATCGCGCTTTTTACCGGGCGGATCGACGCCGACAAGATGAAAGCCTTGTTCACCCATTGGCTGGACGCAAGCGCGATCGATTTCGCCTTCATCTGCGGCCCCGAGCCGATGATGCTGACGATTGCTGCGTCTCTGCGCGCGCATGGCCTGCGCGACGACCAAATCAAGTTCGAATTATTCGCGAGCGGTCAATCGGGCCGCGCGCGCCGGCAGACGCATGCAGGGGCGCAGGCCGCGTGCGGAGACATGGTGCAGGCAACCGTCACCCTCGACGGCGCAAGCCACCATTTCCCGATATCTCGCTCGGGACAAACCATTCTCGATGCGGCGTTGGAAGCGAAGATGGATGCCCCCTACTCGTGCCGGGCTGGCGTTTGCTCGACCTGTCGCTGCAAGATTCTCGAAGGAGATGCGGAAATGGCCGTCAATCACGCGCTCGAGGATTACGAAGTTCGCAGCGGCTATGTTCTTTCCTGCCAAGCCGTGCCGCTAAGCGCGCGCATCGTCGTCACTTATGACGAGTGAGGGGAAGACCATGGCCGACATGATGACGATCGAGGACTATATCGCGCGGGGCGGCGTGCTTACCGCCCCCGAAAATGTTCCCGCCCGCTACCGTGGAGAACTCCTGCGGCTGATGTCGGCCTTCGTGGACAGCGAACTCGCCGCATCGGCTGGGTTCGCCAGTTCGATCAATTTCGCGCCCAGCATTCGCGAGCGGATAGCGGCGAGCCGCATCACTCTGGAAAAGGCCGATCATGCTGGGCGCGTGCTCGATGTGATGGGCACGTTCGGCACCGATGAGGCGCGTTACCAATCACAGCATGACTGGGCGGCCCGCGTTGCACGCGACGCCGATCTCGGCACCGCGCGGCGCGGCACAGACATGCGTCTGTCGGTCTTCCATTATCCGATCATCGGCTGGGTCGACGCGGTCGCGATGAATGTGCTCCAGGGTCTTGCGACCGACATACAGATGAGCGAACTTACGCGCGTCTCCTATGGCCCACTCGCCGAGGTTTTTCGCGACATCGCACCGCGCGAGGCACAGCATGCCGAACTTGGCCGCAAGGGCCTCGCCCGGATTGTGCGCACAGAGAGCGGCCTAGCCGCGGCGCGGGCTGCCATTGCTTACTGGAAGCCGCGTGTTGCCGCTGGCTTCGGCTTGGCGGGATCATCTCGCTACGACATGCTTCGAAAATTTGGTCTCCGCCACGTTCGGAACGAAGATCTGTTGGCGCAGTGGGAACAACTGGTTGCGCGACATCTCGCCGCACTTGGTCTTTGACGTCAGGCGATAGCGCGGGCCGTCGCCTCCCGGAAAAAAGACAGACAAATAAACGCCGCCAATGTCGGCTGGCGTTCTTGCTTTTGACGCCGTATGTTGAGGGTCATCAATCGAGAGTGGAAGGCGACACTCAACGCGCGTGAGGAGGAGATATGAGCCCCGACGAAGCCACGCACATCGTTTGCCCTCACTGCGATGCCATCAATCGCATTCCGGCGGGCAAGCCGGCGAGAGAGGCCAAATGTGGCCAGTGTCACCGCGCGCTTTTTGATGGTCACCCGGCGGAAGTGACCGGCGAGCGGCTTCAGAAGCATATCAGATCAAACGACATTCCCGTCGTGGTCGATTTCTGGGCGCCTTGGTGTGGGCCTTGCCGGATGATGGCCCCGGCTTATGAGCGCGCCGCGAGCCAGATGGAGCCGAGGGCGCGGCTCCTGAAATTAAACACCGAAAACGATCCTGCCGCCGCGGCACATTATCATATTCAAGCGATTCCGACCTTGATGATCTTCCGCAATGGCCAAGTCGCCGACCGCGTCAGCGGCGCCATGGACGAACGCCGCCTTCAGCAATGGATCATGTCGTACACGCATTGAGGCATCCCTGTCGCGATATCGAAAGCGCACCCTCTCCCCCACGCCAGGCCCCCAACGCCAAGCTCAAGATCCAAGATGACGAAATCCCAAGCCCTGCTGGAGCCCTAATACCGCTTATACGGCAGAAACTTTCCGCTCAGGGTGAGCTTGACACGATCGCCCTTTTGATCCGGCTGACGCTCTAGTGTCATGTCGAAATCGATCGCGCTCATGATGCCGTCGCCGAATTCCTCGCCGATCAGCTCCTTCCAGGTGGTGCCATAGACCTGGATCAGCTCGTAGAAGCGATAGATCAGGGGATCGGTCGGCACCGCGGTTGGGAGTGAGCCGCGATAGGGGATTTCGGCCAAGAGCGCCGCCTCTCCGGCGTCCAGCCCAAACAGGGCGGCGGCTTTTGCGGCGGTCTCGGTGGTCATCGACATTTGGCCGAGGCAGGCTGCGCAGACGAACACCGGCGCATGGCCGAGCCGGGCCGCGATTTCCGCCCAGCTCAGTCCTTTTTCCCGCTTGATGCGGAGAATCTTTTGCCCGAGCGCGGTTTTGGCATCGTTCACGGCGACACCAAACCGCTCAGCCAAAACCGGCGAAAAGCGGGGTCGAGAAATAGCGCTCAGCGAAGGAGGGCGCGATGGCGACGATGAGCTTGCCGGCATTTGCCTCCTCGCGCGCGGTCGCGAGGGCTGCGTGCAGCGCGGCTCCCGAGGAGATGCCGAGTGGGATGCCATCGGTTGCGGCGGCGCGGCGGGCCATGGCGATCGCCTCGCGCTCGGTGACGCGCAGAATGCCGTCCATCAGCGCCATGTCGAGAATGCTCGGCTTGAATCCTGGGCCGATGCCCTGAATCCCGTGCGGCCCCGGCGCGTCGCCCGAAAGCACGGCGCTTTCCGCCGGCTCGACGACGAAGCAGCGCAGCCCGGATTTGCGCGGCTTCAGTGCCCGCGCAATGCCGGTCATGGTGCCGCCGGTGCCAGCGCCGCCGATGATGATATCGACGCCGCCCGCGGTATCGGTCCAGATTTCCTCGGCGGTGCTCACGACATGGATCGCCGGATTGGCGGGGTTGTCGAATTGGCGCGGCATCCAGGCGTTTGGCGTCGCGGCGAGGATTTCCTCAGCGCGCGCGATGGCACCGCGCATGCCCTTCGCCGCCGGCGTTAGTTCCAGCTCGACCCCCATCAGCCGCAGCATCTTGCGCCGCTCGATCGAGGCGCCTTCCGGCATGGTGACGATCAACCGATAGCCCTTGGCGACGGCGACGAAGGCAAGCCCGATGCCGGTGTTGCCCGAACTCGGCTCGACAAGGACGCTCCGCCCCGGCGTAATCAGCCCGTCCGCCTCCGCCTGCTCGATCATCGCGAGGCCGATTCGGTCTTTCACCGAGCCGAGCGGGTTGAAGAATTCGAGCTTCAGTGCGAGATCGGCCTTGATCCCCTCCGCCGCCGCGAGGCGCGGCAGGCGCACCAGCGGCGTTCCGCCGATGGTCTCGAGGATGCTATCATAAATCCGCCCGCGCGCCGGCGGGCGCGGCAGGGTGAACTGGGTGGGGTTTGCTTTTTCCATAGCCGCCACTATATCGAAAAATATACGCCGGACAATGGTGGAATTGCGGGACAAGGAACGGGCGATGCTGTTGCGCCATGACCGTGGGATGCTGGCGGTGCTGATCGCGCTCGACATCGCGTTTCACGGCGGGCACGGGGCGGCGGTGAGTGCCGCCGACATCGCCGAGCGGCTCGGCCTCGCCCGGCGCGGCATGGAGCCGCTGTTGCAGGCGCTCTCGCGGGCCGGCGTTTTGGAGAGCGTGCGCGGGCCGCGCGGCGGCTATCGGCTCGGCCGCTCTCCGCGCGATATCCGCCTCGGCGATATTTTCTCCGCCGCGCATGAGGAGCCTGATCCACCCGACGAATTTGGTGGAGACCTCGCCCGTGCCGTCGTCATCCCGCTTTGGACCGAGATGGAGGCGGCGCTCGGCGCGCGTTTCGCGGCACTCACGCTGCACGAGCTGTTGCAGCGCGCGGCTGCGGCCGGTCTTCGCCGGCCGGTTTCGGAGGCGCTCAGTTTCGTGATCTAACCCCACGCGGCGCGTCGTAACCCAAGAAAATTTCGTGTAATAAAATTTCTCCTTTTAAAAAACGTAAAATAAAGTTATTAGCGGTTCCGTCTCGTCCATTACTCGCCGGACGGTCAGATAATGGAGCCGCCCATGCCTCCTGCCCCCGCGCCAAGCGGCGTCGAACGCCTCAAAGAAGCGAGCCGTTTCCTGCGCGGCGAGATCGCCGCCGAACTTGCCGCGCCCGGCCGCGAGGTCTCTGAGGACGCTTACAACCTCCTGAAATTCCACGGCACCTACGAGCAGCATGACCGCGACACCGCGACCGAGCGTAAACAGCGCGGCGAGGAGAAGGAATTCTCCTTCATGGTTCGCGTGCGCATGCCGGGCGGGATGCTGACGGCGGGGCAATATCTCGCGCTCGACGCGCTCGCCGATCGCTACGGGAACGGCACACTCCGCATCACCACCCGCGAGGGGGTGCAGTTCCACGGCGTCATCAAGCAGGATCTCAAGGCCAGCATCGCCGCAATCAACCAGACATTGCTCACCACCCAGGCGGCGTGCGGCGATGTCGTGCGCAATGTCACGGCAACGCCGGCGCCGCGCCGCGATGCGGTGCATGCGCGCATTCGCGCCGATGCCGCGATGCTGTCGGCGGCGCTGTTGCCGGCCAGCCGCGCCTATCATGAACTCTTTCTCGACGAGGCGGCGCAAGCGGAATTGGGGACAGAGCCCGAACCGCTCTACGGCCCGACATATCTGCCGCGGAAATTCAAGATCGGCATCGCCGCACCAGAGGACAATTCGATCGACGTTCTCACCAATGATCTTGGCATCGTCGCTTTGTTCGAGGGTGAGCGGTTGGTCGGTTATAATTTCGCGCTCGGCGGCGGGCTCGGCATGACGCATAACAGGAAGGACACCTATCCGCGCCTGGCGACGCCGCTCTGCTTCGTCGGCCCCGACGATCTTCGCCGCGGCGTCGAGGCGGTGATCGCCTTGCAGCGCGATTTCGGCGACCGTAGCGATCGCCGGCGCGCGAGACTAAAATACCTGCTCGATGAGCGCGGGCTGGATTGGGCGAAGGCCACGCTGGAAGGGTATTTTGGCGCGCCACTCGCCCCGCCACGGCCGCAACCTTCGTTTGAAATCCCGGAAATCCTGGGCTGGCACGCGCAAGGCGACGGTAAATTCTGGCTCGGCGTGCCGGTGCCATCGGGGCGGATCGAGGATCGCGGCGATTGCCGGCTCCGCTCGGCGCTGCGTGCCGCTGTCGCCCGTTTCGGCGCCGACCCTGTGCTGACCGGCCAGCAGGATATTTTGCTCACCAACCTCGCGCCCGCCGATCGCGGCCCGGTCGAGGCGCTGCTCCGCGATCATGGTGTCGTGCTCGCCGAAACGCTGACCCCGCTTGCGCGCTGGTCGCTCGCCTGCCCGGCGCTGCCCACCTGCGGCCTCGCCCTTGCGGAAGCCGAGCGGGTGCATCGGCCGATCGTCGCCGCGATCGAGGCGGCATTGGCCCGCGTCGGGCTCGCCGGCGAGCGGATCAGCCTCCGTCTCACCGGCTGCCCGAATGGCTGCGCCCGGCCCTACGCTGGCGATATCGGCATCGTCGGGCGAATGCCGGGGCATTACGCGCTCTATGTTGGCGGTGATTTCGCCGGAACGCGGCTTTCCTTCAAGCTCCATGACAAGATCGCCGAAGCCGATCTAGCGCCAGCGCTAGCGCCGCTTTTCGCCGCCTTCGCCGAGCAGCGCTGCGATGACGAGGGGTTCGGCGATTTTTGCACCCGCCTCGGCACCGAGGCGCTCCGCGATCTCATCGCGCCGGTGCAGGATGCCGCCTGAGCGATCGCGTCGCGTTAGGGAACGGGCGCGGCCTCCTTGACGGCAGCATGCGCCACGGGTGCATCCGCCGCGCGGAGACGGAATGCGAGCGCATAGAGTGCCGGCAGGAACACCAGTGTCAGCATTGTCGCGACGATGAGGCCGCCGATCATCGCCAACGCCATCGGGCCCCAGAAAACATTGAAACTGAGTGGGATGAACGCAAGTGCTGCGGCCAGCGCGGTCAACAGAACAGGCCGCGCCCGACGCACGGTGCTCTCGATGATCGCCTCGCGGAGCGAAGCCCCCGCCGCCTGGTCCTGCCGTACCTGGTCGACGAGAATGATGGTGTTGCGCATGATCATCC
>JAJYXY010000270.1 GCA_021801465.1 Pseudomonadota bacterium
TGGGGCGAGCACGTTTCGCCCCGCCATCGAGACCGCAATCGAAATCGATTATCAACTCTCGCAGGCCGGCCGTGGCCTCAAATACAGCTCCGATCCGACGCTTTTGATCAAGGAGCCCGCCACCTCTGACAACCAGATCATCAAGGGTGCGGCCAACGCGCTCGTGGTTTCGGAAAAAGGCGATGCGCGGCTTCTTGAAATCGGTGGCACGGCCTCGGCCGCGGTCATCGAGTATGTGCGCGTTCTTCGCGAATTAGCGCTCGAGAGTATTCACGGCAATCGCGCCGATGCGCAACGCTTCTCCGCCCCGACCTCCGGCCGCGCGCTCGAGATGATGAACCAGGGGCTGATTTGGCTTGCCGACAATCTGCGCATTTCCTACGGCGAAGGCGGGCTTTTGCCTCTGGCGCGCATGGTGCTTTGCGCGAGCCAGCATTATCCGCTGGCGCTCCGCGGGCGTGAAATCGGGCCGCTCGATGCGGAAGCGCCACTCTCGCTGGCCTGGCCGCGCTGGTATCCCCCCTCCGCCGATGACCGCCTGAAAGACGCGCAAGCGCTTGCCACCCTCACCGAAGCGGGGCTTCTGACGCAAGCGAGTGCGCTCAAATCTGTCGCTGCGACCTACGATATCGCCGATCTCGGCGCGGAGGTCGTAGCCCTTGCCAACGCCGAAGGAGCAGCATGAGCGACGAACCGATGCCACCCGAAGTGACCGACGCGGACGAGCCGAGCGTCGAGCAACTTCGCGCCGAGACCAAGGCACTTTCGGACCAGCTCCGCGAAGTGACCGCAAGTGCGCGCGCCCGCATCATCCGCGCCGAATTGAAGGCGGAGGCGGTGAAAGCCGGGATGATCGATCTCGATGGCCTGAAACTCATCGATTTCGACGCCGTCAAACTCAATGACCAAGACGGCGTTGAAGGCGCCGGCGCGCTGATGACGAAGCTCAAACGCGACAAGCCCTGGCTCTTTGCCGCGCGTTCGTCATCGTCGCGCGCCGGCGTCCCCGAGGCGGAGCCACCGCGCCCGAAACGTGCGACCGACATGACCGCGGACGAATATCGCGCCGCCCGCGCCGAGATGCTGCGGCGCCGCTAGTGGCGCCTATCGCCCTTAACCCAAGCCACGCGCAATCAGAGGATTTTCCATGGGTATCAACAATTTTCCCGCGGCCCTGCAGCCGATCATCCAGCAAGGCTATTTGGAGCGCGAATTCGAATCGGCTCTGCATTCCAAGCTCGGCTATCGTGATATCGCCGATCGCGAGATTTTCGCCGTCGGCATCGGCGAGACGCTGACCAAAACCCGCGCCGGCCTCAAACCGTCGGTGACGACGCCGCTTGCGCCCTCCACCAACACCAATCTCGATAACGGCCTCACGCCGCAATATTTCAATATCGAGCAATACACACTCTCGATCAATCTCTACGGCGCGACGACCGACCTCAACATGGTGACGAGCCGGGTTGGTATCGCCTCGCAGTTTTTGCTCAACGCCACCATCAACGGCGAACAGGCGCGCCGCTCGCTCGATGAACTTGCGCGCAATGCCCTGTTTTCCGCCTATTTCGGTGGCAACACGCGTGTTACCGCGAGCCTCAGCGCGCCCGGCCCGACGATTTCCGTCGACGACGTGCGCGGCTTTCAGTATGTGTGGGTGAATGGCGTGCCGAGCGCGGTCAGCGCCACCAACACCCTCACCGTCACCGTCGGCAGCGATGCTTATACGCTCGTCGGCGTTGCCGTTGATGCGACGAGCACCTCGACCACACCGGGCGGGATGTCGGGCGAGCTTACCTTCTCGTCCAACGTAACCTTGAGCGATGGCGCCGCCGGCAATACTGTTCAGGCGGCGAATGCCTCGGTCATCCTCCGCCCAGGTGGCGCCACCAACACCGCCCAGCTTGGCCCGACCAACACCCTCACCATGGCCAATCTTCTCGATGCGGTCGCCAAACTCCGCCTCAACAATGTCCCCGATCTCGGCGGCGTTTATCATTGTCATCTCGATCCCGTGTCGGCGCGTCAGCTTTTCGCCGATCCCGATTTCAAGCAATTATTCACCATGGGATATGACACCGAGACGTTCCGCCGTGGCGAACTCGTGAGCCCCTTCCTCGGCCTTCGCTTTGTGCCGACGACCGAGGCCTATGTCCAGCCGCTTCCAGGCCAGGTCGGGCTTTATGTCCGCCGCCCCATCGTTTGCGGCCAGGGCGCTCTGATCGAAGGCGATTATGCTGGCATGGCCGAGGAAGATGTCGCGCCGCGTGATGCCGTGCTCAGCATCATCGACGGTGTGGCGATGGTGACGCGTGAGCCAATCGACCGCTTGCAACAGATCATCGCCCAATCCTGGTATTGGATCGGCGGGTTCTGCGCGCCGACCGACGTGACCACCAACCCGAGCACCATCCCGACCGCGACCAACGCCGCATTCAAACGCGCGGTGATGATCGAACATGTGGGCTGACGGAAATGGCAACGGGCTCGACACAACCGCTGATGGTATCGGCCACGGCGGCACTCGCCGCCAGTACCAGCTCGGCCAACGTTGCCCTCGCCGGCACCGGCGAGGCGGTGTTGGTCTATAACGGCGCAAGCGCGGTCGCCTTCATCCGGTTTGGCATGGACGCAAGCGTGGTCGCAACCAGCGCCGACATGCCGATCCCACCCGGGGGCCGGATGCTGATTCACGCGGGCGAATTCTCAAAAACCGTCGCCGCGATCCTCAGCAACGGCACAGGGACGCTCTATTTCTCGCGCGGCCAAGGCACGGTGTACTGAGCATGTCGGGAAGTGCGCTGACGGCGCCGTTCTCGGATGCCGAAAAAACCGATATACGGCGTTTTTGCGGCTATCCGGCGTATGGCGCCGGTGCGGCGGGATTTCAGAGCTGGCGCTTTTTCCAGGCCTATGGAACGCTGGAATATCGCATGAACAATCTCGCCCCGGCGGAGTATACGGTTGTGCGCGCGGTCTATCTTGCGCAGCTCTATCCGCTAGAGACAGCGATTCCGGCGGCGTCGGGCAACCTCGATACCGCCAGTGCCGCGGTGTGGACGCATAACAGCGAAGAGGTTCATCAGCGCGAGGAATTATTCGATGACTGGCGGCGGCGGCTTTGCGGCTTTCTTGGCATCCCGCCAGGCCCGGCACTTTCTTACGGCGGCATCGCGCTGATTGTCTGATCCCATGAACCCCGATCGTCTGCAGGATCTGATTTACCGCGGCATGGGCCGCGCGGCGTTGCAAACCGGGCAACTCTATGACGCCTTTCGCCCGAGCGGCCCGCTTACGCCGTGCGCAGCGCATAATCGCTTTTTGAAACTCCGCGCCGCCTTCAACGCGACAGACCCGCGCTTCGTGCGCGCCAATAGCTACGGCCATCCGGTGTGGTACGGCGTTTTCGATTCGGCCTATACTGCGCCAGGGGATTATCTGGTCGAGCACGATACCGGGCGCTGCTTCTTTATCGCAAGCCAGCCGCCGCTTCTTCCCGTCGTCACCGTGCTCGCCGAGCGTACCGTCTCGCTTTTTCGTCCGACCGGACCACAGGGATTTGGCGTGCAGGCCTATGGCGGCGTCGAACTCTCCGACGCGACTTTGCTTTTGGGCGCGTGGCCGGCGAGCATGATCGATGGCGGCAGTGGCGGCGGAGCACGCGGTGCGGGGGACCTTCCGGCGGATGTTCGCCTCACCGCGTTCACGCTGTTGCTTCCGGTTCTGCCGGCGATTGTGCCGCGCGTCGAAGACCTCGTCTCGGATGATCTCGGGCGCAATTTCGTTGTTAGCAGCGCGGAGTTTTCCGAGCTTGGCTGGCGCCTCGTGGTTCGGCAGGTGGCAAGCTGATGGCCGATCAATCCGATGTCGAGACCGCGCTCGTCGCCGCCGCGATGGCCGCGCTCTACCCGCAAGGGTTGAGCGGACCGAGCGCCTGCGGCGCGCCCGTGCGGCTTTATCGCGGTTGGCCGGAGAGCGCCGCGCTCGATGCCGATTTGGCCGCGGGCTATGTCAATATCACTGTGTTTCCCGAGGCAAGCGGCGAGCGTAACACGACGCGCTATCTGACGCTGTGGAGCAACCCGGTCCCGGTGACACCGACCCTCACCGTCTCGCTCTCCGCCGATAGCGTCACCTTTGCGGGCACCGCTGGCGCGGGTCAAATTGCCGGTGTTCTCGCCGATGGCGTGACCTTCGTCTATCCTTGCGTTGCCGGTGATGGGCCCGCCAATGTCGCGGCCAATCTCGCGAGCCAAATCACGGCAAGCCGCCCGGTGCAACTCGCCAACGCGACGATCACCATACCGGGCGTCACCCGCCTGATTGCACGCACCGTTGCGACGCAAGGCATCTTCAATCAGGTTCGCCGCCAAGAGCAGATTTTCCGCGTCACCGGCTGGTGCCCCTCGCCGGCGCTGCGCGATGCGGCGATGATTGCGATCGATTCTGCGCTCGCTGCGACCTATTTCCTTCCGCTAGCCGATGGCAGCGTCGGCCGGCTTCGTTTCCGCCAAAGCATCACCCTCGATCGGCAGGAAAACGCCTCGCTCTATCGTCGCGATCTTCTCTACAGCGTCGAATACCCCACCTTGCAGACCGAGACACTGGCGGCCCTCCTGTTCGGCACGACAACCATCGGCACCGTTGCCAACGCCTCAGCTTCCTTCACCGATTGACAGCGTCTTTTCCCTCTTTGGAGACTGGATCATGAATATCAACCTTGTGGTGGTGCGGCCCTTTGGGCCCCATGCCAGAGGCGCGGTCATCACCGATGCCGCAACTATCGCGAGCATTCTCGCCTCCGAACACGCGACTTACATCGTCCGCGTGAAGGCCGAAACGCCCGAGAAAGGAAGCTGACGCGATGCCGATTTTAACCCAAGGGAGCCTCAACACCACCGCGCTGGTGGTGCCTGATCTTTATGTGCAGATCGTCCCGCCACAGACCCTGGTTTTGAATGGCGTGCCGACCGACATCGTCGGTGTCGTCGGCACGGCCAACTGGGGGCCGGTCAATCAGCCGGCAATTATCGGCACGATGGCCGATTATGTCGCCGCCTTTGGCCAGTTGCAGCCACGCAAATACGATATGGGAACTCAGGTCGCGACCGCGATCCAGCAGGGCGCGCAGAATTTTCGCTGCGTGCGTGTGACCGACGGCACCGACACCGCCGCCCAACTCGGCATTTTTTACACCGGGAGCAACGGCCCGCTGGTCCTAACCGCGCGTTATACCGGAAGCTTCGGCAATCAGATCACCGGCAGCATTGCCCCCGGAAGCCAGGCCGGAACCTGGCAGATCGCGATCCGCCTTCCCGGCTTCGCCCCGGAGGTCTTCAACAATATCGGCGGGACCGGCGCGGCCTTTTGGCAAAACCTGGTCGATGCGATCAATCTCGGCCAAGGCACACTGCGCGGCCCGTCGCAGATCGTTACTGCCTCGCTCGGCAACACGCTCACCGTGACGCCGAGTGCCGAGGCCTTTGCCTTCAGCTACGGCACGCCCGGCACTGACGGCGCAACCAACGTGACCGCCGCAACCTTGGTTGGCCAAAGCACGACACCGCGCGCAGGAATGTATGTGCTCGCGGGCCAGGGCTGCTCAATCGGCCTTCTTGCCGACACCGATGACTCGACGCAGTGGACGACGCAGGCCGCGTTCGGGCTCGCCGAGGGAATTTATATGATTCTCACTGGCCCGCAAGGCGACACGATCACCGATGCCATCTCCACTATCCAGAGTGTCGGCCTTGACAGCTACAGCGCCAAGATGATGTTCGGCGATTGGATCTGGTGGAACGATCAGACCAATAATCTCCTCCGCCTCGTCTCCCCGCAAGGCTTTGTTGCTGGGAGACTGGCTAATCTTTCCCCCGAGCAGTCGAGCCTGAATAAGCCCCTCTATGGTGTCGTCGGCAGCCAGCGCTCTGGCACACCGGGCGCGCCGCTTGCCAATACCTACACCACCGCTGACCTGCAGGCGTTGTTTACAGCGGGCATCGATGTCATTGCCAACCCGCAGCCGGCTGGCAATTTCTGGGGCGTGCGTGGCGGCTTCAACACCTCGACCAATCCCGCCAATGACGGCGATAATTACACGCGTCTGACCAATTATATCGCGGCTACCCTGGAATCGGGCATGGGCCAGTTTGTCGGCCAACCAATCAACGCCGCATTGTTCGGGCAAATTCGTGCAACCCTCCTCTCGTTCCTGCAAGCCATGTTGGGCCAGGGGATGTTGGGCGCGACGAGCACCAATGCGACGCCGTTTCAGGTCGTCTGCGATACCTCCAACAACCCGGCCGCACGCACAGCGCTCGGCTATGTTCAGGCCGATGTACAGGTCCAATACATGGCGATCAACGAGATGTTCATCGTCAACGTCGATGGCGGGCAGACCGTCACCATCCAGAACCAGACCCTGCCATCCGGGCAGATCGCGTAAGGAGATTCCCCTGTGTCGGGCACGCAGTTTTCCATTGGCAGCGATTGCACGCTGGTTGTCATCGGCCCCTCCGGCCAAATCGATCTCACCTATGTCACCGGCTTTGAAAGCCGCCAATTGACCGCGCAGGTGCGGGTCGATCGCCTCGATGGGGTGCAGATGGGCGCCGAGCTTCCGAAAGGCTGGGAGGGC
This sequence comes from Pseudomonadota bacterium, assembly GCA_021801465.1. Lineage (GTDB taxonomy): Bacteria > Pseudomonadota > Alphaproteobacteria > Acetobacterales > Acetobacteraceae > Acidibrevibacterium. Next base: position 6,638 of record JAJYXY010000270.1, read on the forward strand.
GGCTTCGATCTCGAACGCGGCACCGCCGATGTCGATAATTTCATCGCGAGCGTTGAGGCAGCCTATTACGGCCAGGGCGCTATGGCGAATGGAACCATCTATCAATACATCACCGAGGTGGATGGCTCGGTCTCGACTTTTCAATATAGCGACGTCGTCTTTCGCCTCGCCAATGCCGGAAGCTGGCGTGGCGACGCGCCTGTGCGCCAGCGGCTGGAATTCTTTGCCTCCTACCGTACGCGGCTCTGATGAGCGGGCCGCAATCGCGTATCGTCGCCGCAGCGCAAGCCGCCGCGACGGTAACCGACGCACAGGGCCGCACCATCACGCTGCGTCGTATCGGCGCCCTGGAGAAGCTGCGCCTGTTCAAAGCGGCGGGGCCCCAGCTTGCCCAAAACGAGCCCTATCTCGCCATGGCGCTCCTCGCCTCCGCGGTCTCCGCGATCGACGACGTGCCGATGCCGGCGCCGGCAAACGAGGCACAGATCGAGATGATCGTGCAAAAGCTCGGCGATGATGGGCTTGCCGCCGTTGCCACGGCATTTCGCGCCGAAAACGAAGGTAAGCCCAGGCGTGAGGAATCGGCAAAAAACTAAGCCGGCACCCCGATCTCATTGATTGCCTTTATCTCGTCAAGAGCGGGGTGCCATTCGATGTTGCCTTCAGCCTTCCCGACGACGAACGTCTGGCCTACGTCGTTGTTCTCGGCACCCTCGAAGGGCGCCGCTTTGATTGGTCCACCCTCACCTGGCAGGAGCCTGAGCGGTGATTGGAATTCGCGCCTTCTCGCGCCGCATTCGCGAACTTGATATGCCAGCGATTGCGCAAACTGCTTTGGGAGAAGCCGGCGCGCGCCTTGGCGATGCGGCGCGTGCACGCGCCGGCGCCGACATCGCTGTCACCAGCGACGTCATGCCCAACGGGCTTCAGCTCACCGCCCGCGGCGCTGGTGTCGGCGCGCGGATGTACGGCACGAGCGCAGCCCCGCCGCGCCCGGTTTTCGCGCCCGCGGCCTCGCTCGCGCCGGAGATCACGGCAGCGATCGCAGACGCCATCGCGCGCGCGTTGATGGCCGCGTGATGGACGACACCTACGCGATCGGGCTGACGCTCTCGCTCGACGACGAGGTCTCGGCCGGCATTGATGCGATTCGCGCCGAACTCGATCTCCTCAATCAGAGCCTCGGGGAAAGCCTCGCCGGGCTTGCCGCCTTACGCCACGCGGCAAAGCCGGCGCTGAGCGCTTATGGCGTGGCCGACACTACGGAGAAAAGGCCGCAACGCACGCGCCAAACCCCGCCCGCAACCGAGACGGCGACGGGGGCGGGAAAGGCGGCAACGCTTCGCGCGCCCGCGCAACGCCCGCTTGCGCCCGAACCCACGCCAGCGCGCGCGCAAGAAGCGGCCGACATAGCTTCGCTTGCCCCGCGCGGCCCCGAACGCGCGCCTCAGAGCACGCCTGCGCCAAGCCCGCGGATCGAGATTTATCACGCCGCAGCGCCGGCTTTTCCGCGCGCAGAGCCAGCCGTGCGTCTCACCCCCTCGCCCGCGCTCGCACCGACCCAGATGGCCGCACCCGCCACCATGGCCGCGCCATCGCCGCTTGCGCTCGACGATTTGCTGGCCTTAACCCGCGGCGGCGGCGCAACGCCACCAACCAGCCCGATCGTTGCCACATCTCCGCGGGACGCCCCCGCTGCACCGCTTGCCTTGTTTTTGCCAGCGCCAGCCTCAACCCCGGCCGAAGGCGAGACTGGCGCGGTTGTGGCGCCGATGGCGCTCGGTCTCACGCGCGCGCGCGATTTATACGAGCCCACCGCGCCACGTCCTGCCGCGCCCGCGGTTGCGGCGCCGAGCGATACGCGCGGCGGTTTGCACGAGGGCGAGGAGAGCGGCAACGGTACCATTCGCGGCGATGTCTATCTCGATGGCATGCGTGTTGGCCACTGGATGGGCGAACAACTCGCGGCGCGCGCGGCGCGGCCGCCCTCTGGCTATTCCGGCGTCGATTCACGTCTGGCACCGCTATGGCCGGGCGCGCCGGTGGTGCCGTGAGCAAAAAAGCCCCGCCGCTTTTGAAAGGCTCTTTATGTCTCAAGTGGTTTTGACACTCGGCCCGGTCTCTTTCGCCGGATTTGAAATTCCCGAGCGGCTTTCCTTCGGCGGCGCGCAGCGTCTTGCCGTCCATCGCCTGCCGGGTGGGGCACGTGTTATCGATGCAATGGGCGCCGATGACGCGCCGATTACCTGGTCTGGCATTTTCAGCGGCGCGACGGCAAGCGAGCGCGCCCTCCTGCTCGATGCCATGCGTGGTGCCGGGCTGACCTTGCCGTTGTCGTGGGATGTGTTTTTCTACTCGGTCATTATTTCTGAATTTCACGCTGATTATCAAGCGGAGTTCTGGATCCCCTATCGCATTTCGTGCACCGTCGTGCAAGACGAGGTGCAGTTCGCCGAGGGAATCGTCGCCTCCCTCACCGACCAGGCGACGAGTGATCTGACCATGGCGTCCACCTTGGCCGCGGGCACGACTGTCTCGTTTGCTGGCACGCAAGCCGCGCTCGCGGCCACGGGCGCGACGACGCTGGGCACCTCTGCCTATGTCGCCGCACAAGCGAGTGTTGGTACGTTGCAAACCAACCTCTCCACCGCGATCGACCAATCGGCGACTGCGCTGGCGAGTGCCGCCGCGCCGCTTTCTGCCACCAACCCGCCCGCCGCGGCGAGCGCGCTGACCAATGCGAGTTCGGCGGCCGGCACGCTCGCCTCGCTCTCCGCCGCACAAGGCTATGTCGGGCGGCTTGCAACCAACCTTGGCAATGCGAGTAGCTGATGCAAACGATTACCGTTGCCGGCGGCAATCTTTTTCAACTGGCC
>JAJYXY010000057.1 GCA_021801465.1 Pseudomonadota bacterium
GATCGGCGGCGCTTGGCGGCTCGTCGTCTATCGCACCAAGGTCGAGGAGGCCGAGCATATGGCGCTGGTGAAGGGGGATCTCGCGGCCCCCGGGCCGGTGATGGCGCGCATGCACGCGGTCGATCTTCTCGATGACATTCTCGGCGGCGCCCACAGCTCCAGCCTGCATGGCGCGATGGCGATGATCGAGCGCGAGGGGCGCGGCGTCGTGGTCCTGCTGCGCGAGCATCGGCCGCACGCACTTTCCGAGCGCGTGCGCCTGCTCGCCGCCGCCGAGCGGCCGCCGCTCGAACTCCGCAATTATGGCATCGGCGCACAGATCCTGCTCGATCTTGGCGTACGCGATCTGATTCTGCTCTCGAACACGCCACGCACCATCATCGGTCTCGACGGATACGGCATCGAAATCGTCGAGCAGCGGCCGATCGCGCCGCCAGCGGCGGAGACGGGCCGATGAGCACCGAAGACGCGGCGCTGCCGCGCGCACCCGAGATCGCCGGCCCGCCGCCCGCCGTGCTGATCGTTCGCGCCCCCTATTATCAGGCGGTGGTCGATGGGCTTTCGCGTGGGGCTGCGGAGATTTTGGACGCCGCCGGGGCGACGCACGAGACCATCGATGTCGCCGGCGCCTATGAACTCGCCCAGGCAATACGCCTCGCCTTGCGCGGCGCGCGGCGTTTCGATGGTTTCATAGCACTCGGCTGCGTGGTCCGTGGCGAGACCGATCACTATGAATTCATCTGCAGCGCGGCGATGAACGGGCTGATGCAGCTCTCGCTGACCTATGGCATCGCGCTCGGCACCGGGCTCCTCACCGTCGACACGCTGGCGCAAGCCGAAGCGCGTTCCGGGCGCGATGGCCACAACAAGGGCGCGGAAGCCGCGGTTGCGGTGCTCAAGCAGATCGCCGCCGGGCGCAGGCTCGGGGCGCTTTGACAGACGGAGAACGAAAATGACCGCGACCGAAGCGCGCCCCCCCCATGCACGCCCGCGCACCGCGTCGCGGGTTGCGGCGGTGCAGGCTTTGTTCCAGGCCGAGCAGCGCGAGCAAAGCACGGAGACGGTGATGCAGGAATTCATCCGCCACCGCCTAGGAGACCCGCCAGGGGCGGGCGGTTTCGCCGAGGGAAGGGTGCCGGAGGCCGAGGTTACGCTGTTTGCCGGGATTTTGCGCGCAGCCGGCAAAGAGAGCGCGGCGATCGACCGTGAAATCCTCGATGCCTTGCCGGCAGACTGGCCGCTCTTGCGCCTCGATGCGGTGTTACGGGCGCTTCTGCGCGCGGCGGTGGCCGAGCTTTTGGCCAAAGACGGCCCGCCGGCGCGGGTGGTGATCAACGAGTATCTCGATGTCGCGCACGGATTTTTCTCTGGCGACGAGCCCGGCTTGGTGAATGGGGTGCTGAACCGCATCGCGCGCCGGTGCCGCGCCGCCGAGTTTGCCGCCCCGCGCTGAGGCACTCTCGGGTGCGCGCAGCCGCCCACCAACCCTGCGCGCGTACCGGTCAGCGAAATCGCCGACCGGTATCAGGGCTCGGGCCGCCGCGCCGGCTCCGGCGCGCGCTGAGGCGCAGCCCTCGCGTCGTCGAACAAGACGCGCGCCGCAGCTCCCTCGAGATCATCATATTGGCCGCTCCAGAGCGCCCATAAAAACAGGGCGAGACCGCCCGCGCCGAGGGTGAGACTGATCCCGATGAGATAGAGCAGCACCGTCATCAGCGCCGCAACCGCAAACTGTTCAGCATCACCACCAACGAAGAAGCCGACATCGCCGCCGCCGCCAGCCACGGTGTAACCCAGCCGGCGATCGCCAATGGCACCATCACCGCATTATAGCCGAAGGCGAGGGCGAGATTTTCACGCATCACGCGTCGGGCGCGCCGCGCCTGCTGCAAAACCTCGCGCATCACCAACAGCGAGTGCCCCTGGAACACGATATCGGCGAGGTTTTGCGCGAGATCGGTGCCGCTCGCGGGCGAAGCGGAGACAAACGCGTCGGCGAGCGCTGGCCCGTCATTCACCCCGTCGCCAACCATCAACACACGTCGCCCCGCGGCGCCGAGCGCGCGGAGTAGCTGCGACTTGGCGACCGGGGTAAGCCCGGCATGGGCCTCGGCGATCGCGAGGGTGCGGGCGATCGCGCCAACCGGCTGCGCGCGGTCACCCGAGGCGAGCAAGACGCGCATCCCCGCCTGGCCGAGCCAGGCGATCAGCGCCGCCGCCCCCTCACGCGGGGTTTCGCGGAAAGCAAAGCGCTGCGGCGGCGCGTCCGGGCGGGCGAACCAGATTTCCGCGCCCTCGCCCGCTGACTCGGGCGCATAGGCGGCGGCAAAGGCGCGGCTCCCGAGGCGGATTTCGCCGCTCGCGGAACGAAGGCTGAGCCCCTCACCCGGGTGCTCGGTGATGTCCCCTGCCGGCAAGGCCGCCCCGGGGGCGGAGGCGGCGAGCACGCGCGCCAGCGGATGCCGGCTCGCGCCCGCAAGGCCGGCTGCGAGCCGCAAAGCGCCCTCATCGGCGCGGCTCTCCTCGGCGAGGCTCGGGCCAGTCAAAGTGCCGGTCTTGTCGAACACCACGGTATCGACCTCGGCGAGACGCTCGAGCGCGGTCGGCGATTTCAGCAGCACACCGGCCTGAAACAGGCGCGCGGTCACGACCACTTGCGCAACCGGCACAGCGAGCGCGAGCGCGCAGGGGCAGGTAATGATGAGCACGGCGCTGGCGATGGTGAGGCTTTGGGCAAGCGGCGCGCCAAGGCCGAGCCACCAGAGGGCGAAGCTGAACAGCGCCGCGCCATGCACCCCGGGCGCATAAAGCCGCGCCAGCCGGTCGGCGAGCGCGACGTAGCGGCCGCGCGCCTCCGAGGCGGCTTCGATCAGCCGCACACTCTCGGCAAGCAGCGTCTGATCGCCGGCCCGCGTCACCGCGACGACGAGCGGCGCGCCGAGGTTGAGCATGCCGGCGAAGACCGCCGTCCCGGGCTTGGCCGAAAGCGGCGCGCTTTCGCCGGTGATGACGCTGGTATCGAGTTGGCTCTCGCCGCGGCGCACCACGCCATCGGCACCGACCCGCTCGCCCGAGCCAACGAGGATCAATTCCCCCGGCCGAAGCGTCTCCGGTGCGCGGCGTTGCGGCATTTCCCCCTCGCCGAGCACCGCGACCTCATGCAGCCGCAGCGCCAAAAGATGCAGCGCCGCCCGCCGCGTCTCGCCACGCGCGCGCTGGTCGAGAACGCGCCCGAGGAGAAGGAAAAACAGCAGCATCAAGGCGCTTTCGAAATAGGTGTGCCCGCGTCCGGTGAGCATATCGGCGAGGCTGAGCGCGGTGACGGTGATGAGGCCAAGGCTGATCGGCACATCCATAGTGACGCGACGGGCGCGGAGCGCGCCCAAAGCCGAGCGGAAGAACGGCAACCCGCTATAAAAAATCGTCGGCAGCGCGATCAGTGCCGAAATCCAGGCGAGCAAGCCGCGCGTCGCCGGGCCCATCCCCTCGGTAAGCCCGGCCCATTGGGCAAAGGCGAGCAACATGACATTGCCGGCGGCAAATCCGGCAACGGCGAGGGCGCGGAGCAGCGCCCGCCCGGCGCGGTCATCGGCGGCGGCAAGGCAGGAGGCGTCGAACGGCACCAAACGATAGCCGAGCGCCTCGATGCGCGCGACCAATGCTGCCGCGACGTCGGCGCCGCCGCGCACGCGCAGGCGCAGCCGCCGCGTCGTCATATTCACCCGCCCCGAAACCACCCCCGCCTCGCGCGCGAGCACGCTCTCGATCAGCCACACGCACGCGCCGCATTGCAGCCCGTCGATGGCAAGCTCGATCTCGCTCTCGCCATGTTCGCGCGCGCGGAGAAAGCGGCTGACATCGGCGCTGATCTCGCCCTCGGGGCGCGGCGGGCGGGCGGCGGGATCGAGGCACCGTTCTTCGTAATAGAGGCCAAGCCCCTGGATGAGCGAAAACGCGGCCGCGCAGCCGGCGCAGCAAAATCGCGGCCCGTCGGCGCCATCATCCTCGGCGAGCGGAAGGCCGCAATGGGAACAGGCATGAGAGGCGGCAGAGACCGCTTCGGCCTCGCGCATGGGTGACGGATGGGAAATCGCCGTCATCGCGCGCTATGGCGCGAGCACGCGCCGGGTCAGGCGGACTTGCTCCTGGCCTTGGGTGATGTGCAGAGCGAGATCCCATTGGCCAGAAAGAGGCAAGGCAGCATTGGCGAGATAGAGCCCGTCGCCAGCAGGAAGAAAGCCGAGTGCCGTCGTGTTTTTTACCCCGAGCGGGCGCTCGGCCTCGGCGTCGATGCGCGCGCCATTGAGCGCCGCGCCAGTGCGATCATGGAGCGTGATCAGGAGGCGCCCATTTTGCAGCGCGGTTTTGACTTGCCAGCCCAGCGCCTTCTGCTGGGCCGCCGCCGCCATAACGCTGTTATAGACGTTGCTCTCATCGAAACCGTTTTCCTTCGCGGCCCCCGGAAAGGTTGCAAGCGCGCTCCACACCATGCCGGCATTGACGAGAAAGACGAGGAACAGCGCACCCGCGATCGCTATCGGGTAAAACCGCCAGGGCGAGCGCGCTTCGTCGCGTGCTGCGTGCCGGTTCCAGATATCATCGGTCATGACTGACTGGCCCCATGAAGAGTGCGTGGTAGGTGGTTTTCGCGCCGGTCTCGCGGTTACGCAAAACGAAGTCGAAACTCTCCCGCCCAGCGACGAGATGATCGGGCTGCGCTTGCACGAGCACACGCAGCGTGCGCAGTTGATCAGCCGGCATCGGCACGGTTGCGGTGGTCTCGGGCTTCGGGCTGATCTCGGAGAGAATGAGCTTGGCACCCGGCAAGCCGACGACCGAGAGTTCGAAATCGGCGGCGCGCGGCGTCTTGTTGACGAAGCCGAGCGTATAGCCATCGCGCACGCCGCCATCTTCGAGCAGCGCATAGAGCGGCGCGCGGTCATGAGCAACCGTCAGCCCAATCGTCGAACGCAGCATCAATCCGGTGAGGATGGCGATCGAGCCGATCGCGAGCACCGCGAGATAGATCAGCGTGCGTGGGCGAAGAAGACCAAGCGACGGATTGACCCCCGATTTTTTCGCCGTCTGGCGGGCAACCGTGTCCCAGGTGATCAACCATGGTGTGCTGCCCGTTTTCGCCATGACATGATTGCAGGCATCGATGCAAAGACCACAACCGATGCACTCAAGCTGCAAACCGTCACGAATATCGATACCGGTCGGGCAGACATGCACACAGGCATTGCAATCGACGCAGTCGCCGAGTGGCGCCGCCGCTGTTGCCGCCGCAGCCAGCCGCTTGCCATGCCCGCGCGGCTCGCCACGCCAGGCTTCATAGGTCACGACGAAGGTATTTTCATCGAGCATCGCCGACTGAAATCGTGGCCAGGGACACATATAAGTGCACACCTGTTCGCGCGCCCAGCCGGCGAGAAGATAGGTGGTCGCGGTCAAGAGAAGGGTGAAGACGTAGCCGCTGGTCGAGGCGTGCCCGGTCCAGAAATCATGCACGAAGGTCGGCGCATCGGTGTAATACATCACCCAGGCGCCACCCGTCCAAAACGCGATGAAAAGCCAGGCCGCATGCTTTGCGACTTTACGCCACGCTTTGTCGAACGTCAGTGGGCCACGATCGCGCCGTATGCGCTCATTGCGATCGCCCTCGATCTTGCGCTCGACCAGCATGAAAAGATCGGTCCACACGGTCTGCGGGCAACTATAGCCACACCAGAGCCGCCCGAAGAGGCTGGTGACGAGAAACAGCGACACCGCGCTCAAGACCAGAATTCCGGTGAGGAACCAGATATCTTGTGGCCAGAGCTCGATATTGAAAAAATAAAACCGCTCGTTCCATAAATCGAGGAGCACCGCCTGATGCGGTGCATCCGGCCCGCGATTCCACCGCAGCCAGGGCACGGCATAGTAAACGCCAAGGCAAAGCACGAGCACCAGCCATTTGACGCGCCGCACTGGCCCATCGACCGCTTTCGGATAGACCCGCACGCGGTTGGCATAAAGCGAGGTGGGCGGTGCGACGTCGGCTTCCGGCTTTGGGTGGGAGACGTTCATCGTCGTATTCCGTTTGCTCGCGTCGTGCGGCTATTCGCCGCCGCCGAGGGAGTGAACATAAAGCGCAACCGCTTTGATGGTCGCAGGCGACAGGCGATGATTCCAGTTCGGCATGACGCCCATGCGGGGATGCGTGATTTGCGCGACGACGGCGGCGCGGCTGTCACCGTAAAGATGCACGCGCGAGGCAAGCGGCGGCGCGCCGACGTCGCGGTTGCCCTCGGCCTTGGCGCCATGACAGGGCGCGCAATTATCACCGAACAATTTTTCCCCGGCACTGGTGTCGACCCCTGGCTTGGCCTTGCCATAAAGCGTCATGACATAGTCAGCGACATCCTCGATCTGTGCGGGCGTTAAAAGCTTGTCGCCGCCGAAATTGGGCATCTGGCTGTTGCGGGCATCGGGATCGGCCGAGCGAATGCCATGCGTGATGGTCTGCTGAATGGCGTCTAGGCTTCCACCCCAGCGCCAGACATCGGTATCGAGCGCGGGATAGCCAATCCTGCCCTCGCCGTTCGGCCCGTGACAGGGCTGGCAATTATTGGCAAACGTGATGCGCCCGGCGGTCAGCGCGACCTCCATCAAATCATGGTTTTTCTCGATATCAGCGAAGCTCACGCGGCCGATCTCTTGCATCTGCGTTGCATGCAGCGCGTTCATTTCCTGAAAGCCGGCCATCGCTTGCGCGCGCGAGGAAAATCCAAGAAGGCCGGTCGTCGCCCGCGTCCCGAGAGGAATGGCGGGATAGAGGACGAACATGCCGAGTGCCCAAACAATGGTGGCAAGATAGACATAGACCCACCATTTCGGCAGTGGCGTGTTGAGTTCGCGAATGCCATCCCATTCATGGCCGGTGGTGTCGCGGCCGCTGATGACATCTTTTTCAATTTTGGTCGGCATCGCAGCGCTCCTCAGCGATCGTCATCGAGGGGAATGAGGGCGTGTCGCTCGATCTCAGCTTTGTTGCGCGGCCAATAGACCGTAATGAACAAAACAGCGAACACGAAAACGGCGGCAAGCAGCAGATATCCTTGCAACGTATGGAGGGTATTGGGTGTCATGGCCGCGCCTCAACGATCGAGCTTCTCTTCGTTGGTATCAGCGAAATCGACCAATGTCCCAAGCATTTGCAGATAGGCGACCAAGGCATCCATTTCACTGATATAGGGTTTGGTGTGGGAAGCGGCCACGGCTTTTGGATAGCGCTTGAGGAGGGACGTGTGATCGGCATCGGGATTGGCCTGCGATTCAAGATCGGCCTTGGCGTTGGCGATATCGGCGTCATCATAGGGAACGCCGACCGTTTTATTGGTGCGGAGATCGGCGTCGATCCGATCATATGAAAGCGGCGTCTCTTCAAGGAAAGCATAATGCGGCATCAGGCTCTCTGGCACCATCGATTGCGGGTTACGCAGATGCGCGTAATGCCAGTCATTGGAGTATTTCCCGCCGACGCGCGCGAGATCGGGGCCGATGCGTTTCGATCCCCATTGGAAGGGATGATCATACATGCTTTCTGCGGCGAGAGAGTAATGCCCATAGCGTTCGATTTCGTCGCGTAGGGCCCTAATCATCTGGCTGTGGCAGAGATAGCACCCCTCGCGGATATAGATGTTGCGCCCGGCGAGTTCGAGCGGCGTGTAAGGCCGCACGCCCTTGACCGGCTCGATCGTGTTCTCGATGAAAAACTGCGGAATGATCTCCACCATCCCGCCGATCGCGACCGCGACCAGCGACGCGAGCAGCAGGTAAATGGCGTTCTTTTCGAGAATCTCGTGACGAAAGCGCATGGTTCAGTCTCCGGTCGCGGGAAGTGGCAGGCCGATGAGGCCAGAGCCGCTGGTCGCGGTCTTGGGGCTGCGCACGGTCATGATCAAATTATACATCATGATCACCGCGCCGGTCAGAAAGAAGACACCGCCGAGCCAGCGAATGATCAGCAGAGGATGCACCGCGTTGATGCTGTCGATGAAGGCGTATTGCAGGAAGCCTTGCGCATCATAAGCGCGCCACATCAGCCCTTCCATGATCCCAGCGACCCACATCGCGCTGATGTAAAGAACGATGCCGAGGGTTGAGATCCAGTAATGCCACGCGGCGAGGCGCATCGAGTAAAGCCCTTTACGTCCCCAGAGATTGGGCACGAGATAATAGATCGCACCGAAAGTGATCATCGCGACCCACCCGAGCGAGCCGGAATGGACGTGGCCGATGCCCCAATCGGTGTAATGGCTCAGCGCATTGACGGTGCGCACCGACATCACTGGCCCCTCGAAAGTGGACATGCCGTAAAACCCGACCGAGGTGACGGAGAAGCGCAATCCGGGATCGGTGCGCAGCTTGTCCCACGCCCCTGAGAGCGTCATCAGACCATTGATCATGCCACCCCAGGACGGCATCCACAGCATGATTGAGAACGCCATGCCGACGGTCTGAGTCCAATCCGGCAGCGCCGTCCAGTGCAGATGATGCGGACCCGCCCAGATATAAATGAAAATCAGCGACCAGAAATGCACAATGGACAGCCGATAGGAATAAATTGGCCGGTTGGCGGCTTTCGGGATGAAATAATACATCATGCCGAGAAAGCCCGCGGTGAGGAAAAACCCGACCGCGTTATGGCCGTACCACCATTGCACCAGCGCGTCCTGCGCCCCGGAAAACAGCGAATAGCTCTTCGCCGCATAGATCGAGACCGGCACCGCAAGATTATTAACGATCACCAACATCGCGACGGTGAGGATGAAGGAGAGGTAAAACCAGTTGGCGACGTAGATATGGGGCTCCTCGCGGCGGAGCAGGGTGCCGGTGAACGCGACCAGATAGGCGACCCAGACGATCACCAGCCACAGAATGAGATGCCATTCAGGCTCAGAATATTCTCGGCTTTTGGAAAAGCCCAGTACGTAGCTCAAGGCCGCCATGACGATGAAGAATTGATAGCCCCAGAAGATGAAATTCGCGAGCGCCTTGCCGCCAAAAAGCCGCGCATGACACGTGCGCTGGACGACGTGAAACGATGTTCCGATCAGCGCCGAACCGCCAAACGCGAAAATCACCGCCGATGTGTGAACCGGCCGCAGACGGCCGAAATTGAGGTAGGGCTGCCAAAAATTGAGCGCCGGCCAAGCGAGTTGGGCGGCGATGAAAACGCCGACGAGAAAACCGACGATCGCCCAGAACATGCTGGCGATGACGAACTTCTTGACGACGTCATCATTGTAGCGAACGGGAGGGGCGAGCGCCATCGTCTCAGCCATGATCGGCCCCCTTTGCTGCGCGCGCTGCCGATTTGTCGTCGAAATGCCGGCGGATCAGGCCGAAGAGGAAAACGACTGAGAACCCAGCGAGCGACCAGCCGAAGATCGCCATTTCGATATCGAGCGCACCGGCTGC
>JAJYXY010000259.1 GCA_021801465.1 Pseudomonadota bacterium
GATACATCAGAAGAACCTGCACCGCGCCGTAGATGGCGAAAAGCGCCCATCCATAGGCAAGATCTTCCCATTGCATGAGATGAAGATGCCAAAGCAGCGGGATCGCCACGTTCTCCGCGATCCAGCCTGCGACGGTGTCGAGCGGGTCGCTCACGGCTGCGTCTCACGCGCAGCGATGGCCCGCGGCAGATGGTCATGCGTGTTGAGCCAAATGCCGTGCGGCGAGCGGCCAACCTCGATGATCTCGTATTTGCCACTCAGCGGGTCGAGAACCGCAACGCTATGGGCAAAACGCCGCGTCACCCAAAGCTTGCCATCAGGCGCGAAATCGAGATCATCCGGCCCACCGGGAAGCGCGATCTCGCGCGCCAGCACAAGGGTTTTAGCATCCAACACGGCGATCGTGCTGTCGACCCGGTTGCTCACATAAAGCGTCTTGCCGTCGGGCGAGAGAAAAAGATTATGCGCGCCCCGCCCGGTCATGACGCGGCGCTCGATCGTGCCCGTCGCGGGATCGACGACGGCAAGACCATTGCCGCCCATCACCGCAACCAGCACCCGCCCATTGAGCCAAAGCACCCCGGCCGGCGTGTCGCCGATATCAACATTCCAGCGGAATTCACCCGTCTCGAGCGCGATCGCAGCCAGCCGGTTTGATTGCTGCACGCTCACGAAAGCGGTTTTCGAATCGGGCGAGAAATTGATATGGCTCGGGAGTGACGCAAGCGCGAGGCGAAAACGCAAATGATAGGTGCCAGCGTCATAAATATCGACCCGGTTGCGCGCGAGCTCCGTCACCACCAGGCTCTTGCCATCAGGGCTGAACTGAAGCTGATAAGGATCGGCCATCGCCGCCCGCCGCACGATCTCACCGGTGGTGGGATCGAGAAAGATCACCTGATTGCCGGCCGTGTCGCCGACGAGAAGAAAGCGATGATCAGGGGTCAGCGCCATGTGGTGCGGCTCACGCAGCACCGGGACGCGACGGATCTCCTCGCGTGTCTTGACATCAACGAGGCTGATCGCCGCCGCGCCCGAATCGATCACGAAGGCGAGTTCCGTCGCACGCGCGGCCGGCGATGTCAACGCCACAGATGTCAGGGAAAGCAGGGGGAGTAAGAGGGAGATCGTTCTTTTTTGAAAAAAAGAACCAAAAAACTTTTTCCTCGCGGCGCCGCGCGTGCGGCGATGCCACGAGAAGGGGAGGCGAGAGAGGGATTGGATGTGTTTTTTGTTTTTCATTGTTTTTGCTCCGCTCTAGACGTCGAGATTGGCAACCCTCAGCGCATTGCCGACGATGAAATCGCGTCGTGGCTCGACGACATCACCCATCAGCGTGCTGAACACCTCGGCCGCTTCTTCGTCGCTGCTGATCCGCACTTGCAGCAAGGTTCGGGTCGCGGGATCGAGGGTGGTTTTCCACAATTGCTCGGGATTCATCTCGCCCAAGCCTTTAAAACGTTGGATCGAAAGACCGCGCCGCCCCTCCGCCAAAATGCGCTCGAAAGCGCTATGGGGGCCAAAAACCTCGCCGCCTTCTTTTTCGAGATCGAGCCGCGCCGGCGCCGCAAAACCGCCGAAAAGACGCGCGGCGCGGGCAGCGAGCCAACGCGCCTCCGCACTTTTGAGCGCCGTCGCATCGAGGCGATAGCGTTCGGTGACGCCGCGAACGGTGCGGCCAAATACTAGACCGTCGCCATCAGGCGCGACCACCCAGCCGCGCTCGTTCGCAAGCGAGACCGCATCGAGGCGCGCGGCGAAATTCTGCGCCCGCGCAGCGTCTTGGGCCGAATCAGGGGAGAGCACACCCGCGATCGCCGCCTGTTCGAGGAGTGCAACCGGCGCCGTCGCGTCAGCGAGACGGACCAAGCGGTGACTCGCCTCGCGGAGAAACGCCGTTTCCTCCGCGAGTTCCGCCCCCGCGAAGACCCGGCCGTCGGCATAAGTGAGCCGCGCTTCGGCGAGCGCCTTGCCGATGAGAAACTGTTCGAGCGCCGCATCATCCTTCAAATAGCGCTCGTCATTGCCGCGTTTCGCGCGATAGAGCGGCGGCTGGGCGATATAGAGATGGCCACGCGCGATCAGCTCCGGCATCTGGCGGAAGAAAAACGTGAGCAAAAGCGTGCGGATATGCGAACCGTCGACATCGGCATCGGTCATGATGATGATGCGATGATACCGCAGCCGGTTGATATCGAAGCCGCCCTGCTCGGGATCGCTGCGCCCGATGCCGGTGCCGAGCGCTGTGATCAGCGTCCCCACTTCCGCCGAGGACAGCATCCGATCGAAACGCGCCCGCTCGACATTGAGGATTTTGCCCTTGAGCGGCAGGATCGCCTGATATTTGCGATCACGCCCCTGCTTGGCCGAGCCGCCGGCGCTGTCGCCCTCGACGATGAAGATCTCCGCTTTCGCGGGATCGCGCTCCTGGCAATCGGCGAGCTTCCCGGGCAGCGTCGAGACGTCGAGCACGCCCTTGCGCCGGGTCAGATCGCGTGCCTTGCGCGCCGCCTCGCGCGCCGCCGCCGCATCCATCACCTTCTGGATGATGCCGCGGGCTTCTTTCGGATGCGTCTCGAACCAATGCGCGATCGCCTCCGCGGCCACCGCTTGCACCACCGGCTGGACCTCGGAGCTGACCAGCTTGTCCTTGGTCTGGGAGGAGAATTTCGGGTCCGGCACCTTGACCGAAAGCACCGCCGTCAACCCTTCGCGCATATCCTCGCCGACCAGCGCGAGATTGTCTTTCTTGCCCATGGATTCGGCATATTTGGTGACGACCCGGGTCAGCGCCGCCCGAAATCCGGCGAGATGGGTGCCGCCATCGCGCTGGGGGATGTTGTTCGTGAAACAGAGCATGGTCTCATGGAAACTATCGTTCCAGGAGAGCGCGAATTCGACCTTGATGCCATGCGCGCCGTCATTCGCGTGATGGCTGATCGGCGGGGTGAAGACCGGGGTCTTGGCGCGATCGAGCCAGGTGACGAAAGCATTGAGGCCGCCATCGTAATGAAAACGCGTGGTTTGCGGCGGCGTATGGCGCTCGTCGTGCAATTCGATCGCGATACCGGAATTGAGAAAGGCGAGTTCGCGCAGACGCCGCTCGAGCAACGCGTAATCGAACTCGGTCTTGGTGAAGACTTCGGGGTCCGGCTTATAGGTGACCTCGGTCCCGGTCGGCGCCTCCGACGGGCCAACTTCCGCGAGCGGCGCCTCCGCCTCGCCACGGCGAAAGCGGATGAAATATTCGCGCCCGTCACGCCAAATGCGGACCTCCATCCATTCCGAAAGCGCATTGACAACGGCGGCGCCGACGCCATGCAGCCCGCCTGAGACCTTATAGGAGTTCTGGTTGAACTTGCCGCCGGCATGGAGCCGCGTCAGCACCACCTCGGCCGCCGAGATGCCTTCCTCGGGATGGATATCGATCGGGATGCCGCGGCCGTCATCGCGGACGGTAAGGCTGCCGTCGCCGTTCAGCGTCACCCGCACCGCATGGGCAAAGCCGGCCTGGGCCTCGTCCATGGCGTTGTCGATGATTTCGGAGGCGGTGTGATGCAGGCCCGAGCCGTCATCGGTATCGCCGATATACATGCCCGGCCGTTTGCGCACGGCCTCCAGCCCACGCAGCACCGAGATCGAGGAGGCGTCATAGAGGTCGGCCTCGGGGAGCGATGCAGCGGGTTTGGTCATGCCGGAAAACAACTCCAGTGCGAAGGGATACAACCCGTTCTTTATAGCCCGTCTCGCGTGCAAAACCCATAGGGTCAGGGGCTTATGCCGGCCCGCGACGGCACTGCCGGTATGCGCGCAGGGCTGGTGGCAGGTCCACGCAAAATCAAGAGCATACTAGCCGGCCGAGAGAATGACCGGTCCTCAAAGACGGCCGGCTGAGATTATGGCGCGCCGGCGGCAAACGCGGGGTCGGCAACCAGCCCGGCATCGGCGCAACGCCAGCCGGCGGCGATGCCAGAGAGTGGCAAAAATGCCTCGCGATCGGTGCCGGTCAAAAAGATTTGCGCAGGAAGTGCGGCCAGCGCCGCAATCAGCGCCGCGCGGCGTGCGCCATCGAGATGCACCATCGGCTCATCGAGCAGCAGGATCGGCGCGAAGCCGCGCGCACGCGCGATCAGGGCGGCGTGGCCGAGAATGACGCCGATGAGAAGCGCCTTCTGCTCACCCGTGCTCGCCTGCGCCGCCGGCATGCCGCGCGCCGCGTCGAACAGGGTGAAATCGGCACGATGGGCGCCAACGCCGGTATGCCCCGTCACGCGATCCTCGCCCCGCCCCTCACGGAGCCGCGCGCGTAGCCACTCTTCCAGCGCCAGCGCCGGCTCTCCCGCCAGCCGCCCCGCGAGCGGGCACAGAAGTTCAACGCGCGCCGGCGGGAAACCGGCCGGCGTCACTGCCGCCAAGGCCAAATTCAGCCGCCGCACGACGCCAAGGCGCGCCGCGGTGATGGCGGCCGCGTGGCGGGCGATCGCGTCCTCGATCGCGGCAAGCCAGGCCGGATCGGCGCCGCCCGCGCGCAGCAGACGCGCACGATTGGCGAGCGCCCGCTCATGGGCCACGAGTTCGCGGCCATGCCCCGCCTCGAGCCCGGCCACCAGCCGGTCGAGAAAGCGCCGCCGCCCGCTCGTTCCCTCCTGGAATAGGCGCTCCATCGGCGGCGTGAGCCAAAGAAGCGCGACACGGGCGGCGATTTCGCCGCCATTACGCGGCGCCACGCCATCGAGGCGAAAGACCCGCCGCGGCTCGGCCGTCAGGGTCTCGGGCGCCGGAACGCCGGTGGCGACGGAAAACGCTCCCTCGCTCCCGACAAAGCGCCCAGCGACCGCGAAGCCACCCGCGCCCTCGCGCCGGGCGAGATCGACGCGGCGCGCAAGGCGCAGGCCGCTTCCCCCACCCAGCAGCGAGATCGCCTCCAGAATATTGGTCTTGCCGCCGCCATTCGGGCCAAAAATCGCCGCGATCCTCGTCCCCGCCGCGCCGCCCGGGTGCCAGCTCAGGCGCGCATAATTGCGAAAATCGCTGAGCGAAAGCCGCTTGAGATAAAGCCCGGCGTCGGATTGCGCCACGCCGCCCCGTTTTTCCCGTTCAGACCCGGATCGGCATCAAAACATAAAGCGCACTCGCATCCGCAACGTCGCGCACCACCGTCGGGGCGCCGCCATCAGCGAGGAGAAACTCGACATCGCCTTCGATCTGATCGGTGATATCGGTGATGTAGCGCGCCTGAAAGCCGATTTCGAGCGGCCCGTCATCGTAATGCACGCGCGCCCCATCCAATTCCTCGATGGCCGTTCCCTGCTCGGGATTGGCGGACGAGAGCACGAGCAGATCGCGCGCGAGCGAAAGCTTAACCGGCCGCGTCCGCTCGAGCGAAATCGCCGCGACCCGCGCCACCGCCTCAGCGAATTCCTTTTTCGCGACCCGCAGCACCTTGTCGTTGCCGCGCGGGATCACCCGGTCATATTCCGGGAAGGTGCCGTCGATCAGCTTGCTGGTCAGCGTCACCGAGCCGAGGGTGAATTGGATGCGCGTATCCGAAAGCGCGATCGCCACCTGATCGCTGGTCTCCTCGACCAGTTTGCGAAGCTCGGCGATGGTCTTGCGCGGCACGATCACGCCTGGCATCCCGGCCGCGCCCTCGGGCAGCGGCTCTTCGACGCGGGCGAGGCGATGGCCGTCGGTTGCGACCGCGCGCAACACCGGCGCGCCTTCGCTTTCGGTCGCATGCAAATAGATGCCATTCAAATAATAGCGGGTTTCCTCGGTACTGATGGCGAAACGCGAGCGATCGATCATCCCGCGCAACACACCCGCCGGCAAGGCAAAGCGATGGCCGAGGCTGCCCGCCGTCATCGCCGGGAAATCCTCGACCGGCAGGGCGTTAAGGCTGGTTGCGAAACGCCCGGCGCGAAGATGAAGCAGCGGCTCGCCATTCATGTGGCTGATTTCGATCGCGACCCCGTCCGGCAATTTGCGCATGATTTCATAAAGGGTCGCCGCCGGCGCGGTCGCTGCACCATCTTGCACGACCTCGGCGGCAATGTCTTGGACAAGGGCGATCTCCATATCGGTCGCGGTCAGCGAAAGCCGTCCTTCGCGCGCGACGATCAAAACATTGGCGAGGATCGGCAGCGTGTTACGCTTTTCCACGACGCTTTGCACATGCGCGAGTGCCTTGAGCAGCGTCAGCCGGTCAGCCTTGAAATTCATTGCCTCCATCCCTCAAACGCGGCCATCAAACGCCAGGGCGGAAGCCCCGAGACTCGCCGGATATCGCGATATAGCAACCGCGCAAGAGGTGGGAAAGCCAGGGCCGCGAGAAGCGGCGGATCCGCCTCGACGGGGCGGTGCGGAGCCGTGCGACAAATGCGATGCTGCGATGCAAAAAACCGCTTGCGTGACATAGCCGAAATCGCTAGATTGTGCATCGCAGCAACACGACAATGTCGCGCTGCTGCTTTCTTGGACGTTTCCTCCCTAAACTTGGCGGCGCCACAAGCGCCGCCATTTTTTTGCCCGGGCGGCGGGCCGCGTTTTTCTAGCGGCACCCCATGCGTCGTATCAAAGCCCCTGCAAGAACGGGTTTTCCCGCCGCTCCACACCAAGGCTCGATCCCGGCCCGTGGCCACAAATGAAGCGGATATCATCGCCGAGCGGCAACAACTTGCCGGAGATCGCAGCCAAAAGCTGCTGGTGATCGCCATAGGGGAAATCTGTCCGCCCGATCGAGCCACGAAACAGCACATCGCCGAGCACGGCAAACCGCGCCGCTTGGTCGACGAAAACGATATGGCCCGGCGTGTGGCCGGGGCAATGCAGCACCGAAAACGGCCGCCCGGCGATCGCGACTTCCTCGCCCTCCGCGAGAAATCGCTCAGGGGTCACATTGTCCAACCCCTCGAGGCCAAACGCCGCCGCTTGGCGGGCAATGCCCTCGAGCAGGAAGCGGTCCCGCGCGTCGGGGCCGAGGATCGGGATTTCCTGGCCCGGCGTGGCAGCGCGCAATGCGCGGGCCAGTTCGCTCGCGCCGCCGGCATGGTCGAGATGGCCGTGGGTTAGCAAAATCGCCTCGATGGTGACGCCGAGCTTGCCGATCGCAACGAGAAGGCGCGGCACATCGCCGCCCGGGTCGATGATCGCGCCACGGCCGGTCTCGCGATCATGGAGGATCGCGCAATTCTGCTGAAATGCGGTGACCGGGATCTGGGTGATGGTGAGCGTCACAGCAGCGCCTGACTTGCCGCAGGGGGGCAGGCGACGCTCTCCGCCCGCCACGCGCCACCATCACGCGCGACCCGCCCCTCGGCTTCGAGTTTCAGCAAATGGGCGAGCACATTGCGCTCGGCGGCGCGGCGCAGCATCGGGTCGAGCTTGGAATAGAGCGCGTCCATCAAAGCGTGCGTATCCGCCGGCCCCGCGGCCAACGCCGCGGCAATGGCGTTTTCGCGGGCGATACGATGCGAGAGGAGGTCGCGGACATAAGGGCGCGGGCGGGTCAGCGCCGGACCATGGCCGGGGAGATAGACCCGATCGTCGCGCCCGAGCAGCAGCCGCAAACTCGCAAAATAGGCCGCCATGTCGCCGCTCGGCGGGCTGACGACGCTGGTCGACCAGGCCATGACATGATCGGCGCTGAACAAGACCCCGTCGGCGAAGGCAAAGCAGAGATGATCCGGGGCGTGGCCGGGCGTGTGCACGGCGGTGAAGCCAGCCACAACATCGCCGTGATCGAGCGGAATATCGGGCGAGAAATCGGGATGCGGGTTGGTTTTATAGGCAGCGACCGCAACCCCGGTCGCCGCCCGCAGCGCAGCCACCGCGCCGACATGGTCGATATGGGTGTGGCTCAGCAAAATCATCGCCAGCCGCCCGCCATCACTTGCCGCCAACAGCGCCGCGACATGATCGGCATTGTCCGGCCCGGGATCGAGCAGCACCAAGCCATCGGCCGTCTCGATGAGATAGGTATTGGTCCCGTGATAGGTCATCGGCCCGGGATTAGGGGCGACGACGCGGCGAATGCCGGGCAAAACCGGCAAAGCTGCGCCGCGATGCGGCTCGGGTTCGGTCAAAAACGCCATAATCTCTCCTTACGCCATCATTTTACACGGATTGGGCCGCTTTACCACGCTTACGCGAGTTCCGCTTCGGCGCTCATGCAGGTCGCGCCCTCGGCGTCACGCGATTCAAGGTGGTAGCCGTCGCCTTCGCGCCAACCGACGAGTGTCAGCGCGCGATCGTGAAACGCTGGGCGCTGGCCGCGAAAGTGCAAGCGCGCCAAGCGCTTGCCTTGGGGCAAGTGGCGGCGGAGGAGATCGACAAGGAGCGTTGCTTGCAGCGGCCCATGCACGACGAGGCCGGGATATCCCTCCTCCCGCGTCACATAATCGAGGTCGTAATGGATGCGGTGGCCATTGCCGGTCAGCGCCGAATAGCGAAACAGCATCACCGCATCGGGGGTCACGACGCGCGAGAAAGCGCCCGGGGGTGGCGTCGGCGCGGCTATGGCCGGGCGCACCGCCGCCCCCTCCGCGCCGCGATAGACGATGTCCTGTTCCTCGGAAATCGCCACGACGCCATCGGGCCCGGCGATATCGTGGCGAAGGGTCACGAAAACCAGCCGCCCCGAGCCGCCGCTCTTCTCACGAATGGCGAGGATCGTGCTGGTGCGCTGAATTTTCATCGCCGGGGCGAGCGGCGCATGCAACGCGACCCGCCCGCCAGCCCACATCCGCCGGGCGAGATCATGGATCGGCGGCAGAAATCCACCGCGTCTCGGATGCCCATCGGGGCCCAGCGCCGATGCCGCAACCCAGGTCTGAAACAGCATCCAATGCCAAAGCGGGGGAAGAAACCCTCCGGGCGCTACGATGTCGGGGGCAAGATCGAGGGTCGCCGCCAGCCGCGTGATCGCCGCCGCGGAGACATGATCCACCATGGTTTCGCTGCGGCCGATATACGCCTCATAGGCCATCATGCTCTCTCCCTTGCGATCCTTACCACGGACGGCGCTAGCCGATCCCAGGCGTTTTGGCCAGAAGCCATGCCAGATCAGCGCCGCTCGCGCGCGGTCTTGCGCAGCATGAAGAGCGCGGCGAGCGCGGAGAGGCACAGCCCGGCGGAGACGAGAAGCGCATAAAGCCCGAGCCGGTCGAGGATCAGGCCGAACAGTAAGGGCGCCAGCGCCTGCGCCGCGCGCGCCGGGGCGCCGAGCCAGCCGGTGCGCGCGCCATAGCCCTCGGGGCCGAAAATCGCCAGCGGCAAGGTGCCGCGCGCGATCGTCAGAATGCCGTTGCCGGCGCCATAAAGCAGCGAAAACGCGACCGCGAGCGGCGCCCCCCACAGCGCCAGCAGCGCCGCGCCGAG
>JAJYXY010000062.1 GCA_021801465.1 Pseudomonadota bacterium
TGGCATTGGGTGCGTGGGCACGCCGGGCATGCGCTGAACGAACGCGCCGATCAGCTCGCGACCGCGGCGCGCGAAAAGCTGCTTGCAGATGCGGCGCGAAAATGAGCCGGGTGCGCCTACCGACGCGTTTCAGAAATTCGCAAGCGAACCTCGCGAGCGATAGCTTTTTGGTTTCAATAGCCTGCTGATCCCTGCAATGCCAAAGCATGTCAGGGGCAGGCTATTGGCCCGGATCAGACTTTCTCCACCTGGCTATATTCGAGATCGACGGGTGCTGCGCGGCCGAAGATCGAGACGCTGACCTTCACCCGTCCCTTCTCCTCGTCAACCTCCTCCACTGTGCCGTTAAAGCTGGTGAAGGGGCCATCAACGACACGCACATTCTCGCCAACCTCAAACAGAATGGCCGGGCGCGGATGCTCCACCCCTTCTCGGCTCTGGGTCATCACCCGCTCGGCCTCGGCGTCGGAAATCGGCGTTGGCCGTAACCGCCCACCAAGAAAACCGGTGACCTTTGGCGTGTCCTTGACGAGATGCCAGGCTTCGTCGGTCAAATCCATGTGCACCAGCACATACCCTGGGAAAAATTTCCGCTCGGCATTCACCTTCTGGCCGCGCCTCAATTCGACCACTTCCTCGGCAGGGACGAGGATGTCGCCAAATTGCTCGGAAAGCCCCTTCTGTGCTGCCTGCTCCTTGATCTGCTGGGCGATCTTCTTCTCGAACCCGGAATAGACATGCACCACGTACCAACGCTTGGCCATCACGCCACCCCCATTCCGCAACGCTCCTTCACGCAGCGCACCAGACGCTCAGCCGCCAAAGCCGAACAATACCCGGACGCCGAATCCGACCGCTTGGTCGATCACAAAAAAGAACAGCGCCGCAAGCCCCGCGAGCGCGACCACGAGCGCGGTGGTGATGATCGTCTCGCGGCGCGAGGGCCATGTGACCCTGCCGCCCTCGATCCGCACCTCGCGCAAGAATTTCGCCGGATTGACCGCCACGCTACCCATTCCTTTACTGACACATAACGCAAGCGCGAGGCCGGCACCATACCGCCCGCCTCGCGCGTCCTTCCGCGCTCAATGCCGCCGCATGGCAGGGGTGGAGGGTCTCGAACCCCCAGCCTCCGGTTTTGGAGACCGGCGCTCTAGCCAATTGAGCTACACCCCTCCGCGGCGCGAAGGCGCTAGACACAATGCGCGGCGCGCCCTGTCAAGGGTTTGCTTGCGCGATCGCTTGCGCGGGGCGCAGAACCAAGCCAACGCCAGCCCCCGCCAGCACCATGCCGAGCCAAGCTAAGGGCGGAATCCCCTCCCTGGTCAACAGCCAAGCGATCACCGCCGCTGCCGGCGGGACAAGAAAAAACAGCGCCGACACCCGCGCGACCGCCCCACGCCGGATCATCGCCAGCAGCAAACTCACCGCGACCAGCGAATTGGCGAGGACGAGATATGAAAGTGCACCGATGAACGGCCCCGTCCAATGCACATGAAGCGGCTCGAGCACGAGCGCGAAAACCACCGTGAGCGCGAATCCGACGCCATACTGCACCGCGATTGCGCTCAACGGATGATGCGCCCCACCCGAGCGCTTCTCGTAAAGCGTCCCCGCCGTCATCCCCAAGAGCGCGACGGCCGCCCAAAACAGCCCCTCCCCCGTCACCTGCCGCACCTGCGCGCGTGAGACGATGACGATCACGGTTCCCGCGAGCCCAAGCGCGAGCCCAAGCCAATGCCGCGCCCCCACGGTGCCGCCAGTGACACGCGGCGCCAAAAGCGCGACGAGAATCGGCTGCAATGAGGTGATCAGCGCCAGACCGCCCGCCGATAATCCATACTCCTCAGAGAGATAGCAGCCCGCGAAATAGCCGAACTGAATAAGAACCCCAACCACGACCAAATCGCGCCACTCGCGCCCACGCGGCCGCCGCGGCCGCAGCCAGATGATCGCCGGGGCGAGAAGCCCGAGCACCAAAGCATAACGGAGCGCGAGAAATACCATCGGCCCGGTATAAGCGAGGCCAATCTTGATGCAGATGAAACCGGAAGACCAAAGCAGCAGAAACACGACCGGTGCCAACGCGAAGACGTCAAACCGGGCGCGGAAGGCTTGGCCTGGAGCGGGTGAGGGGAATCGAACCCCCATAACCAGCTTGGAAGGCTGGGGCTCTACCATTGAGCTACACCCGCGTTGTTGAACCACCACTTTCGCCCAGTCGGCAAAGCACCGGTTTTCTAACCTTTCGTCGGGCGCGCGGCAAGCGATCGGGTCGGAGGATGAGGGAAGGCGCGCCCTCCGCCCTCGACCGGCCGTGGGCAGCCCCCTTATACCCGCTCGCCCAAGCGCACCCGCCGCAGGCGGAGCGCGTTCATCACCACGGACGCCGAACTCAGCGACATCGCCAGCGCCGCGAGCACCGGGCTGAGGAGAACGCCGAACCACGGATAGAGGAAACCCGCCGCCACAGGCACGCCGACGGCATTATAGACGAACGCGAAAAACAGATTCTCGCGGATATTGCGCATCACCGCCCGGCTGAGCCTGCGCGCCCGCAAAATGCCGTTGAGATCACCCTTGACCAGGGTGATGCCGGCGCTTCTGAGCGCGACCTCGGTGCCGCTGCCCATGGCGATGCCGATATCGGCCTCGGCCAAAGCCGGCGCATCGTTGATGCCATCCCCCGCCATGGCGACGATACGGCCCTCGGCGCGAAGGCGCCGGACGACCTCACGCTTGCGCTCGGGCGGTGTTTCGGCCTCGATCTCGGTGATCCCGAGCGCCCGTGCGACCGCCTCGGCCGTCGCGCGGTGATCGCCGGTCAGCATGACGATGCGCACGCCCTCGGCGCGGAGCGCTGCCAGCGCCGCCTTCGCCCCCGGCTTGACCGGATCGGCGATCGCGAGCAGCCCGGCGAGCGTGCCGTCGACGGCGAGAAACACGGCACTCGCGCCATCACGACGCGCGGCCTCGGCCGCAGGCGTCAGCGCATCCGGGACGGCGCCATCCTCGGCGATGAGCGCGGCATTGCCGAGGGCGAGATGGCGAGCACCGATATGGCCGCGCACGCCCTTTCCGGCAATCGCGACGAAATCGGCCGGCGCATCGCATGTCATGCCTTCCGCCGCCGCGGCCGCCACGATCGCCGCCGCCAGCGGATGCTCGCTCGCCCGCTCGAGGCTCGCAGCAAAGCGAAGAATTTCCGCCCGCGAGGAACCGGTCGCCGGCACGATCCCGACCAGCCTTGGTCCACCCTCGGTCAGCGTGCCGGTCTTGTCGATGACCAGGGTATCGACCCGCTCCATCCGCTCCAGCGCTTCGGCAGATTTGACCAAGACGCCAAGGCTAGCCCCTCGCCCGACCCCGACCTGGATCGACATCGGGGTTGCAAGACCGAGCGCGCAGGGGCAAGCGATGATCAGCACCGAAACCGCGGCGAGCAGCCCATAAGCGAGCGCCGGCGCCGGCCCCAGTATCGCCCAAAGAACGAACGAGAGCAGTGCGACCGCGATCACCGCCGGGACGAACCAGGCGGCGACGAGATCGGCAAGGCGCTGGATGGGCGCGCGCGAACGCTGCGCCTCGGCGACCATGGCGATGATGCGCGCAAGCACGGTGTCCGCCCCGACCCGCTCGGCCCGCATCACCATCGCGCCGGTGCCATTCACGGTGCCGCCGATCAGCGCCGCGCCCGGCCCTTTGGGAACCGGCATCGCCTCGCCGGTAACCATCGCTTCATCGACGTGGCTTTGCCCTTCAAGCACCACGCCATCCACCGGCACCGCCTCACCCGGGCGTACCCGCAACCGATCGCCGGGCGCGATCTGATTGAGTGGGATTTCCTCGTCGGCGCCATCATTGCGGAGGCGGCGCGCGGTCGTCGGCGCGAGCTTGAGGAGGGCACGAATCGCGCCGCCGGTTTGTTCGCGTGCGCCAAGCTCCAGCATCTGGCCAAGAATGACGAGAATGGTGATCGCCGCCGCGGCTTCGAAATAAGTCGCAACCGTACCATCGGGGCCGCGAAACCCGGCTGGAAACAGGCCGGGCGCGAGGGTTGCGGCAAGGCTGTAGAGATAGGCGGTGCCGGTCCCGAGCGCGATCAGGGAAAACATGTTGAGGCTGCGATTGACCACCGACTGCCAGCCGCGCACGAAGATGAAGGATCCAGCCCAAAAGACGATCGGGGTTGTGAGCACAAGCTGCACCCAGATCGACGCCATCGGCGAAAGGATCCGCGCCAGCGCTGCGCCGATCCCAGGAAGAGCGCCTCCCATGGCGAAGAAAATCACCGGCACCGCGAGCCCAAGCGAGAACCAAAAGCGCCGCCGCATCTCGACGAGTTCGGCATTTTCCCCGCTCTCCAGGGTCGGCATCATGGGCTCGAGCGCCATGCCACAAAGCGGGCAAGGGCCGGGATGGTCCTGTTCGACCTCCGGGTGCATCGGGCAGGTATAGAGGGTGCCGGGCGGGGCGGGCTCGGCCGGGGCTTCGGTCTTGGGCGCCAGATACCGCTCCGGATCAGCGGCGAATTTCGTCTGGCAACCTTGACAACAGAAATGATAGCGCCGGCCGCGATGGTCGAAATAAGGCTTCCCCGCCGCAGGGTCGACGGTCATGCCGCAGACCGGATCGATCTCCCGCGACGAGGCCTGCCCCGCGGCCGCACCCGCCATTTCCTTGCCGGAATCGTGACACGCACCCATCGCACCCTCTCTCTTCGCTGACACCGCGAGAGGTATATACCCATCATGGGTATCGTATCAAGGGCGCGGTGGCGGAACGACGCGGTCTCACGCCAAAAGCCAAATCATGCCATCGGATAGACAAAAGCCGCGTGATTGGGCAGAGTTTGCGCGCAAGCCATGGTGCGCAATCAGTCGACGCGCTGGCCGCGCGAAGATGGCCGGCCACCAAAAGATATGAGTGCGCAACAAAATGTAAGTGTAAAAAACAGTCGATGTAAAAAACAGAGGAAACCGCCATGTCCGTCATCCGCCGCCGCGATCTCATCTGCACCGGTCTCGCCCTTGCCGCGGCGCCGACCCTCCTCCCCCGCCGGGCGCGGGCGGCGCGAAAATTCAAGATCGCCCTCTCGAACTCCTATATCGGCAACAAATGGCGCATCGAGATGGAGAATCTGTTCAAATCGGCGCTGCTGATGGAGCCCTTCGCCAGCGAGATCGAAGGGAGCTGGTTCAATTCCGGCAATGACGTCTCCAAGCAGTCGCAGCAATTCTCCAACCTGATCGCCGAGCGGGTGGACGCCATCGTGCTCAACGCCGCCTCCCCGACCGGGCTCAACGGCATCATCAAGCAGGCCACCGACCGCGGCATTCTCGTCGTTTCCTTCGATAACGTCGTCACCGCGCCGAGCGCGCTGAAAGTGAATACCGACCAATTCGCGTTCGGCCGCATGGGGGCCGAGTTCGTGGCCAAGAAAATCGGCGGCAAGGGCAATGTGATCATGGTCACCGGCGTTGCCGGCACCCATGTCGACCTCGACCGCAACAAGGGCGCCGAAAGTGTTTGGGCGGAGCATCCCGATATCAAGGTGGTGAGCCGCTACACGGGCATGTGGGACAGCGCGACCGCCGAACGCAACACCGCCGCCGCGCTCCCCTCGCTGCCGCCGATCGACGGCATCTGGTGCCAGGGCGGAACGGACGGCGTCTTGAAGGCGTTCATCGCCGCCGGGCGCAAGCTGCCGCCGACCGCGGGCGAGGCGGAAAATGGCTTCCGCAAATTTCTCTCAGGCTACATGGGCCACCAAGTCGATGGCATTTCGATCGGCCAGCCGCCGTTTCTCTCGGTGATTTCGCTCGAACTCGCGCGCCGAGTGCTCAAGGGCGATTACCCGAAGAAGGACATCACCATCCCCTTCCCCTATGTCACCAGCGAGACGGTGAAAACCGGCGAGACGGTGTTCCCCGATCTTCCCGACAGTTTCTTCGCCGATTTCACCGATGCCGGCCCGCACGCGACCGTGAAGATCTGCGTCGATGCCGCGCTCGACGGCAAGGCCTGCGCAGGCCGCCTCGCGGTCGACCTCCCGGCGGCATGAACGACGCGAGCCCGCGCGACGACGCGGCCAGTCTGGAGGCGGTTTCGGTCAGCAAGAGCTTCGGCGGCGTGCGGGCGTTGAGCGAAGCCTCGCTCCGCGCCTTTCCCGGCGAGGTGCATGCGCTGGTCGGCGAAAACGGCGCCGGCAAATCGACGCTGATCAAGCTCCTCGGCGGGCGGCTTCGCGCCGATAGCGGCGTCATTCGCCTGCGCGGCGCAGCGGTTGCCCTGAAAACCCCTGACGCCGCGCATCGGCTTGGCTGCTGGACGGTATTTCAGGAACTGACGCTGCTGCCCGCGATGAGTGTCGCCGAAAATCTGCTGCTGCGGCGCGAGCCCCGCGGCGCCTTTGGCCTCACCAGCCAGCGCCGCCTGATTGCCGCGGCGGAGGCTTTGTTCGCGCGCTTTGGCATCCGCGAGATCGATCCCGGCGCGCTGGTCGAGGATCTGCCGCTCGCCGATCGCCAGGTGATCGAGATCGTCCGCGCGCTCTCGCACGATCCCGACATCCTGCTGCTCGACGAGCCGACCTCGGCGCTGATGGAGCGTGAGACGGCGTGGCTGTTCGGCGAAGTGCGCCGGCTGCGTGACGCCGGGCGGACGATCGTCTTCACCTCCCATCGCTGGCACGAGATCGCCGCCATCGCCGACCGCATCACCGTCTTTCGCGGCGGCCGCGATGTCGGGAGCTTCACGACGCTTGACGAGGACGAGGCGGTGACGCTGATGACCGGCCAGCGTGTCGAGACGCTCTATCCCCCGCGCCCGACGGCGCCCGCCTCGGCGCCGGCGCTCACCGTCGAGGGGCTTGCCGGCGGGCGGCTCGTGTCCGCCTCTTTCAGCCTCCGGCGCGGCGAAATTCTCGGGATCGGCGGGCTCGCCGGGCACGGGCATCGGGAATTGTTCCTGATGCTGTTTGGCGCGATGGCGCGCAAAGCGGGGCGGATCCTGCGCGAAGGGCGCGAGATTCGCCCGCGCTCGCCGCGCCAGGCGATCCAGGCCGGGATCGCGCTGGTGCCCGAGGACCGCAAGACCGAGGGGCTTTTGCTGCCATTGTCGGTGGGCGACAATCTGACGCTCGCGGTGCTCGGGCGCGAAAGCCGCTTTGGCGTCTTGCGCCGGCGGCGGCTGCGGTCGCTGGCGGCGGCGATGGTGGCGCGGCTCAAGGTGCGCATGCCCGCGATCACGAGCCCGGTCGCCGCACTCTCGGGTGGCAATCAGCAGAAAATCCTGCTCGGGCGCTGGCTGCTCGCCGATTGCGCGGTTCTGCTGTTTTATGATGTCACGCGCGGCGTCGATGTCGCGACCAAGCATGAAATCTATGAGCTGATGACGGCGCTAGCCGGCGCTGGCCGCGCCATTCTCTATTATTCCTCGGATGCGGAGGAGCTGGCTCATCTCGCCCATCGCGTCCTGGTGCTGCGCGAAGGGCAGATCGCCGCCGAACTTCCCGCAGAGAGCCTGACCGCCGAACGCATCGTCGCCGCGGCGATGCGCGAGCCGGCCGCCGCGTGATGACGCCGCCGCGCCGCGCGCCGCTCTCGCAGGCGCTTGCCCGCCATCTCGGGCTGGCGCTGGTCGCGACCCTCCTCGTCATCGCGGTGATCGTCTATGCCGCGCTCTATCTCGTAACCCAAGGCCGCCTTCCCGGCGGGTTCGAACTCACCGCCAGTGTCAACAACACGATGCCGCTGGCGCTCGCCGCCCTGGCCCGGGCCATCGTCGCTCTCACCCGCGGGCTCGATCTTTCGATCGGCGGGATCATCGATCTCAGCAATGCCCTCGCCGCGCTCTATCTCGGGACCAATGCGGCGTCGATGATTGTGGCGTCGGCGCTGATCCTTCTCGCCGGCGCCGGGCTCGGCCTCATCAACGGCGCTCTCGTCGCTTATGGCCGCCTGCAGCCGATTCTGGTGACGCTGGCGACGCTCGCGATTTTTCAGGGGCTTGCGATCCGCGTCCTGCCGCAGCCGGGCGGCGCCGTGCCGGAGAGCTACACCGCGCTCCTGGTCAATACCGGCGCGCCCTATGCGCTGATCTATGTGCTGGCGCTGATGCTGCTCTGGACCGTATTGCGCCGGAGCCAGGCAGGTATCGCGCTTCTCGCCATCGGCAATGACGAAGCGGCGGCGGCGGCGAACGGCATCGATCCGGTGGCAACCAAGCTTGTCGCCTACACGCTGAGTGGCCTGATCGCCGCTGGCGCCGGGCTGTTTCTCGCCGCTTCGGCGACCGCCGGCGACGCCACCACCGGCAACGGTTACACCCTGACCTCGATCGTCGCGGTGGTGCTCGGCGGCGTTAGCCTGTTCGGCGGGCGGGGCAGCGGGATCGGCGCCATTCTCGGCGCCTTCGTCACCACGATGATCGTCAATATCCTGTTTTTCGCGCATATCGATCCGCTCTATCAATCCTTCTACGAGGGCGCGTTCCTGGTGATCGCGGTGGTGCTCGCCGAAGGCATTGGGCGGCTGGTGCGAAGGCGGCGGGTACAAACATGAGCGGCAGGGAAAGACGGCGGAGGGTGCCCATGCTTTCGCCGACGGGACGGCGGGTATTTTACGCCTATGCGGCGGCGGTGCTGCTGTTTCTGCTCGGCGGGCTGGTGCGGCCGGGCTTTATTCAGACGACGAATGTGCTCACGATCCTCACCGTCGCGATGTTCGTCGGCCTCGTCGCCGCCGGCCAGAGCTTCGTGATCCTCATCGGCGGCATCGATCTCTCCGTGCCCTGGGTCTTGAATGCCGCGGCAATCTTGCTTGCGACCAGTTCGGGCGGCGAAAACGCCCATGCCGCCACCGCCCTGGCCTTGACGCTCGGGATGGGAGCGCTGGTCGGCGTTGCGAACGGGATCGGGGTTGCCGTGCTCGGGGTGCCGGCGGTGGTGATGACGCTTGCGATGAACGGCATCATGGAGGGGCTGACGCTGGGTTTGAGCGGCGGCATGACCTGCGCCTCCTGCGCCGCCTACGCGCCGCCCTGGGTACAGGGGCTCGCGCATGGCAGCCTGCTCGGTGTGCCGGCGCCGCTCTGGCTCTGGCTTGCGGTGATCGGGCTGGTTTCGTTTCTGCTGCAAGCGACCGTGTTCGGCCGCGCGACCTATGCCATCGGCACCAATCTCCGCGCGAGCATGCTTGCCGGGCTTCGCGTCCGCGCAACCATCATCGGGCTCTACGGGCTTTCCGGGCTCACTGCGGCCCTTTCCGGGATCATGCTGGTTGGTTTC
>JAJYXY010000200.1 GCA_021801465.1 Pseudomonadota bacterium
AGCCGGCGACGAGGAAGGCGTAAATCCCCTCATAGGCGGTGACATCGCCGCGGATCAATGTGTCGGCGCCGAGCCAGTCGCCGAGTGTGGCCGGCGAGACCGCTTCCAAAGCGCCGATCGTGGTGATGCCGTGCGCGGCCAGCGCCGCGTCGATCTCAGGCAGCGGCACGACGGAGAATTCGCGTTGCGCGAGAAAAGCGGTGAAGGTCGCGCGCACCCGGTTGGCGTAGGTCCAGCGCCAGCGCGCCTTCGTCTCGGCGCTGCGTAGTGTCACCGGCACGCCGTTGAGGATGAGGTTGCCGCTGCCCTCATAAGCGAAAGGCAGGACGGCGATGCGGCGCGGCGCCTTGGCGCAGTAATCGGCGGCGATATGCGGCGTGAAGCTGGTGGGATCGGTCTCTAGCATGCGGTCGAAGATGCTTTTGCGCCCATGCTCGGTGAGATCGTGTTCGGGGAGATAAAATGTCTCGAGCGGGGCATTATCCCTGGCATACCCGGTCTCGCGTGAGATCGGGGTCGGCTCAGGCAGCAGCGTGGGCGGTGCGTTTTCCGGCGGGGCGTTTTGCATCGATGTTTCCCTCCCCGCGGTGAGCGCGATTTCCAGCGTCTCCTTGATGCGCGGGATACGAAAAATTAGCTCACGGCTGACCTCTTCCTCGTCGCGGCGCAAATCGACGTCACGGAGATCGGTGAGATCAAGGAGAGAGTTGATCCCGATATCGCGCCCCGCGACCGCCGGGCGCACCTCCATTTTATACTCCGTCCCCTCGCCCTGAAGCAGGGTCTCGCCGCTCGTTGCGGATGCCATGGCGATTTTGAGCGTGACCTCCCAACCCGCGAGCAGGAACAGGTAATAGACCTCGTAATGCTCGACCTCGCCATAGACCACGGCATCGACGCCGAGCCAGCGCGCGAGTTCCTGCGGCGCGACATGGGCGAGCTTGACATCATCGTCGATCCCGTGCCGCGCGAGCACGGCATCGACATCAGTGACCGGGACGGTGGTAAATTCCCGCGCGCTCAAAAACCCATCGACCACCCGCCGCAACCGGTTCGCGTCGGTCCAGCGCCAATCGGCGAGGCTCTTTTTGTCGCGGATGGTGAGAGCGACCTTATCGAGCACGTAATTGCCGCTGCCGCGATCAACGAAGGGCAATACCGCGATCCGGCGCGGCGGCGCGTGCTGGTAAGCCGGCGAGATCTGCATGTTGATATGACCAGGATTAGTTTCGGCGACGCGATCATACCAGCGCTTGCGGCCATGGGCGTCGACCCCGTATTCGTCGAGGAAAAGGGGCTCGCCGGCGCGTTGATTGGGCGTCATGCCGGTGCAGGCGGCGAGCGTGATGGCGGCGAGGAGACCAAACAGCGCCGCACTGCCATGCCGCAAGCCGAGAAGGCGGAAAATTCGCCCCCGCATACCGCCAAGGAGTAGCAAAAAACGCAAGGCCACGGGCCGCTATTGCCCTCCAGCGATGGCCAGCGCCGCCGCGTCGCGGATGGGCGCGCCGGCATGGCGGAGTTGCGGCAGCCGCCGCCCGAGCAAGGTTTCGACCGCCCGGATTTCCGGCTCGAAAATCTCCGCGAGCCACGCGCGCGCG
This sequence comes from Pseudomonadota bacterium, assembly GCA_021801465.1. Classification (GTDB taxonomy): domain Bacteria; phylum Pseudomonadota; class Alphaproteobacteria; order Acetobacterales; family Acetobacteraceae; genus Acidibrevibacterium. Next base: position 1,602 of record JAJYXY010000200.1, read on the forward strand.
CGTGGGTCCATAGGTGGCGGGGGGGCGCTGTGCTCGATAAAAAAACGCTCGAAAATCAACGCGCCAAGGCGGTGCGGGACGAGCCTATTGCCAATCCAGCGCGCCCAGTTCGCCCCGGCCAGACGGCGTGCCCACTCGGCGCGCGGGGCGGCGAAGCTGTTTTCGACGCGCGTCGTATCGATCTGTGCCAAACCCCCGACATCGACCTCGAGAAAGCGGAGGATGTCGGCGAGCACTTGACGATCGCCGGCGGCGAGACGGCGCAAATCGTCGTGAAACAGGATATGCACCCGGTCCTCGCCGAAAAAACGCCAATAGCGCTCGATCTGGCGCGCATAGCAGCCGAGTTCGACATAGAGATTGGACACCGCCCAGCCTTTCTCGGGGCTTTGCCAATCGGCCTGCAGCGCCTCGAAAAACGGCAAATGCTGCATCCCCTCGCGGTAATCCATCAGATAGTGTGAATAAGCGCGCTCGATCGGATCGCGCAACGTGATGATGATGCGCGCCCCTGGTGCGGCGGCATGGATTCGCGCCGGCGCGGCCTCTGACCAGAGATAGGAGGGGCAAGCCTCCCCGATCGCGGGGTAGCCGCGCGCTTTGCGAAACAAGCGAAGATAGTCCGCACGGTCGGAGATGAAGACGGGGGAAGCAAAACGTTGCGCGTGAGAGGGGCGAACCTGCGCGAAATAATGCGTCTCCTTCACCTCCTCGGGCATAAAAATTTCTGGATGCTGGCGAAGATAGGCATAAAGCGAGGTGGTTCCTGCCTTCGCCGCCCCGACGATGAAGAAATTCGGCCAAATTTCCGATTTCTGCGCAGGAAAATTATTTTTTTCATGCCAATCCATAAGCTAATATACCCCCTCGATACCGTTGAGACCGTCTATAAATGCGTGTTATTTTGTGGCCAGTGTTCGGCGGCGGTTTTCAGTTCACATTAGCGCGATAGGCATCGGCGCAATTTTGGATGACGGGATGACGGGGCGACGGACGGGGGACGATAAAGACTCCACAATTACAATATTATGCGCGCGACCGCGAGCGCCAAGCAAGACGGGTCTCGCCGGAGAAACCTTGCGATGAGCGGGGGGCTTGGGGCATTCTTTATTGACTGCGGCGGCTGCGGCGGCTGCGCGCTGGAGATGCGTCTTGCGCGCACGGCGCTGGCCAAAGCCGGAATCGACATCGTGCCAACGCCACACGAGGCGGATATCTTGCTCGTCGCCGGGCCAGTGACGCGCGCGATGGCGTATGCCCTGGCCGCCGCCTGGGACGCGATGGCCGCGCCGAAACATCTGGTGGCAGTCGGCGATTGCGCGATCGATGGCGGGGTCTTCGCCGGCAGTTACGCCGTTCATGACGGGCTCTCGGCTTATGCGCCGGGTCTCGTGGTGCGCGGCTGCCCACCAACCCCCGCAGCCACGGCGAGCGCGCTTGTCACGCTTACCGGCACGGAGACATTGGCGCCCATGCTGAAAGGCGCGCAACCCCATCAATGATGGCCGCCGAAACCGCCGCCGCCGAAACCGCCACCATGGAAGCCGCCGCCGTGGAAGCCGCCAAACCCTGCGTGGGAGCCGGCAAAGCCGCCCAAATTGCCGGGGCCGCCATAGGCATGCGCCCAATTGCCGTGAAAGCCGCCACCACCGCCAAATCCGTGGCCGAAACCACCGCCATGGTTGAAATAGCCGCCGCCACCATAAAATCCGTTATAGCCGCCAAAGGCGAGCGCACCGAAGCCGAGAAATCCGAGCCCCCAGCCCCAATACGGGTCTATGCCGTAGCCATAGCCACCGTACCCGCCATAGCCGTAATACGGATCGCCACCGTAACCATATCCGGAATAGGGATCGCCGCCATAGCCGTAATATCCGCCATAATTGTCGCCATAGCCGGCGGTGTAATAGCTCGCTTGCCCGCCACAGCCGCCGAGCACTGCTAACACCCCGAGTATTGCAAGCATTTGGCGCGAATTCCGCATCGCACGCATCGTCCGATGATCCCCTTCGACTCGCCGCGGGATGCGAGAGCCGGATGCCCAATACATGGCGCGGAATGCCGATAAGTGAAACACCCGAAAAGGATCATTTCGGTATCAATTCCGCGCTATCACGGAGATCGTGGTCAAGGCGCCGAGGGCAAGGGGCCGCTCAGGGCGAGGGGTGGGATTTTTCCCTTTCCTCGCGCCCGTCTTGCTGTAGGTTGCGGCGCGAGAAAGAGAGAGATGAGAGGCATGGCCGCACGCAATGATAACAACCGTTTGGATGGTTTGCCGCCGGTGATGCGGCCGGTGAGCGGCGCGTTGGCATGACCTGGTTTCTCGCGAGCGTGCGCGATCCTGGCGAGGCGGCGATCGCGCTTGCCGGTGGCGCCGATATCATCGATTGCAAGGAGCCATCGGCGGGCGCGCTTGGCGCCGTCGCGCCGGAGGTCGTGCGCGCCTGTGTCGCCGAGATTGGTGGCGCGCGGCCGGTGAGCGCCGTTCTCGGCGATCTGCCGCTCGAGGCGGAGACGTTGCGCCGGGCCGCCGAAACCATAGCGGCGACGGGCATCGACTATCTCAAATTCGGCCTCTTCCCGGGCGGCGATGTCGAGGCGGCGCTGGCCGCGTTGGCGCCGCTCTCGGCCGTGACCAAGCTGGTCGCGGTGTTTTTCGCCGATCACCGCCCCGATCTCTCGTTGCTGCCACTGCTCGCCGAACATCGCTTCGCTGGGGCGATGCTCGATACCGCCGGCAAAAGCGGCGGGCGCTTGCTCGATCACATGGATATCGCCCGGCTTGGCCGGTTTGTCGCCGAGTGCCGCCGGCACCGTCTGCTGTGCGGTCTCGCCGGGGCGCTGGAGCCGCCGGATATTCCCCGCCTGTTGCTTCTCGCCCCGGATTTTCTCGGGTTTCGTGGCGCCCTCTGCGGCGCCGGCGGGCGGGCCAGCGCGATCGATCTCGAGAATGTTCGCCTGGTGCGCGGGCTGATCCCGGGCAGCGAGGCGGGCGAGGCGCGTGCGGGCGTCGATTTTCGCCTGCTTGCCGCGCGCGGCTATGCGCCGCTCGAAGAAAGCGATCCCGCACTCACCGACCGCGTCCATCTCCGTGATTTCGTGCTGCCGATGACGATCGGCGTTTATGCCCATGAACGCGCGCGACCGCAGCGCGTGCGCTTCGCCGTCACCGCCATCATCGCCCGGCCGCGGCGCCCGGCGGCGGAGTTACGTGATATTTTCTCCTATGACGTGATCAGTGACACGATCCGCATGCTGGCCGACGCGGGCCATATCGGGCTTGTCGAGACGCTCGCCGAGCGGATCGCGGCGCGACTCCTGCTTCATCCCATGGTGATGAAGGTCGAGATATGTGTCGAAAAACTCGAAACCGGTAACGGCATCGTCGGCGTTACCATGGTGCGCACGCGCGAGACGGCGTCGCTGGCGATCGCATCGCCAGCACGGTTTGCTGGTGGTAACCCGTGAACGGTCCTGCGCTCGTCGTCAAGCTTGGCGGAAGTCTCGCCGCCGATAAGCGGCTTGGCGCATGGCTTCGGGTGATAGCAGCGAGCCGCGGCGTTTTGCTCGTCCCCGGCGGCGGCCCGTTTGCCGACACCGTGCGCGCGCAGCAAGCGGTGATCGGCTATGATGAGCGCGCGGCGCATGAGATGGCGATGATGGCGATGTCGCAATTTGGCCTCGCACTGGCCGCGCGCCTCCCTGGTTTGACCCCCGCGCTGAGCCTTGCCGAACTTGCGCGCAGCCAAGCGCACGAGGGGGGTGCGATCGCGCTCGCCTGGCCGATGCTGCGCGCGGAGGAAACTCTGCCCGCAAGCTGGGATGTTACCTCGGATTCGATCGCGCTTTGGCTCGCGCGGCGTTTTTCCGCCCCGCTTCTGATCATTAAAGCGGCACCCATCCCCCCTCAGGCGGGTCTCTCTGCTATGGTTCGTGAAGGCGTGCTCGACCGATTTTTTCCGACCCTCGCCGCGGGTGTTTGCCGCCCGATCCACCTCGCCGGCGCCATCGACCTGCCGGACGGCGCCGCGCTCGACCCTGAGCGCTTGCCGGGCCAGCCTCTCTTGCAGACGCGACTGGCCTGAGATGGTAAATCGGCCGATCACCGCGCGCTGGGCGTGGGCGCTCACTGGCTCTGGGCATTTCTTTACCGAAAGCCTAGACCTCATTCGCCGGCTCGATGCCGTCGATCTCTTCGTGAGCAAGGCGGCGGCGGAGGTCGTGCGCATGTATCGCGACCAAATGACGCTTCCCAAAGGCTCGCGCCTGTTTCGCGACACCACCGCCTCCGCCGCCCCGGTCGGGCGATTTTATGAGGGCTACTATCACACGCTGATCGTCGCGCCGGCGACCTCGAACACGGTCGCCAAATGCGTGCTCGGCATCGCGGATACGCTCGCGACCAACGTCTTTTGCCAGGCGGGAAAATGCCGCATCCCAACGATCGTGTTCGCCTGTGACAGCGCGCCCGAGCTTGAAACCCGCGCCCCCGCCGGCATGGTGAAAGTCTATCCGCGCCGCATCGATCTCGACAACACCGCTCGCCTCGCAAACTTCGAGGCGACCGAAGTCGTGCTTTCGCTCGCTGATCTGGAGGCGGCGATTACCCGCCGAATGGAACGCCTTGGCGCGGGTGATGGCTGAAAAAATCCTGCTGCTGACGGGCCATCTCGCCGAAGCGTCGCTCGCGCGGCTGGTGGGTACGCTCGATCGGGAAAAATTCGCCGTCCGCATTGTCAATATCGGCGTCAAGGTCGCGGCCCTGATGACCGAGGCGATCGTCCGCCGCCGGCTTTCCCCGCCGCTCGACGCCGATCGGGTGATTTTTCCGGGCCGCGCCGGCCTCGATCCCGCGCGACTTTCCGCCCATTTCGGGGTCAGTTTTGAACGCGGGCCGGATGAGCTTGGCGATTTACCCGGATTTCTCGGTCTCAGCGCGGGCGCGCGCGATCTTTCTCGCCATGATATCCGCCTCTTCGCTGAAATCGTCGAGGCCGCTGAGCTCGATCTCCCGGCGCTACTCACCCGCGCCCGAGCCTTGATCGCAGAGGGCGCAGATGTCATCGATCTCGGCTGCCGGCCGGGGCGTAAATTTCCCGATCTCGAAGCAAAGATCAGCGCACTTCGTGCTGAGGGGATGCGGGTCAGCGTCGACTCCGCAGACCCCAACGAGCTTCGCCGCGGCGCGCTCGCCGGCGCCGATTTTCTGCTCAGCCTGACCGAGGCGACGCTTTCCCTCGTGCACGGGACGCAGGCGACCCCGGTTTTGATCCCGGCGCGCCACGGCGATCTCGCCTCACTCGTGCGGGCGGCGGAAAAAGCGCAGGCGCTCGGGATCGCCTATCTCGTCGATCCCATTCTCGACCCGATCCATTCCGGTTTCAGCGCTTCTCTCGCCCGCTATAGCGAGATCAGGCGCCTTTTGCCCAAGGCCGAGATATTGATGGGGACCGGCAATCTCACCGAGCTCACCGATGCCGATTCCGCCGGTGTCACCGCGCTGCTGCTCGGCATCTGCTCGGAACTTGGCATTCGCAACGTGCTGACCGTCCAAGTAAGCCCGCACACGCGTCGCACCCTTGCTGAGCATGATGTTGCGCGGCGGATGCTGTTTGCCGCCCGCGCCGATGGCGCGCTGCCGCGATTTTATTCCGAGGGGCTATTGCAAGTGCATGATCGCATGCCCTATCCGCAACGCCCCGACGAAATCGCTGCGTTTGCAGAGAGCGTGCGCGACGAGAATTACCGCATCATGGTGGCCGAGGACGGGATCCATGTCTTCAACGGCACGCGGCATTTCGTGCGCGAAGACGCGCTTTCCTGCTATCCCGATCTCGCGCCTGGCCTCGATCCCGCGCACGCGTTTTACCTCGGCGCTGAACTCGCGAAAGCGGAAATCGCCTTTCGTCTCGGCAAGCGCTACGTGCAAGACGAGATGCTTTCTTTTGGTATCGCAACGCAAGCGAAGCCAGCGCACCGCACCCGGCTCGCCGAGGCCGGGCATACGCTGAGGGCAAGGAACGATGCCGCTCATTCGTGAAGTCATCGTCACCTCGCTCACCGCAGATGGCACGCCGCATCTCGCCCCGCTTGGGCTGATCGCCGATGGTGCGCGTTGGATCGCAGCCCCGTTCGCGCCATCGACGACGCTCGCCAATTTGCGTGCCGTTCCTGAACTGATTGCCAATTATGTCGATGACGTGAGAATTTTCGCGGGCTGCCTGACCGGCCGACGTGATTTTCCTCTGCTCCCCGCAACATCTCTTCGCCCGCCCCGTTTGGCCGGCGCCCTGGCACATACCGAACTTCGCGTGGTCGCGGTCGATGAGGATCCGCTGCGGCCGCGGTTTCATTGCGACATCGTGTTTGAGGCTTCTCACGCCCCGTTTCGTGGCTTCAACCGCGCTCAGGCGGCGGTGATCGAGGCGGCTATTCTGTTCAGTCGCCGCCATCTTTTAGAACGCGCGACGATCGAGGATGAAATGCGCCGCTTGGCGGTTGCGGTGGTCAAGACGGCCGGCCCCGAAGAAGAGACCGCGTGGGGCTGGCTCGTTGCTGCGCTCGGGATCGAGGTCTGACCGCGCGCGGCTATTTTTGCCCGAACCGCGCCTGCCAGGTCGGCGGCTCGCCGGGAAAGCCGAGACTGGTTGCGGCAAAAACGCCGCGCGCGATGGCGCGTGCCATGGTCAGTGTCGCCGCGAAGCCGAGTTCGGTAAGCTCGGCGATGGGATCGGAAAGCAGCCGCACGCCGGTGGCCGCGGCGAAGATCGTATCGCCATCGAGCGGCGCATGCGCGGGCAAAATCGCACGCGCGAGCCCATCATGCGCCATCACTGCAAGACGATGGGCTTGTGCTTTGCTCAAACGCGCATCGGTGGCGATGATGCCGATCGTCGTCGCCGTCGCCCCCGGCGCGGTTTTCAGGCGCGGGCGGAGATCATCGACGTTGATCGAGGCCGGCCAGCCGCGCCCGCCGAACTCGCGATCGCGCTCGAATGGTGCGGCCCAGAAATGTGGCCCATCGCCGATCGTCACACTGCCGAGCGCATTGACCGCGACCATCGCAGCGACGCGATGGCCGGCGCTGGTTTCGCTGCTCGCCGCGCCGAGCCCGCCTTTCAGCGTCGCCGTGGTCGCCCCCATGCCGGCGCCAACCGAGCCGAGCGCAAAGCCATCCGCGCGCGCGGCTGCGCCAGCAAGGCGCCCAAGCTCCCAATAAGGCGGGCGCTCGCCCCATGCTTTGTCGCCGCCATTGGCGAGATCGAAGAGAATTGCTTGGGCGACCAGTGGCACGCGCTGGCCGCCGATCGCAAAACCGCGGCCCTGGGCGCGGAGGAACGCCTGCACGCCACCCGCCGCATCGAGCCCGAAAGCAGAGCCGCCGGAGAGAACGATGGCATCGATGCGCTCGACGGTTGCTTCCGGCGCCAACATACCAAGATCGCGCCCGCCCGGCGCGCCGCCGGTCACGGCGACCGCGGCGATCGCGGGGGGCTCGAAGAGAATGGCGGTGACACCGGAGCCGAGCCGCGCATCGTCTGCGTGGCCGACAGCGATTCCATCGATATCGGTCAGCAGATTGCGCGTCATTGCGCACGGGTGCGGGCGCGCGCGATCGCCTCTGGCTCTGGCCCGCCTGCCATCCAGTCGAGCAA
>JAJYXY010000273.1 GCA_021801465.1 Pseudomonadota bacterium
CCCCACTTGGCGGCGACGCACTGCTTGCGATGGCACAGATCGACCCCGCACGCCGCGCCGAAACGCTCAGCATCGCCGAGTTCCTCGAACTCGCTAAAGCACTCCTTGCTCGCGGCGAATGACTAGCAAATTTTCGCTCGTGAGCGCGCCTGCAGCGTGCAACAGAGAGGCGCTCTTCGGGCACTTGCGGCGCTTGTCGCTATCGAGTATCCAATCGAGGCAAAGTCCCGTTCGTCTAGAGGCCTAGGACACCGCCCTCTCACGGCGGTAACAGGGGTTCGAATCCCCTACGGGACGCCATCTCAGAACAGAATTGCGAACGCCGATCGCAGCCGGTTGCGTGTTTCGCTTGGTGCGCTGGTAGGCTAGATTGGGCGTTCTAGCTCTGGCGCTTTGTCGCGGATCGTGTATTTTCCCGACCGATAAATGGCGAGAGTGGCGGAATGGTAGACGCACGCGACTCAAAATCGCGCGCCGCAAGGCATGGGGGTTCGAGTCCCCCCTCTCGCACCACGCGCGGCGTCAAACAAAGCGTTGGGGGCGCTTCTTTGCGGCGCAAGGATGTGTATGAAAAACGGGGCTGAGAAACTGCCCGGGCGAGCGCTTCGTCTCCGCTGGCGCTATGGCCTCATCGCGACGTCTTTGGCTCTTGGCCTGATCTCGGTGTTTGGTGAGCGGTTCGGCATCCCACGTCTCGCGCTCGCGCTCATCTGGACCCCGCTGCCATTTTGCCTCGCCGGTCTTGCCGTCACTTTTCTCTAAATCTCTCATTGCTTCATAGGGATCGACATGGGCGATTTTTTTCAAAACATCGCTTATTTCTGCGAACGCATCACTGCCCTCGAAGCGCGCGCGGCGCAGGCCTCACCGAGCGAGATGAAATTCCGGTTCAACGAGATCCTCGCCCGCTATCAGCGCGAGAGCGGCCTCAGCACCCCGGCGGAATATGATTTTTTCTCGGTGTTCGACTATGTACGCCCGATTCACACCGAACTTTGCCTAGTCCGCTTCGAGCCAGACCGGGTGCGGCTTTCGTTTCATGAGGATTGGCACGGGCATTACTCGGTAACCGCGATGGTGCGCCGCAGCGCCTGCATTTTGCACCTGATCGAGCGGATGCGCCGCCAGGGCGCGGGCGAGGGCGCCGCCTTCATGTGCGAGTTGGGCGATAACGGCGAATTTCCGAGCCTCTCATTCTCCTCCCGCCACGACCGCGCCTGCCCGGTGCCAGATCCGGATTTCTTCGAATCTCACGGCTATGAGGTACTGCGTCACGAGATCGACACGCATTTCATTCCCTGGGAGGCGCGCGAGGCGAAGGCGTTCTGGCGCGGCTCTTCGACCGGCCTGCGCCGCTTCGCGCCCCCACCCGAAGGGACGCCCGAGGGGGAAGATGATTTCAGCTGGCTTTCGCGTCTTTCGCTGTGCGCCAAGGCCCGCCATTCACCGCACCGGGCGTTTTATGATGTTGGGCTGACGGCAATCGTTCACATGCCCGAGCCCCACCTCGTCGCGCGCATCAACCGGGCCGATTTCCTCCGCCCGCCGGTTCCACGCCTCGATTTCATGCGCCATAAGGGGATCATCGTCATCGATGGCCACGCCAACGCCTGGAGTGCCTTGTTCGCCGCACTCCTGATGGGCTCTTGCGTGCTCAAAGTTTGCTCCGAGCGGGGCTATCGCCAGTGGTATTACGATTATCTCCGCCCCTTCGAGCATTACGTGCCGATCGCCGCCGATTTATCCGATCTCGATGAGGCACTCGCCTGGCTCCTCGCCCATGATGCGAAGGCGCGGGCGATCGGCGAGGCCGGGCGCGATCTCGCCCGCGCCATCACCTTCGAGGCGGCGATGGACGAAAGTGCGGCGCGGATCCTCCGCTGGCTGCCGAAAGCGCGGTTTTGGGAGGCACGCGCGTAAACATCCCGCCGCGCGCAGCGGCGCATTACCCGCGCCAGCGCCGCGCCGTGCCAGCCGTGATCCCGCCATCGATCACCAGTTCCGACCCGGTCATGTACCGCGAGGCGTCGGAGGCGAGAAACAACACCCCAGCGGCGATTTCATCGGCCGTTCCCGCGACGCCGACCGGCACCTCGCGCGCCAGGGCATGAGGGTCGATCGGCGCGTTGCGCGCCGCGCCGGTGGCGCCAGTCGGGATTTTATGCCAGATCGGGGTGTCGATAATGCCGGGATGGACGGTATTGACGCGAATCCCATCCCCCGCGATCGCCGCTTCGAGCGCGACCGCCTTGGCAAATAGCCTCACCCCGCCTTTGCTCGCGCAATAACCCGCAAGCCCGGCCGAGCCACGAATACCCGCGACCGAGGACATGATGATGATCGAGCCGCCGCCCGCCCGCCGCATGGCCGGCAGCACATGCTTCACGGCGAGGAACACCCCGTCCATGTTGATCGCGTTTTGCCGCCGCCAGTCGGCAAGGGTCATTTCGAGCACGGGGACCAAGATGCCGATGCCGGCATTCGCGACCAAAATGTCTATATGGCCATACGCGCGTTCGGCGCTCGCGGTGATTTCGCCCCAGCGCACCTCGTCGGTGACGTCTTGCTCGAGAAACATGGCAGTGCCACCGGCCTCGGTGATCTCGCGGGCAATCGCGGCCCCACCGGCACTATCGATATCGGTGATCACCACGCGCGCGCCCTCGCTGGCGAGAAGCCGCGCGCACGCCGCACCAATGCCCGACGCGCCGCCGGTGACGATGGCGGTTTTACCCTCAACCTGACCCATGGCGTTTCCTCACATTTTCTCGTCAGCTAGAGTTTGCGCGGACTGCCAAGTCAGATCAAGGCAGGCGCCAGATCACCAGCCGCGCCGCGCCGTGGGCGCGCTCGGCGAGCGGCGGGCCAAGCTCTGGCGGCAAGGGATCATGACGACCAAGCTCAGCTGCGACGAGCGCGCCTTCCGCGAGCCAGCCGGCTTCGATTAGGGCGTGCAGTGTCGGTGCGACCAGCCCCTCGCCGTAAGGCGGGTCGAGGAGCACGAGCCGATGCGGCGCCCCGCGTGGCGGCCGGCGCGCATCCAGGGCGAGCACGCGCGCGCGCGCCTCCATGCCACAGGCGGCGATATTGCGGGCAAGAACGGCGAGCGCCTGGCGATGATTTTCGATGAAGGTCGCGCTCGCCGCGCTGCGTGAGAGGGCCTCGAGCCCGAGTGCGCCGCTCCCGGCATAGACATCAAGCACCGAGGCATCGCGCAGCACCCCCTCTGCCCAAGGCGCATGCGCAAGCATATCGAAAAGCGCTTGGCGAACGCGATCAGCGGTCGGGCGCGTGTTAGCGCCTGGCGGGGCGAGAAGGCGCCTCCCGCGCAGGCCCCCTCCGATGATGCGCATCAGGGAGCGGGTTTGGGAAGCTGCTCACGCAGGACGCGGGCGGGAATTTCCTCGACGGCGCCGCGCGGCAAAAGCCCGAGCTGGAACGGGCCATAGGCGATGCGGATGAGCCGCGTCACGACGAGGCCGAGCGCGGCCAATACCTTGCGGATTTCGCGATTGCGCCCCTCGCGCAAGCCGACCGAGAGCCAGGCGTTTTCCCCTTTTCGCGAATCGAGCGCAGCCTCGATCGGGCCGTAACGGACGCCGTCCACGGTAATGCCATGCGCGAGCGCTGCCAGCCGCGCGGGGTCGACCGCGCCATAGACGCGCGCGCGATAGCGGCGGACCCAGCCGGTTTTCGGCAATTCGAGCTGGCGGGCGAGCGCCCCGTCATTGGTGAGCAGTAACAGCCCCTCGCTGGTGAGGTCGAGCCGGCCGATGCTGATCACCCGCGGCAATCCTGGCGGTAGTTTTTCAAAGACGGTGGGCCGCCCTTCAGGGTCGCGATGGGTGGTCACGAGGCCCGAGGGTTTATGATAGCGCCAAAGCCGTGTGCGTTCGGGCGCCGCGACGACCCGGCCGTCGACCAGCACGATATCATCGGGGCCGACGAAAGTTGCCGGATGGGTGATAATCTCCCCGTTACGCGCAACTCTCCCCGCGGCGATCATCACCTCCGCGGCGCGGCGGCTGGCAACACCGGCGCGGGCGAGGAATTTGGCGATGCGTTCGCCGGCGCGCCCCTCATCGTGCGCCCCGGGCTCATGCGCGCTCATTGGCAGGCGGCAATGAAGGCGGCGAGCAAGCGGGCATCGCCGGGATCGTCGTGAAATTCGGGATGCCATTGCACGCCGAGGCAAAAACGCCGAGCCGGATCCTCGATCCCCTCGATCACGCCGTCTGGCGCGTGCGCATTGACCACTGCCCGCCCAGGCGCGCGCACGGCTTGATGATGGGAGGAATTGACATGCATCGCGCGCGCGTGCGTCACCCGCGCAAGGAGGCTTCCTGCGACGATGGCGATGGGATGGCCTGGCATGTGCCCCTCATGGGACAAGGCGTTCGGGACGCTCTCTGGAATATGCTGGACCAATGTCCCGCCAAGCGCGACGGCCAGCAGTTGCTCGCCGCCACAAATACCGAGCACCGGCATATCGCGCGCGAGCGCGCCGGTGAGCAGCGCCATTTCGGCATCCGTGCGGGTAGATTTCAACGCGACACTCGGATGTGTATCGGCCTCGCCGTAAAGCGCGGGATCGACATCGAAGGCGCCGCCGGTGATCACGATCCCGTCAAGCCGCGCGAGCGTCTCCGAAGCGAGCGCCGGAAGATGTGGCAAGGCGAGCGGCAAGCCGCCCGCCTCGGCGATCGCGCTCGCATAATTCGCGCGAAGGGCATACCAGGGCCAGCGGGAATAGCCGCCGGCGGGCTCGGCATCGAGGGTAAGGCCAATGACGGGGCGACGTGACATGTTTCCTTACCAAATCATCGGCGGCGTGCGTGCGGGATAAAGTCTTGTGCGTTCCTTTTCTTCAGAAAAGGAAGATTTTCCATCCCCCCGATCCCCCTGGCGGCGATATTACGGCAAGGCCGCCCCTTGGGTCTCGACATAGACGCTATAGACCGAAGTGCTCGCGCAAATGAAGAGGCGGTTACGTTTGGCGCCGCCGAAGGTGAGATTGGCCGCGGATTCGGGCAGATGGATTTTTCCGATGAGATCGCCGCTCGGCGCGTAGCAACGCACGCCGTGCTCGCTGGGTGCCGACCAACCCATGCTGCACCAGACATTGCCGTCGATATCGGTGCGCAGTCCGTCGGTGAAGCCTGGGCTGAAATCCTCGGCAAAGATTTTCCCCCGGCGCAGCTTGCCAGACGCGACATCGACATCAAAGACGCGGATATGGGCCGGCCCGCCATCGGTCGCGCCGCTATCGACGATGTAGAGGCGCTTTTCATCGGGCGAGAAGGCCAGCCCGTTGGGCTGCACGAAGTCATCGGCGACCACCTTGGCCTTTCCGGAAACGGGGTCGAGGCGATAGACGTTATGCGGCAATTCATCGTCACCTTTATTGCCTTCGTAATGCCCCTTGATCCCGTAATTCGGATCGGTGAACCAGACGCCGCCATCGGAGGCGACGACGACGTCGTTTGGCGCGTTGAGCCGCTTGCCCTCGAAACGGTCAATAAGCACGGTGACCGTGCCGTCATGCTCGGTGCGGGTCACGCGCCGCGTGCCATGCTCGCAGGAAATCAACCGTCCCTGGCGATCGACGGTGTTGCCGTTGCTGTTGTTCGATGGTGCGCGAAAGACGGTCACATGGCCGTCGTCTTCGAGCCAGCGGAGCATGCGATTATTGGGGATATCGCTCCACACCAGGTAGCGCCCGGCGCGGAAATAGGCTGGTCCCTCGGCCCAGCGGCAGCCGGTGGCGATGCGTTCGATATAGCCGTTGCCGATCAGGGCCGAAAATCGCCGATCGAGTTTTTCCACCCTCGGGTCGGGATAATGCCAATCCGCAAGCGGCCCAAGCGGCGGGAAACCACGCGTGTCGATCATCTTCATCATCCTCCTTGCTCTTTCTTATCTTTCGGTCTCGCCCGTCTTTGCCGCCGGTCGCGGACTCGGCGGGCGCCGCATCGTAAGCTAGGTTCCTTCGCCGGGGAATCCTCCCGCTGGAGTTTCTGGCAAAGCGCGCGGGGGCCAATCTCGCGCCGAGTTGCATCTACCGGTTAAACACGGCACTTTCGCCTTGGTTGGCACCAGTCGCGTGCTTGGTTATGGCGCGTTTCTGGCGATGTCTTCGGCGAAAGGAGAGCGAGCGTGACCCATCGACGCGGATTTGGCATTGGCTTAGTTTTTTCTGCGGCTTTGTCGCTGGCTTCGGCGCGACCGCTGCTGGCTGCGGATGGCGCGAGCCCATTCATCGGCCAATGGCACTGGAATGCCTCATTGTCCAAACTTCCCCCGGGCGAACCGGCGCCCACGGAAATGACCTTGCAATTCGATCGCGTTGATAGCGCCCATGTGCGTTGGACGGTGATGGTGAAAGACGCTTCGGGCCGGCCGGCGATGGAATCGCATGACACGCCCGGCAATGGCGAATTTTATCCGATCAGCGAGGACACCACGGCATCGTTTCGTTTGCTCGGGCCCGATCGCTTGGGGGCGAGTTTCAAGGGGCCTGCGGGCGAGGATGACAGCATGACCTGCACGGTTTCTGCTGACCATCGGCAGATGACCTGCGACGGCGCAAAGACGGTTGGTGGCAAAACAGCGCATTACGTAGACGTCTATGATCGCGGATGACCCATCCCCCCGCCGACATCCGCGGGGCCGCGTGGCGCGCCCATGGCTCGCCGCTCTGGCAGCGATCACGCTGGTTCTCGCTGCGTGCGATGGCGGCTATTACGGCGGCGGTCCGGCTTTTATCGGCGACGACTGGGGTGGTGGCTGGGGTGGCTGGGGTGGCTGGGGTGGCGGCTGGGGTGGCTGGGGTGGCTGGGGCCACGGCTGGGGTGGCGGTTGGGATCACGGCGGTTGGGGACGAGGCGGCTTCGGCCATGGGTTTGCCGGCCATGGCGGCTTTGCCCACAGTTTCGGCGGTTTTCACGGCTTTGCCGGCCATGGTGGCTTCGCTGGCCATCATTGAGCGATAAGCGGGCATAGATAGCCGGCCGACGCCTGCCCGGGCGTCGGCGGGTTTCTCTTGCCTTAGGCTGTGCGCTATTGTCCCGTTTCAGAAATTCGCAAGCGAATGTCATGGACACGCGCTCTTTGTTTGCAATGACCTGCTGATCCCTGAAATGCCAAAGCATTTCAGGAGCAGGTCACCAGGCTTTCGCGCTAAAGGGCAGCGAGCACCGCTTCCGCGCGGCTGACGTCAAAGCCACCGGGCTCCTCGATGGCGAGGTGGGTGATTTTTCCGTCTTTCGCGATCAGGGCAAAGCGCTGGCTGCGTACGCCGAGCCCGCGTGCGACGAGATCAAGTTCAAGGCCCATCGCCTTGGTCAACGCAGCCGAACCATCGGCGAGCATCACGATCTTATCACCCGCCCCCTGATCTTTCGCCCAGGCGCCAAGCACGAAAGGATCGTTCACCGCCATGCAAACGATACGATCCACGCCCTTCGCGAAGAATTTGTCGGCGTGCTCGATAAACCCTGGCAGATGCTTGGCGCTGCAGGTCGGGGTGAAGGCGCCGGGAACCGCGAACAAGGCCACGGTTTTGCCGCGAAAAATCTCGTCGGTCGAGATTTCCGTGGGCCCATCGGCGGAAACGGTCATCAATTTCATCGAGGGAATGGTATCGCCAACCTTGATCGTCATGCACATGCTCGCTCTCTTGCGCCCAGCGGCGGCCGCACGGGGGATCCGGGGCGGCCGAACGAGGCGTGGGTTGCCAGTAACCGGCGTCTTCCTAGCGCAAATTTAGCGCGGAACCAACCGGCGCTTGCGCTGGCGGGCGAATCGCCCCACATCTTTCACTATGGCTCGGCGCGCAACCACCAATATCGTCCCCAGGGCACCCAAAAAGGCGGCCGGAAGTCGCACACTTTCTTCGCTGAATGGCGGGTTGACGTTAACCGGCCAGGTGCTCATTGCCATGCCCGAGCTGCGTGACCCGAGCTTTGCACGCAGCGTCATTTTTCTCTGCGCTCATACCCCAGAAGGGGCGATGGGCATTATGGTCAATCGCCCGCTCGAGCAACCGAGCTTCGATGACCTGCTCCGCCAGCTTGATATCGCGCCTTTGCCGCCGGCGCGGCGAATCCGTCTATGTTCTGGGGGGCCGGTGGATCATGCGCGTGGCTTCGTGCTGCACACCGCCGATTGGACCGACGATGCCAGCCTGCGCGTCGATGAACGCCTCGCACTGACCGCGAGCCTCGACATTTTGAAGGCAATCGCCGGCGGCCACGGACCTCGCCAAGGTGTGCTTGCGCTTGGCTATGTTGGCTGGGGACCTGGCCAGCTTGACCAAGAAATTCAGCAGAATGTTTGGCTCTCCGCGCCGGCAGATGAATCTATTTTATTTGACTCGGATCACGAGACAAAATGGCGCCGAGCCTTAGCCAAACTCAAAATTGACCCGCTCTTGCTCTCCAGCGTCGCCGGCCGGGCGTGATCCTCCTCAGTGGCACCGTCAGCAAACGGCCAAGGGAATCGCATTTGAAAAAAGCGGGGAGCGCGGAAGGCTGAGAGGGGCATTGTCACGCTAACTGGGTCTGGCGGGCGGGAGCAGCCAGGTGACAAGTGGCACCTCGGCGAGGTGTTCATCCGGATCCAGGGCGAGCTATACTATCTCTGGCGCGCCGTCGATCAGGTTGGCGTCGTGCTCAATATCCTGATGCAGAGCCGCCGCGATGCCGGGGCGACGAAGCGCTTCTTCAAGCGGCCGCTGAAGGGTCTCCAGTATGTTCCGCGCATCATCGTCACCGACAAACTCCGCGGCTATGGCGTGGCGCAGCGCGCGCTGCTGCCTGATGTCGAACACCGGCAGAGCCGCTATCTGAACAATCGGGCCGAGAACTCGCATCGACCAACCCGCCGCCGGGAATGGCAGATGCAGCGGTTCAAGTCGGCACGGCATGATGCAGCCCTGCTGCTTGCTTCCTACTTTCAGCCAAGACTCGACCAAGACCCCGAATTCCGCGATAAAGGGATCTGCGGCTTGAAAAAGCCATTGTTTTTTCTGGATAATGGCGCGACTGACGTTTGCGGGTCGTTCATCTGGTGGGTGCGATGGGGGCATTGCAGACAGTGTTGCCGTTCACATTGGCGGCGACGGACGAAGCATTTACGGCGCAGGGCGGATTGGCGCTGTTTGGCGGAGCGTGCACGGAC
>JAJYXY010000256.1 GCA_021801465.1 Pseudomonadota bacterium
CGTTTCGCGAAAAACGCCCGCCGCGTTTTACCGGCCGCTAAATGCGGCATTTTGTCTGGCATAAGCCGTGCCTGCGGCAGGGCTCAACGAGAAAAAGTTTTTTGGTTCTTTTTTCCAAAAAAGAACATTTTTTCCTGCCTTATGTCGCGCCCTGACGACAGCCTTGAAATCGCCGCCCTCGCCGCAACGGGCGGGCGGCGTGTGGCGGGGGTGGATGAGGTCGGGCGTGGCCCGCTCGCCGGGCCGGTCGTCGCGGCGGCGGTGGTGTTCCCGAATGGCGTGCCGGCGGCGCTGGCGGCGCTGATCGCCGATTCGAAAACCCTGTCTCCGGCCCGGCGGGAGAAGGCGGCCGCGGCCCTGCGCGCCAGTCCGGCGGTGGAATTCGGCATCGGCGCGGCGTCGGTGGCTGAAATCGCGCGATACAATATTCTTGGCGCGAGTCTGCTCGCCATGCGTCGCGCCGTCCGCCACCTGCCGAGCCTCCCGGACGTGGCGCTGGTCGATGGCAACCGCGCCCCCGATCTCCCCTGCCCGGCGCGCCCGGTGGTCGGCGGCGACGCGCGTTCGCTCTCGATCGCCGCCGCCTCGATTCTCGCCAAAGTGCTGCGCGACCGGCTGATGACGCGGCTCGCCGCCCGCTATCCCGGGTATGGCTTCGAGCGTCATGCCGGTTACCCGACCGCCTTTCACCGTGCCGCCCTTGCCCTGATCGGCCCCTGCCGCCATCATCGCCGCGGATTCGGCCCGCTGCGCTGATTCGCCCTGCCCGCCTCTCTTCCCAGCGACCATCGCGACCATTGACGCAGCACGGTGTCGCGCGTCACCATGCCGTGAGCCATCGAGGAATTAATGCGAACCGTGGATCGCATCATCGAATTGCCGCTGGATCAAGTGTTGGTGGGCGACAGCGTCGCGATGATGCGCATGCTCCCGAGCCACTCGATGCACTGCGTGTTCGCCGACCCGCCTTACAATCTCCAGCTGCAAGGCGCCCTGCGACGACCCAATGATAGCCTGGTCGATGGGGTGGACGATGCGTGGGATCGGTTCGAGGACAACGCCGCTTACGATGCCTTCACCCGCGCCTGGCTCACGGAATGCCGCCGGCTGTTGCGCAAGGATGGCACGATTTGGGTGATCGGGACGTACCATAATATTTTCCGCCTCGGTGCCATTCTGCAGGATCTCGGCTTTTGGATCCTGAACGACGTGATATGGCGCAAAGCCAACCCGATGCCGAATTTTCGCGGCCGGCGCTTCACCAACGCGCACGAGACGCTGATCTGGGCGGCGCGGGGGCGGGAATCGCGTTACCGCTTCAATTATCAGGCGATGAAGGCGCTGAACGACGATCTGCAAATGCGCAGCGACTGGTTGATTCCGCTGTGCACCGGCTCTGAGCGGCTGCGCAACGCGCATGGGATAAAGCTGCATCCGACCCAAAAGCCCGAAGCGCTGCTGCACCGGGTGCTCCTTGCCAGTACCGGCGCGGGAGACATCGTGCTCGACCCTTTTCTCGGCACCGGCACGACGGCGGCGGTGGCGCGGCGGCTCGGCCGCCATTTCATCGGCATCGAGCGCCATCCCGCCTATGCCGAAGCGGCGATCGGGCGGGTGCGGGCGGTGCGGCCAGCGCCACCCGAGGGCATCGCCATCACGCCGTCACGACGCGAGACGCGGCGGATCCCGTTCGGCAGCCTCGTCGAGCAAGGCGTGGTGCCGCCCGGCTCGCGCCTGCACAGCCGCAGCCGCGCCGTCAGCGCGACGGTCGCGGCGGATGGCACCGTGCATGCCGGCGCGGTGCGCGGCTCGATCCATCGCGTCGGCGCGGTGCTGCAGAACGCGGCGAGCTGCAATGGCTGGACGTTCTGGCATATCGAGCGCGACGGCGCGCTGGTCCCGATCGATACGCTCCGCGCCGAGAGCGCAACGCCCGACGCCGCCCCATCGCTGCCGGCATGCGAGGACGCGACACCGAAGACCGGCGCGAAGGTCATCCCTATTCGCTAGAAACGCTGCCATGCGCCGGCCGGCGCGACCAACTCATTTTTGACCCAAATTTCTCATACGATAGACCAGGTCGTTTCGATTGGATAAAGCTCTCTGCGTGGTATTGCGTCGCTCGGGATTAACCATATCCTCACGCTCGCCGGTATAAAGTCACCCGGTTATCGCGCCCCGAGTTGGAAGACGCCCTTGGTTTCCCACCTCTCTCATCCACCGCTCCGTCCCGTCCGCGCCAGCGTAACGCCGCTGGCGGATCGGGCGGAAAGCCGCAAGCTGGAGCACGATCTTCGTCAGGCGCTGTTGCATGACGGGTTCAGCCTTGCCTTCCAGCCACGCTACCTGCTGTCAACGCGCCAGCCGATCGGCGCGGAGGCCCTGGTCCGCTGGCCGCATCGCAAGCGCGGGCTGATCTCGCCGGCCCTGTTCATACCCATCGCCGAGCAAAGCGGCCTGATCAACGATCTCGGCGGCTGGGTCTTGCGCCAGGCGTGCCGGGAAGCCGCCGGCTGGCCGAGCCCGGCCGGGGTTTCGGTCAATGTCTCGGCGCGGCAATTGATGGATGGCGTGCTGATCGATCAGGTGACGGAGGCGCTCGCACTCTCCTCGCTCGACCCGGAGCGGCTGGAACTCGAGGTCACCGAGACCGTCCTCCTCGATATCTGCCCCGATGTTCTCCTCACGCTCGCCGCTTTGAACGATATCGGCGTCGGGCTGGCGATCGATGATTTCGGCATCGGCTATACCAGCCTTGCGACACTCAAGCAGCTACCGTTCACGACGATGAAAATCGACCGCTCGATGATACGCTCGCTGCCGCGCGACCGCGAAGATGCCGCCATCGTCTGCTCGCTCATCGCGATCGCGCAGGCGCTCGGTCTTTCCGTGCTCGCGGAAGGGATCGAGACGCCGGAGCAGGAGAATTTCCTGATCGATGTCGGCTGCGAGAGCGGCCAGGGCTTTCTTTTCAGCCACGCCCTTTCGGCCGAGGCGATCGCCGCTTGCTTTACCCGCCCGGCCTGATCCGCGGGCGCCGCGGTTATCGCGGCGGCAGATGCAGGGCGAAAATCTCGTCGTCGCCGGCCGTCGGATAGCGGCGGCGGATTTCCGGGTCATGGCCGGGGATGACCCGCGCCGCATCGCCGGCGAGTTTGCGCGCCGCATGCCAGCCGCGCGCCATCTCGCCGACATTGAAGACGATCGGGAACGGGTTTTCGCGCTCCATGTTGGCGTAGAAATGCGAGGCGTCGCTCGCCAGCACCACCGGCCCGCGCGCGGTCTCGACGCGGACCATCTGCAAACCGTCGGTATGCCCGCCGACGCGATGCACGCTGACGCCGGGCGCGATCGCCCCCTCGCCGTCATGGAAGCGCACCCGGTCGGCATAGAGCGCCCGCACCATGGCGACGACGTCCTCGACCTCGAAGGCGACGCGTAGGCACGAGAAACACATGTTCGCCCCGGTCGCGAAGGCCATTTCGCGCTCCTGGAGATGAAACCGCGCGTTCGGGAACAGGGCGAGATTGCCGGCATGGTCGTAATGGAGATGGGTGATGACGACATCGCGCACCGCAGCCGGATCGACCCCGAGGGCGGCGAGCGCCGCCGGCACCGGCCGGATCACCCGCCGCTTGCGCGCTTGCGCCATCTCCGGCGTGAAGCCGGTATCGACGATGATATCCTCCCCCCCGCGCCCCCCTGGCCGGCGGAGCAGCCAGAAGAAATAATCCATCGGCATCGGCTGATCATGCGGATCGGGCGGATGGAGAAAATTCTCCCGGGCCACGCGCTCTTGGGTCGCGTAACGCAGTGCGAAGACCTCCCACATCCTACCCCTCCTTCCCCGTCTCGGGCGCGCCGAGGGTTGCCCCCGCCAACTGCTCGGAAAGCCGAGCGAGCGCGGTGTGATCCTGCCCCGGGCCGAGCAGTGCCGCCGCACTCGCCCACATCTCCCGGCAAAGGGCCGCAAACGGGGTTGCGGTGCCGCTCGCGCGACCGATTTCGAGGGCGATCGAAAGGTCTTTCACCATCAAATCGAGGCCGAAACCGGCATCGAACCGGCGCGAGAGCACGAACTGCTTGAATTTCTTTTGGGTGCTGTTGTTCATGCCGGTCGAGGCATTGAGCACATCGACCATCATCGCCGGATCGAGGCCGAATTTCTGCCCGACCAACAGCGCCTCGATGCCGATCAAAAAACCGCCGGCGGAGACCAGGTTGTTGAGCGCCTTCATCGCCTGCCCGGCGCCGACATCACCGCAATGATGAATGCTGGTTCCCATCGCGCGGAGCACCGGGGCGGCGCGTTCGAGATCAGCCGCCGCACCACCGGCGAGAATGGCGAGGTCGCCACGCTCTGCCCGGGGAACACCGCCCGAGACCGGCGCGTCGATCAACGCAATGCCGCCCGCCGCCAATTCCCCAGCCAATGTTCGCGTCACCCCCGGCGCACCGGACGACATTTCGATCACCAGCGCCCCCGGCGCCAGCATCGGTTTCATGGCGCCGATGACCGCGGCGACCTCCGTGCTGGTGGGCAGGATGGTGATCACCGCCTCCGCCCCATTCGCCGCATCAGCGGCGCCGGTTGCGGCGCGGCCGCCGATGTCGCGCGCAAATTGCGCCGCCCGGCCCGGCGCCACATCGGCGACCACGACCTCGAACCCGGCTTTGTGGAGATTGGCCGCCATCGGCCAGCCCATATTGCCGATGCCGATGAAGCCGATGCGGCGGATCGGCGCCGTCATCCCTTTTTCGGCGGCAACGCGCCTTCCGCGACCAAGACCTCATGCGCCGCCTTGAACGCATCGAGCCCGGCTGGAATGCCGCAATAGACGCTGGCGTGGAGCAGCACTTCCTTGATCTCGTCGACACTCACGCCATTGGCGAGCGCGCCTTTCACGTGCAGCTTGATCTCGGGCACCTTGCCGAGCGCGGTCAGCATCGCGAGGTTGAGCATGCTGCGCGTCTTGCGTTCAAGGCCGGGGCGCGTCCATGCATAGCCCCAGCACCATTCGGTGGTGATGCGCTGAAACGCCATCATGAAATCATCTGCCTTGGCGAGGCTGGAATCGACGTAATCCGCGCCGAGGACAGCGCGCCGCACCTCGAGCCCTTTTTCGAACATCTCACTTTCGGCCATGGACCGAACCCTCCGTTTTTGACCAAGGCGGCAAGCTGCACCGGGGGC
This sequence comes from Pseudomonadota bacterium, assembly GCA_021801465.1. GTDB lineage: Bacteria > Pseudomonadota > Alphaproteobacteria > Acetobacterales > Acetobacteraceae > Acidibrevibacterium. The sequence continues at coordinate 5,195 of JAJYXY010000256.1, forward strand.
GATTTATCTGTCAATCCGCCGAGACGGCACGCTATGCGCCAGCCGCCCGCGCATCCTTCATGCCGCCGCGGGGGGATGGTTCTAGAGGATCTCCGTGAGCGCTTGTTGAAACCCTCCGAACGCGGCATCTAATTCATTATAATTATTTCGGTAAACGTAGAGTTGGTTTCCGTTGACAGTTTCCTGCCAATCGCTAACATGATGAAAATGTGCCAACTCAGCCAAACTATATAATTGAACCGCGTAACGAGGTTCATTGCGAGCTTGTCCATCAAACAATAGAAATGTGACTTTTCGACGATTGTCGGCAGGGTTCAGTAATGAAAAAGCAATTGCATTACCCCAATTAGCTTGCCTTGGCCACGAAACTCCTATGATAGGTAACGCCAAATCTATTAGTTTTCCCTTCAAAAACTCCAAAAATTGTCGACGCAATTGGTCAAAGCGCACCAAATCGATATAAATCTTAGCTGCCTCCTGGAACTGTTCTTCGTTCATTCCCTCCTCCAATTCTTGCTCGACGGTTTTAAGGAATTCTTGAAGTAGAAGCACCCATTTTGTGTGCTCGACGTGTCTCTGACGGTGTCCCAGCTCTTCCCAAATCAGCGCGATAAGGCGCCTGGTGTCCAGCCATTGCCAATAGGGAATGGCTTGGTGCGGCTGGCGCGGCGCGAGAAGACAAAAAATCCGATTTTGTTCTGGGATGTTAGCATATTGGCGATTGATCGCCTCTCGGTAAGCGTCAAAAGGGTTGTTCGGCTCGTGGTGGATTTTGTTCTCGATCGCGATAACGAAATTTTCACCCGGTAACACGATGTCAATGCGGTTCACGTCTTCCCGGATCGGAGGCCCCGTCAAGATAGGATTTAAATCGTTTCTTTCGAGGGAGCGCAGAAGGGTCGACAACACCAGATCGCCGAGCCCATGGCAGGCGCTGGGATCAAGAAAAAACGCCAAAAGATCGGACATCGGGTTTTCGTAATAGCCGCGACCGCCCACGTTCAAAATCGTGTCGACATGCCTGCGCAGAAGACGCGCTACCAGCTTGCGCATCTTCGAAAACTGCTGCAGGAGTTTACTGATTTCTTCCTCAGTCATCCCGCTTTCCCCCCAACTCGCCGGCAGATTCGTGATTGAAGCCATGCCCTTGCGACGCCACCCTCAGCATCTCCCGCATCTCCTGCCGCAACGTCGCCGGCGCGGCGATCGTTACCGTATAGCATCACGCACGCAGACGCCAACAGATTTCCCGCGGCCCGCCGGCGCGAAAGCGGACGGTAGGGCTGCCATCCTCCTCCTCGGTCAGGGTTTGGCTGGGGTGAAAGAGCCAGCCGGCGGCGCCCGCCGCGGCCTCGTGCGCAAAACGGAGCACCACCGCCGCGGGCTCTTCGTGAGACAGCCCGAGGGATTATCTCGCGTCGTCGCGCCAGCCGAGCGCTGTCCAGGCCGCGGTGAAAGCCGCCTTCGGCCAGGGTTGGGCGCACCGGGCGTGATACCGGCTCGCGTCAATGAATAGCCGCGTACATGATTTTTTCTTCCGTCGCCTCGAGCGGCGAGAATTCCTCGACAATTTTCCCCTGGCGCGCGACCAGGATACGATCGGAAAGCGCCATGATCTCGGGCAAATATGACGAGATGACCACAACCGCCTTGCCCTCATCAGCGAGACGGTTGATCATTTGATGAATTTCGGCGATCGCCCCGACATCTACACCGCGTGTCGGCTCGTCGAAGATAATCAGCTCCGGCTCTTGCACCAGTGACTTCGCGATGACCACTTTCTGCTGATTGCCACCGGAAAGTTCGACGACCTTCGCCTCTTTACCGATCGCACGCACATTCAGCGTCTTGAGCCAAGTCTCGCCGATCGCTTCCGCCTCGCGCCGCGAAACCAGCCATCTCCGCCGCCCGAGGCGCGCGAGCCAGCCGATATAAATATTGCGTGCAATCGACATCGTCTCGAAAAAACCTTCGACTTTGCGATCCTCCGTGACATAGACGATGCCATCGCGCACCGCAGGCGCCGGCACGCGGTAACGCACACGCCGCCCGTGCAGCAAGACATCACCGCCATGGAACAAATCGCGCTTGAGTACGCCGGCCACGATCTTGAACGTCTCTGTACGCCCGGCCCCCACCAAACCGAAAACGCCGGTGATTTGCCCAGCAAAAATCGACAGCGACGTGTTTTTTACCATCGGCGCCATGCGCAGATTTTGAACCGAAACAACCCGGCGCCCGCTGCGCCGCGCCATTTGCTTGCGTGTGCCATAGAGAGTCTGCGACAAATCTCGCCCCACCATCGCCTGGACGATACGCGCACGGTCGAAATGATGTGTCTCGTCGGTTATCACGTGTCGCCCGTCCCGCAAAATCGTAATGCGATCGGAAATTGCAAGCGCCTCTTCAAGTGCATGAGAGATAAAGATCACCGAGACCACGCGGCGTTTTAGTTCTAGCACCAAATCAAAGAAATATTTTTTTTCCTCCGGCGTGAGCGTCGCCGTCGGCTCATCAAAGATGATTATTTTTGCCTTATGTAGAACGGCCCGCGCAATCTCCACCATTTGTTTTTTTGCTGCGCCAAGCAAACTGACCGTTGTCGTCGGCGCCACATCGAAGTTGAGCGACTGCAGGAATTGCTGAGCCGCGATATAGATACCACGCTGGCGATTATAAAATTTCTCCTGGCCAAGAAAGAGATTCTGCGCGACGGTCATCGTCGGGACCAGGCTATTTTCCTGAAAAACCATGGCAACGCCAAGATGACGTGCCTCGAGTGGCGAACGTGGCGATGCTGGCCGCCCCTCGATCAGCATTTCCCCCGAGGTGAGGCTGACGACGCCCGCCATCACCTTCGTCATTGTCGATTTGCCTGCACCATTCTCCCCGACGAGCGCATGAATCTCCCCCTCCGAGAGAGAAAAATCCACCTCATCGATAGCGGGAACGCCACCATATTTAACCGTGGCACGTCGCAACTCCACGATCGGTGCCCTCATCTTGGAAACTCCTGCTCGATCGACGCGAGCGACAGCGCCAGGATCTTGCTATCACCTTTTGCCAAGACATAGAGAAATTCACCACATTCGACGACGCTTGTGACGCCATGGCGGCTGCCGCCAGCACGACTGTGCAACGAATAGATAGGCAACCCCTCCTCCGTCAATCGGATAACGAGACCATAAGATCTTGGTGGCGCCCATGGTTTCAGGATTCCCATGGTCTTGATATGCGCGCCCTGCATCGGCTCGAGGTAAGAATGGCCCGAGCTGAGCCTTGGTGCGATCCAAAATTGCGGCGCGATTTCACGCATCATGCGCTCCCGATAGCGAGGCTCACGGAGCACGAATTCGACGAGCTGTGTTCGCGCGAGGAACGCGGTTAGCCAAAACCCGCCGCCAGCGGCCGGGCTTAGGCGTGAGGGATAAACCGGCAGATTTTCCAAGATCGGGGCGGACTCCCGTGCAGCCTTATAAGCCACCAGGCGATGCGACCAACTCTCGCTCACCCAAATCGCGCTGTCCGCTGCGCAAACGCCGAACGCATAAGAAAGGCCATCGGTGATCGCGCGCGTATCGCCGGTTTTGAAATCGATAGAAAACGCGCGCCCACTCGCGCCACGCGCCATCAAATCATGACACCAATCCTCATAGCGATGCGTGCGCGAACCCTCGGTCACTAACACGCCGCCACCATCGGCATCCCGAGCAATGGCATTAACCGACA
>JAJYXY010000257.1 GCA_021801465.1 Pseudomonadota bacterium
TACGCCCACCCCGCCATCTTGCGGCAAAACCTCATTGCCGATGAAAGAAAGCCGGCCGTTGGGCGCATCGATGCGCAGGGCGGGGTTGGGCGAAATAACGCTGTTGTGGGAATACCGCGTGAGCTTGCAATCAGTGATGCGAATTTCATAAACATAGTCGCCACGAATATCGAAAATGCCCCCTTCGCAAAACCCGACTTCCATCCCCGAGACACTCAACATGAGATTGGCGCTCGAGGCCGATTCATAAGACATCGGCGGCGGGTTCGCGATGTCAAAAAGCGGGAGCGGCGCTGACGTGTCGCCGGCGATATAGCCATAGACAGAAAAATTACTGAGATGGGTTGCAATGAGCGTGCCGTTTTCAGAGACTTTGAGCACCGTACCAACCGAATCGAAGCTGGTCTCCGTAAAATTTCCCGACAAAATGCCGCCTTCGACGAGAATGCCGGTTCGATAGCCAAAGATGAAATTATTGACCGAGAATGGCCCGCCATTGGTGAAGGTCGATGGGCTTGCCTCGGTGCCATTGCCGGAGACGAGAAGCCAGACGCTCTTCGTCGTCGCATAGCTCCGCAAATAATAGCTATTTTGCACCGCGTTGATTGTCGCCCCCCCGGCGAGGGCGGCAAGTGTTGGCACGGAAATCGTGACGCTGCCTGCGCTGATCGCGGTGATCACAGCGTTATAGGGGACGGCGGCATTGCCACTGAGCGGCATCCCCAGCACGAGATTTGCCGTGCTTTGCACGGGCAAAACCGTGACCCCGCTCGCAACGCCAGCGCTCAGCGTCAAAGTAACGGCGCTTGTCGCCGCCTGGCCGCCGCCGCCGTAATGCAGCATTTCATCTTGAAAAACACCCCAGGAGAAGAAATTATCCGAGAGAAAAATGATATCGGCGACGTTGGGAAGCGAAAAACACACATTGAGCGCGCAAATGCGGTTGCGCGTAAAATATACATCGCCGACCGTCGTTGTTTGCGGGATAGTGAGGAATTCATAGCAATTCGTCACCTGATTGTCGGAGAAAACGACGTCGGCAACAGCTGAAATGCCGCTCATGCCAAGGAACAGCGGCGGATAGGCAATGGGCCCGGAAGGTTGATCGACCTGGTTTGGATAATAAAAGCAAAGCCGCTCGATCAACACACCGGCGCCAAGCAAAAACGGCGATTGCGTCGTGCCGGTGAGCCAAATCTGGCTCCCCGTTCGGCCATAGGGGAAGCCGAAATCAGTGCCGTTATCGCCGATCAGCGCGACATTGGCGAGCGTCACCTGTGCTGCGCCGGCAAGCAGGATCGGCCCGCCTGCGGGAATATAGAGCGCCTTGTTGGCGGCGCTCGCGGCGGCGACGGCTGCGGCGAAATTCACCGAATCATCAGTGGTTCCATTGCGTGCGAGGCCAAAATCATCGACATTGAGACGATCAGCAAAGCGCGCGGCGAGGGTGCGTTGGGTGTTCGTCGCACTCGCGATGGCGGTCGCCGCTGATAGATCTGTCCCGGCGATCGTCCCGCCGGCGATCGCAACCGCGTTCGCGCTTTGTGTCGCAAGACTGCCAAGCCCGAGATTGCCACGCGCAAGCGCCCCATTGGTAAGATCGGAAAGATTGTTGGTGCTTTGAAGCGCGCCGGTCAGCCGTGGATCATTGCCGGCGGCAACCGTTCCCGCACTGGTGCCGATATTCGCCGCCAAAGTCGCATTGGCGAGCGCAAGCCCGCTGCCGACGGCGATCGTCTCTGGCGCACCCGTTCCCAGGCTTGCTCGGCCAAGGAGCGAGCCCGTGGGCGCGGTGATCGCGGGCTGGGTGGAGGCGAGCAAGGTCGCGACAGTAACGGCGCTGGTGACGCCATTTTGCTGCAACGGCAATTCGTCATCAGCGTTGACGGTGGAGGCTGTCGGAAGCTGCGGGATCGTCGGCATGAGGTTCTCTCTTGAATGCGCGCGGCGTCAGGCGATGGCGAGCCAGCCGGTGGCGTCGGCGCCGGTTTGTTTGACCCAAAAAGTCGCGCCGATACCGCCTGCAAGATTGCGATAATCGGACCCGGGCGGTGCACTGACGACGCCCTCTGGCGAGCCGGTGCCGATGGCCGAGATGACGCCCTCTGGCGCTGCGTCAGAGGTGATGCGCAAAACACCGGCGCCATTGGGGTGAAGCCGCACATCACCGCCACTGACGCTGCCAAATGTCACCGAACCGTCACCGGGGAAGGTGAAATAGCCGGCGAGCGGCGCCGAGCCCGCGCGCCAGGTGCCGTAGGTGCCGCACCACTCCACTTCGGCATTGGCGGGCACCGTGAGGTCGAACAATGTCCAGTTTTCCTGAAATGGTGCCGAGCCGACGCGCGAGAACAGCACCGTCTCGTTGCAGCGCGTGCGCAAACGCCGATCATTCGGAACCGGCGCCGAGACATAGGCAACCGCGCTCGCCCCGGTGCCATCACCGGTGATCGTAACGAAAACGGTTGCGCCGATTGCACCATAGCCTTGGCCGGGGTTCGTGACGGCGATGCCGATGATCGCGCCGTTCCGAATGAAGGCGCTCGCGCTTGCGCCACTTCCGGGCCCGCCAATGGTGACGGTCGCGTTGGTATAATTGGCGCCGCCCGTTTGCACGCGCACGAAGCCAATCGTCCCCGCCATCGCATATTGCGAGGCGGAGACCATGCTCGCGATCGGGCCCGATACTGCAGTCAACATCACCTGATCGGCGATATCGGGAAAGACCAGCGTTTGCGGCCCGCTGCCGGTTTCTTGTGGGTTGACGGTGAGCAGCGTCTCATTATTCCATGAATTATCGGCAATGATCACGGAGTCGGTTGCGATGCTGAGGCATTGCGTGATCGCGGCGCTGGCGCTTCCCATGAAGCTGTTGCGGGTGATGGCGATATTTTGCGGCCCATCGCGGAGCACGATGCCCCCGCCTTGCGAAAAGCCGATCCAGTTATCGGTGATCGCCATATCGGCGCACGCGATGCCAAAATTATTGCCATGGCCATCGGTTTCGACGTTATTGACTTGGATCGCCCATTGCGTGCTGCCCTGAAGACGGTTGCCGATGATGCGCATATTTTGGCTCCCGCCCGGATTGAGCCCGATTGCCGCACCGGTCACGAGATTGCCGCTAATCTCGCCATGAATCGAGCCACCGGCATCGATCCCATAAGGCGCCGTGCCGCTCAGCCAGACGAGCGTGTTGCCGGCAATGCGGCTATAGGCGCAATTGGCCAAGATCCCGGCGCCATTGCCGCCGTTGTCGACGAGAAGATTGCCTTCGACGGCAAGCGCTTGGCCGGCAACGGCGATGCCGTAAATCGCATTGTCGTGGCAAATATTGTTCGCAACCAAAATCGCCAGCGCGTCGGGATTGGCATTGCCCCAGACCGGCGGGTTGGTATTGGTCTCATTGAAATTTCCAACCGAGATGCCGCGCTGATTATTCCACGCGCGGCAATTGGCGATCAGGCAGAGATGGAGTTTCTCGATCAAAGCGGGGTCGGCATAATCGATGACGATGCCGTAGCTGCCATTGTCGTGCGCGCGGGTGCCGGTGATAGAAACGCCCGTCACCGCTTGCACCCAGATGCCATGGATCGCATTGCCATACGCCTCGCAATCGCGAATCTCGTATTGCACGACTTCCGGGTCCGAGGCCTGAATGACGAGACCCGATCCCATCGTCGGCCCGGCGGCGCCGGTGAAAACGCAGGTCTCGAACACCGCTTTCGTGCAGCTGGGCGCAACCAGCACTGCCCAGCTATCGGTGGTAATATCCGCATTGGAGTCGAAGATGATGCCAGAGGCAAAGAACGCAGCGCTTTGGACTGAAATCCAGGCAGCGCCCGCGCTTTGCGCTGCGCGGCGTAAAATCGTTTGCCCAGGGCTGCCGAGAAGCACAGCGCTGGCCCCGCTCGGCGTCCATTGGCCGGAAATCAGGTAGGTTTTTGGCCCAAAGCGGAGCGGCCGGCCCGAGGCGAGGGCCGCAACGATCGCCGCCGTGTCATCGGTCACGCCATCGCCGGTTGCGCCAAAGCTCTCGACAGTGACGCTATCGGCGAGAAACTGCGCAAGCGTGCGGCTTGCGCTCGCGCCCGCCGCCGTCGCGACCATCGCGCTTGCTGTAATCCCGGGCAGTGTTGCGATATTGCGCATAAACGTGGCGTAGGGAACCGCGACATTGCTGCCGTTTTGTCCAAGCGGCACGAGGTCGGCTTGCTGTGGCGCAAGCCCCGCGGCAAGCGCAGGCACGGAATAGGGCGCGGCAGTCGCGCTCAAGACGCCATTGGCGAGGGCGAGATTGGCGCCGATCGTAACGGCCGACGCGCCGCCGACTGCACTCGACGGGTTGCCGACGAGCGCATTAGGCGGCAGCGCAAAAGCCGGCTGCACGCCCGCAAGAAGCTGCGCGCGCGTGACCTTGCGCGTGATGCCGTTTTGGCTCGCTGGCAATTCGTCAGTATCTGCCGAGGAGATCGCCTGCGGCAGCGCATCGATCGTCATCATGCAGTCACACCGGTGATCAGGATCGGGTTGCCATTTTGATCGGTGAGGATCAGGCCGGTATTGGTCGTCAGATCATTCGGCAAGACCGGGAGCGAGGAGAGGGAATAGACCGGCAACAGAACGCTCCGCGCCATCGTGCGGGCGGAGAAGGTGGTGATGGTGATCGTCACCGTATAGACCGTTCCCGATTGACCGGCGGCAAACCAAAAGACCGCGATCGCGCCATTGGCGAGGGCGGCGTTCAGGGTAAGATCGCCGGGATTGTCGGGGGCGATGGTGACGCTGAGCGAGGCGATTCCGTCGCCAGGGTTGCCGGCGAGTGCAGCAGAAATATCAAACTGATAATCGAGAACGTCGCTCGGATCCTTGAGCGGCCACATCGGCAGCGCCGGTGTTTGGGGTTGGGTTCCGCGCGGGACAGGGACGAAGCCATCGAGCACGATGGTGCGTGCGGTTGACGGCTGCCAGACATGGGTTGCCGGGGACGACATGGGAAATCCGCCTTCCTTCGCTTACCACTCGAGAATGACAAGGCCGTTGGCGCCGCTGCCGCCGGCGCCATCGGCGATACCGCCCGAGCCGCCAGCGCCAGGAAGGCCGCCATTGAGCCCGGCGAGATTGGTCGAGGTATTGCCGCCGGGGCCAAACGTGTTGCCGCCACCGAAGGCCGCGCCGCCGGTGCCGCCCACGAGGCCGCCGCCCGGAAAGACCAAGCCATTCTGGCCATACTGCCCCGATACAGCGAGCGTTCCGCCCGAGCCCGTGCCGCCGGAGGAGGACGCGACGCCCGCCGTGTTCGCGCTTCCCGCGCCGCCGGCGCCACCGCCGGTTGCGGTCGCGAGTGTGGCAAAACTCGTGTTGCTACCACCAAGTCCGGCGGCACCGCCAACGCCTACGGTAACGGCGAGGCTGCTGCCGGCAGTGACGGGAAAATACCCCTCGGTATAGCCGCCGCCAGAACCACCCGCGCCCGCGCCACCGCCGCCCGCGCCGCCACCACCGCCCGCGCCCCAAAGCCGCGCGCGCACCAAGGAAACGCCCGCTGGCACCACCCATGTGCCGCTCGCGGCGAACGTCGCCATGCGCGAAACACCAGGGGAGAGCGCCGGCAAGGTGAAGGGAATAAAGGGCGCTGTCGGCAGTGTCGCGATATTCGCAGCCGTGATCGCGGTCTCGCCATAGGCGACGGTAATGGTATAAAGCCCGACCCAGCCGGTATCGACGGGCGGCGCGGTTTCGCTCCCGCTGGCCGCCGGCGCTCCGGATTTGAGCTGAAGCTGCACACGCTCGATCCGCGCGGTGTTTTGCGGCTCGCCGGAGTTCGCGGGGCCACTGTAAGGTTGCGCGGGATTGGCCGCGTTATAGTAGGGGAGTACGACGGGATCGGTGTCGCTTTCGAGAAAGGCGGCCTCGATGAGATAGACGATCGACTGCCCGGAACTCGTCGGCGCCGTCAGCGTAAAACTGGTCGCGGTGGTATTGATCCCCATTTTCATCAAGGGATCGGTGTTATCGGCCGCGAGTGAGCCATAAGCGAGCGGATCGATCGTCGTCAATGTCGTCAAACTGCCGGGGCCGACCGTCACCGTCATCGAGGCCGGTGAGGTTGGCGCGCAGGCGAGACCATCGGCGACCATATTGGTGCCCAATGTCGCTTGCACGAGATAGCCGATAGCGACCAGCGTGTTGCGATTGATCGTGAGCAGATCGGTGTCGAGCGGAATGGCGCCGGGATAGACGATGTTGCGGTCCATGGTTACTCCTTTGTCGGCGTGGTCGCGGGCGCGGGGCTAGTTGCTGATGCGGGTCCAGGCGATGCTTGCGGCCGGCATGATGGCGGCGATGGTGGCGTTGATCTCGGCATCGGTGACCCCGAAGCTCATCGCCGCGAGATCGGCATACTCGATCGGGCCGGTGCCATAGCCGCCGCCGGCGTTCCAGCCGGCGACATTGGCGATGCCGTTTTGCACGGGGAGATAGGCGGTGACGAAGCATTGGAAGGGAAGCGAAAGATCGCCCCACCCCCCGCCAACAGCGTAGCCAGCGCCGCCATCATTGTAGCTCCCGGTATCTGCGGGGCGCATCGGCTCGAAAATCACCGGTGCGCGGCCGGTGAGCTCGACCAACGCCTCGCTCAGCGCCGCACGCGTTGCGCGCGGGCTTAAAATTTCCTGATCGATACGCGCGCGATAGGCGGTATCGCTTTCACCGGCGATGCGCGGCAGCGACGCGCCAAAAAAATCAAGGGCGATGAGGTCGAGAAAAATGTCGGTCGCGGTCGCGATGCGGGTCTGTAACGTCACATAGGAAAGCAAGCTATAGACAAAGGCCCAGATGGCGCCGATGCCGGCGAGAAGCGCATCCAAAATCGGACTCGGGCTGGAAAACCACGGCGGCAAGACGGCTTTGATCCGCGCTGCCATGTCATTTTGATCACCGGTTGCCATGTCAAGCCACCACAACGCTCGCCGCCTTGATGACGCCACGTATCGATGGCACGAGGTCGCTTGCATTGCCATTGATGCTGAGCGCGGTGACATTGATGACGGTCGGGTCAGCATCGTAAGCGAGCTGTGCAAGGCGCGAGAGAGGAAGCGTGGCGCCGATCGGCAGCGTATCGACAAAGCTCTCGATCGCGGTGGCGATCTCGGCGCTCACCGTCGCCATCTGCCCCGCGCTCGAGAGGCTCACGCTGAGGGTGATCGCGGCCTCGATAAGCTGTGGCGGCAATACGGCGAAGCTCGAGCCGATCGGGCGCACGGCCTCGATTGCACTGCTTACCGTTGCAAGCAAACTCGCTGGTGGATTGCCGCTGCCATCATCGATGGTGACGGTGAAAAACCCCATCTCGGTCGTGCCTGCGGGCGTTGTGTTTTCCTGCAAAAGATAGGTGAGCCCCTGCTGAATGCCGGCGATCGCGTTGCCAATGGCAAGCGGTGTCGCAAGCGAGCGGGAATTGATATAGTTGACGAAGCGCGCCCGAAAGGCCGCGTCCGATTCGGCATTCGTGCCGCCAGTGAAGGCAAGCGGGTTGGTCACCTGGTCGATCCCGGGAATCGCGCTCGCGAGCAAGGTGACGGTGTTGGGCTGGACGTTGCCAATGCTGCCGGCGGTTTCAGCGACAACCGGGACGGAGATTGCCGCAACCCCGGCCGCCACCTGATAGCCAGAGAGTGCCGCGCTCCAGGCGGGATTGGTTGGAAGGGCAATGACAATGAAACTCTGCGTTCCGTCGGCAGTCCGCACAACAGCGCCGGCCGGGATGAGGGCGGCGTTGCCTGGCGTAAAGCGCGAGAAAGTCACCGCGCCCTGCGCCGCGATCGCAGGAAGGCGCGCCAGCCCATAATCGGCCATCCAGCTATCGAGATCGCTCCCGGTCGAGGTCGATGCGCGGGTCATTGCCAAAACTTGCACGATCAGCCATTGCAGCCAGAGCGCAACCGAGCTGCTCGCTTCCAAAACCGCGCGCAAAACCGAGCCCACCGAGAGATCGAGGAGCGCGGTTGCCGCACCTTGCACGGCAGCGGCGGCGTTTTGCACGAGGGTTGCAAAATTCTGCAGATTTAACGTCATGATGGATTCCGAATGCCAAAGGAAAGGAGTTCGGTCTGCCCGCTCGCGGCATCGACATAGCTGATCATGACGGAGATGGTGCCGAGCGTGTCATAGGAGATTGTCACCGTGGGCGCCGGCGTTTGCGCCACGGCGGGCTCTTTTTGCAATTGCGCGCGAATGATCGCCTCGATCTGTAGCGGGTTGGCGGGGCTGCCAACGAATTGCGCGAGCCCGGCGCCATAGCTTGGTTGCCAGATGTAATCGCCCGGGTTGGTGAGCAGGCGGCGTAGCACACGCTGCTGGCTCCGGATAGCGCCGTCTGAGAGTTGGAGATCACCGCGCGAGTCAACCGCGAGATCATTCCCCCATTGCTGGAAGAGATCGTTTTTCACTGCGAGTTTCTGCCTTGGCTAGTTTTGCGGCGTGGGCGGTGACGTGGTGGTCCCGGTGACCGTGTGGGTGTGCGCGTCATACGCGGCGCGCACGCTCGCGAGCGTGCCGTGGCCATCGCCGATATCACCCGAGGCGGTGACATTGCCGCTCACCGTCACATTGCCGGTGATCGCGACGGTGGGGGCAGAAATCGCGACTGACCCATCGGTGAGTAGCTTGATGAAGCTTCCCGATTGATGAACGAGCCAGAATTCACCGGCCGGCGCGGCGGGCGGGGTTGCCGCGAGGCTATAGGCGCCGCCAACGACGATACCATGCTCGGCGTCGCCCTCATGGGCGAGCACGAGCACCTGATCTCCGGGCGAAGGCGGCGCGGCAAGCCCCCAACCATTGCCGACCCACGGTGTCAGAATA
>JAJYXY010000220.1 GCA_021801465.1 Pseudomonadota bacterium
GCGCCTCTTTGAGGCGGTCAGTGTAGCGCTTGCTGTCGCGAAAGCGCAGCGGATCGGCGGGGACCTTCGGCAATTCGATGCGCGTGCCACCGTCATCGAGCGTCCAGGCGAGGCGCTCGGCGGCGCTTGCGCGCATGTGGTGGCCGCAATGCGGGCAGACCTTGAGATTGCGTTCGAGATCGCGGCGAAACACCATCTGCTCGCAGGCTGGGCATTGGTGCCAGAGATTGTCCGGGATCTCCCGCCGCCCGAGCAGGGTGCGGATTTTCGGGCGGACGAATTCGGTGATCCAGTTCATCGCCGCGCCTCCCGGATCGCCCGCGCGATCGCGCGCACCTGATCGAGCACACGCGCAACCGTATCCGGCCCAGCCCGGCCATCTTGGAGACTGGCCGCCAGGGTTTCGATCAAGGCGGAGGCGACGACGGCGGCATCGGCGATGCCGACCGCTTCCGCCGCTTGCGCCGGGGTTTTGACGCCGAAGCCGATCGCGATCGGCAGATCGGTCGCGCGCCGGATCGGCGGCATGGCGGCGGCGAGATCGGCGATGGCGGCGCTTCTGGTGCCGGTGATGCCGGTGATGCTGACATAATAGACGAAGCCACCCGCGCCAGTGAGAACGTGCGGCAAGCGCTTTGCATCGGTGGTCGGCGCGACCAGGCGAATGATATCGAGGCCGGCGCGGGCCGCGTCGGGCGCGAGCAGGTCGGCCTCCTCGGGCGGCAGATCGACGATGATCAACCCATCGACACCGGCGGCGGCGGCATCGGTGCAAAACCGTGCCTCGCCATAGGCGAGGATGGGGTTGAGATAGCCCATCAGGATCACCGGCGTCGCCGCGTCGTGCGTGCGAAAGGCGCGCACCATGGCGAGCACGCCGGCAAGCGTCGCCCCGGCCTTGAGCGCGCGCTGGCCGGCTTCCTGGATGATCGGGCCGTCGGCCATCGGGTCGGAAAACGGCATGCCGATCTCGATCAGATCGGCGCCGGCCGCCGGCATGCCCTCCAGAATCGCCTGGCTGGTCGCGCGATCCGGGTCGAAGGCTTCGAGAAAGGGGATGAAGGCGCCGCGCCCCTCGGCGCGGAGGGCAGCGAATCGGGCAGCGATGCGGCTCACGGCAGTTCCTCAAGGCCAGCGCCGGCACCGAGATGGCGGGCGACAGTGAAAATGTCCTTGTCACCGCGGCCGGAGAGATTGACGACGATGACGCCGCCCGGCCCGATCTCGGGGGCGAGCTTGGTCAGATAAGCGAGCGCGTGCGCCGTCTCGAGCGCCGGGATGATGCCCTCGGTCCGGGTGCAGAGCTGAAATGCGGCCAATGCCTCGTCATCGGTGACGCCGACATAAGTGACGCGCCCGCTCTCGAACAGAAACGCATGCTCGGGGCCGATGCCGGGATAGTCGAGCCCGGCGCTGATACTGTGCGCCTCCTCGATCTGCCCGTCTTGCGATTGCAGCAGATAGGTGCGGTTGCCGTGCAAAACGCCGGGCCGGCCACGCTCCAGGCTCGCCGCGTGTTCATGTGTGTCGAGCCCGCGCCCCGCCGCCTCGACCCCGATCAGGCGCACCGCCTCGTCATCGAGAAACGTATGGAAAAGGCCCATCGCATTGGAGCCGCCGCCGACGCAGGCGAGCGCGGCGTCCGGCAGCCTGCCTTCGGCGGCGAGGATCTGGGCGCGGGTCTCGGTGCCGATCACCGATTGGAAATCGCGCACCATCATCGGATAAGGGTGCGGCCCGGCGACGGTGCCGATGAGATAATAGGTGTCGCTGACATGGGCGACCCAGTCGCGCAGCGCCTCGTTCATCGCGTCCTTGAGGGTCGCCGACCCTGAGGTGACCGGGCGCACCTCGGCGCCGAGCAGGCGCATGCGAAAGACATTGGGTTTCTGCCGCTCGACATCGACGGCGCCCATATAGATCGTGCAAGGCAGGCCGAACAAGGCGCAGACCGTCGCGGTCGCGACGCCGTGCTGGCCGGCGCCGGTCTCGGCGATGATGCGGGTCTTGCCCATGCGGCGGGCGAGCAGGATCTGACCCAGGCAGGAATTGATCTTGTGCGCGCCGGTGTGGTTCAGATCCTCGCGCTTGAGATAGATTTTGGCGCCGCCCAGAGCCGCCGAAAGCCGCTCGGCGAGCCAGAGCGGGCTCGGGCGGCCGACATAATCGCGGAGATAGCGGTCAAGTTCCGCCTGAAAGCCGGGGTCGTCGCGGGCCGCGCGATAAGCGGCCTCGACCTCGAGAATGAGCGGCACCAGCGTCTCGGCGACAAAGCGCCCGCCGAAAGAGCCGAAACGGCCACGCTCATCGGGCCCGGCGCGCAGCGAATTGGCGAAAAGGGTCACGATCCACCATCCCAGAAATAGGTTCGAGCGTCGCTCTTAGAGCATGTGCCGCGCGCCGTGAAGCGCGGGCGCGGGCGTGACCCCGCGCCCGCCAACGGCTAGCGCACCGCCGAAAAACTTGTCGGCTGGAGGAAGCTGTTGGTGATGGAGGCAACGATTTGCCCGTCGCGCTCGGTCTCGGCGCGTTTGGCGATCCATTCCGGGTCGTTCATAAAACCAGTCCATACCCGCTCGCGCTCGGCCATCGATTCCCAGGCGAGGAGATAGACCAGATCCTGGTTCGATTCCCCGACCAAAACCGTCCAGAACCCCGCTTGGCGGATGCCATGGCGCTGCCAGATCGCGAGCGTGATGGTCTCGAAGCGTTTGAGCAGCGCCGGAAGACGCCCTGGCACGCAATGATAGACCCGCATTTCATAGATCATGGTGTGTTTCCTCTCCGCCCGCGGCAAAATCGCCCTTTCCCGCGATCATGCGCGATATGCAAAGGAGAGGGCAAGACAGGGGCGCAAAAGGGCGGCAATATGGGCGCCAGATCCCCGGCAGCCGGGCTTTATGCCTGGCAAGCAAAAGGGCCGGGCTTTATGCCTGGCAGGCAAGTGAAGGAGTGCTGCGCCATGACCGCGTTTCCCATCACCCGCGCGACCACCCTCAAGGTGCCGCCGCCCGATGCCGGCCTCAAATTTGGTACGGCCTTCACCGACCATATGTTCTTGATGGACTATGTCGATGGACGCGGCTGGGTCTCCCCGCGCATCGAGCCCTATCACGCGCTCAGCCTCGATCCCGCCACCTGCGTTCTGCATTATGCGCAAGCGGTGTTTGACGGGCTGAAGGCGTTTCGCGGCGCCGATGACGTGGTGCGTATTTTCCGCCCCGACCGCCATGCGCACCGGCTCAACCAATCTTGCGCGCGGCTTTGCATCCCCGCCCTCGACCCCGTGCTGGTCGAGCGCTCCCTTCACGCCCTGGTCGCGCTCGAGCAGCGCTGGGTGCCGAAACTGCCGGGCACAGCACTCTACATCCGCCCGACGGTGATCGCGACCGAGCCCTTCCTCGGCGTGCGCCCGGCGACGAGCTATCTCTACTACGTCATCCTCAGCCCGGTTGGCGCCTACTACCCCGAAGGGATGAACCCGGTAAAAATTCTCGCAAGTGAGCGCCATGTCCGCGCCCTTCCCGGGGGGCTCGGTGCGGCCAAGACGGCGGCGAATTATGCCGCGAGCCTCTATCCCGCGGAAGAAGCGCATCGCCTCGGCTTCACCCAGGTGCTTTATCTCGATGGCGCCGAACATCGCTTCCTCGAAGAAGTCGGCACGATGAACATCATGCTGAAAATCGATGGCACGGTGATCACGCCGCCGCTCACGGGATCGATCCTCGATGGCGTGACGCGCGATTCCACGCTGACGCTGCTGCGCGACTGGGGAATTCCGGTCGAAGAACGGCCAATCGCCATCGATGAGGTGATCGCTGCGATCACTGCCGGCCGGCTTGAAGAAATGTGGGGCACTGGGACGGCGGCGGTGATCTCGCCGGTGGGTGAACTCGGCTTCAAAGAGACGCGTTACGTGATCAATGGCGGGCAGATCGGGCCGCTGACCCAGCGGCTTTATGACACCATCATCGGCATCCAATATGGCACCGGCGCCGACCCGCACGGCTGGGCACGCCCGGTCTCGCTCCCCATCAGCGAGCCGGCGTGAGAGGGGCGCATGTCGGACGATGACCTCTGCTTTCTTACGGCGACCGAGCTCGCGGCGCGGTTTCGCGCCCGCACGCTCTCGCCGCGCGAGGTGATGGCGGCGATTTTGGCGCGCATCACGGCGCATGATCACAAGGTCAACGCCTTCGTGACCCTCTGCGCCGATCAGGCGATGGCGGAGGCAGAAGCCGCGGAACGCCGCTTTGCCGCGGGGACCCCGCGCGGCCCGCTCGAGGGGGTCCCGATCACGCTCAAGGATTTGACCCTGACCCAAGGGATTGCGACGCAATATGGCTCGAGGACGCGACGCGGCTTCGTCCCCGATCTCGATGCGCCGGTCGCAACCCGGCTCCGGGAGGCGGGCGCGATCCTGATCGGCAAAACGACGACCCCGGAATTTGGCTGGGTCGGCACCGGGCGCAGCCCGCTTTCCGGCCTCACCCACACGCCCTGGCGTTTGGGCCTGACCGCCGGTGGCTCTTCGGCGGGCGCGGGCGCGGCGGCGGCGGCGGGATTTGGCCCGCTCCATCAAGGCAGCGATGCCGCCGGCTCCGTTCGCTTGCCCGCGCATTTTTGTGGGGTCTATGGCCTCAAGCCAAGTTTTGGGCGCATTCCGATCTATCCGGTTTCAAACACCGATTATAGCTCGCATCTCGGCCCGCTGACGCGTTCGGTCGCGGACGCCGCGCTGATGCTTCGCGTCATGGCCGGGCCGCATGATTGGGATCACACCAGCCTCGAGGCCGCCCCGGCCGATTATCCCGCGCACCTCGACGCGGCTCCGCCTCGCCCGCGCCTTGCCTATAGCGCCGATTTCGGCCACGCCCGCGTCGATGCCGAGGTCGCGGCGTTGGCGCGGGCCGCGGCCGAGCGTCTGGCGGCAGCACTGTCGGTGCCGCTCCATGAGGTCACACCGCCCTGGGGCAAGCTTGGGCCGGCGCTGATCCGGTTTTTGTGGCCGGCGCATTGGGCGGTGCATGCGCCAAAACTCGCCACCTGGCGAGACGAGATGGACCCGGGATTCATCGCCTGCATCGAAGCCGGCACAAAGATCGGCATGGCCGATTACCAGCTCATGCGCGAGCGCAAATACGCCTATATCCGCGATATCAACGTTTTTTTTCAGGAATGGGATTTTCTGCTCTCGCCCGCGGCCTCGGTTGCGGCCTTCCCGTCTCAACGCTTGGTCCCCGAAGGTTGGCCCGAACATGCTTGGGACTGGCTCGCCTGGGCGGAATTTTCCTACCCGTTCGATCTCTCTGGCACGCCAGCGGCCTCGGTGCCGGCCGGGTTTACCAAAGACGGGCTTCCGATCGGGCTGCAGATCGCCGGCAAACGCTTTGATGATCTCGGCGTGTTGCAGCTCTCGCGCGCCTTCGAGCGCGCCGTCCCGTGGGCGGATGCGCGGCCGTTTTGAGGGCGGAAGCAGCGCGGAGCATGGTGGAGCGGGTGAAGGGAATCGAACCCTCGTATGCAGCTTGGGAAGCTGCCGTTCTACCATTGAACTACACCCGCGCGCACCGCTGGTTATAGAAAACCCGGATTGACGGCGCAATCCGCGATCTTTAGGGATTCCGTCCGGTGGCGCCCGTCACCCCTCGTGATTTGTCCGGCCGGATTGCGGCGAGGTAAAAGAAGCGCGCTAAAGAGGCCAGCGCTTGCCCGAAGCCGGCGCTGCATCCACGGTCGGCCCAAGGATCGAGGGCCCAGATGATGACCGAACTCCCCTCCCCGCTCCGCCCCGCGACCCGCCTGGTTCATGCCGGCCAGACGAGGACCGAATTCGGCGAAACCGCGGAAGCTTTGTTTCTCACCTCGGGCTTCGTCTATGCGAGCGCCGAGGACGCCGAGGCGACGTTTCAGGGCAAGCTCGCCCATTACCAATATTCGCGATTCGGCAACCCCACGGTCGCGATGCTGGAAGAGCGCCTTGCCGCGATCGAGGGCGCCGAAGCCTGCCGCGCAACCGCATCCGGCATGGCCGCGGTGCATGCGGCGCTGATCGCGGGGCTTCGCGCCGGCGACCGGGTGGTGGCCTCGCGCGCATTATTCGGCTCGTGTCACTGGATCGTCTCGACGCTGTTGCCGCGGTTTGGCATCGAGAGCGTTTTCGTCGACGGCGCCGATCTTGGCCAGTGGCGCGACGCCCTCGCGAAACCGACGAAGCTCGTCCTGCTAGAGACCCCCTCCAACCCGATGCTGGAAATCGTCGATCTCGCCGCCATCGCCGCGCTCGCGCATCAGGTGGGCGCGCTGGTGGTGGTCGATAACGTCTTCGCGACGCCGCTTTTGCAACAGCCGCTCGCACTCGGCGCCGATATCGTCGTCTATTCCTGCACCAAGCATATCGACGGCCAGGGGCGTGCGCTCGGCGGCGCCGTGCTCGGGCGGCGGACCTGGGTCGAGGAGGTGCTGCAGCCCTTTCTGCGCAACACTGGCCCGGCGCTCTCGCCATTCAACGCGTGGCTTCTCCTCAAGGGGCTGGAGACGCTTTCACTCCGCGCTACCGCGGCCTGCGCCAACGCCGAAAATCTGGCCGAATTCCTCGCGCGCGCCCCGGCTGTCGCACGCGTCTGGTATCCGACCCGCGACGATCATCCACAAGCGGCGCTGGCGCGGGCGCAAATGAGCGGCGGCGGCACGATCGTTACTTTCGCGCTTCGCGGCGGCAAGAGAGCGGCGTTCGCGTTTTTGAACGCGCTCCGGCTGATCCGCATTTCCAACAATCTCGGCGATACCAAATCCCTCGTAACCCACCCCGCCACCACCACCCATTACCGGATCGGCGCCGAGGAGCGCGCCCGGCTCGGCATCACCGATGGCGTGGTGCGGCTTTCTGTCGGGATCGAGGACGCCGCCGATCTGAAAGCCGATCTCGCCGAGGCGCTCGCCGCCAGCGCGTGACGCGGGACAGTTGCAGGCGCGGGCATGGACAAGAGCACCCGGTGCGCGGTATGCGCCTGGCATGAGCCGGGAGCAACAATGAGCCGGGAACCGCAGGGCGAGTTCAGCGCCACAACGCACGGGATCCGTGTCAGCGTGCGCGCCTTTTTTCTTGAGGACCAGTCCCGCCCCGAGGAGGGGCATTTCGTCTGGGCCTATAAAGTTTGGATCGAAAATCACGGGCGCGAGACGGTGCAGCTGCTGCGCCGCACCTGGCGCATCACCGACGCCCTCGGCCGCACCCAGCATGTCCATGGCGCCGGCGTGGTCGGCGAACAGCCGACACTCGAGCCGGGCGAGGTGTTCGAATACACATCCGGAACGCCGCTCGAGACGCCATCGGGCTTCATGACCGGCACCTATCACATGGTGCGGGTTGATTCGGGCGAGAGCTTCGATGTTGCCATTCCCACGTTCAGCCTCGATAGCCCCCACCAGGCAGGGCAGGTGCATTGAACGCATTAGGCTTGGGCGCATGAGACCCAACGCGCACGATCTCGCCGGTGCCGATCCGGCATTTCACTTTAACCCGTTTTTTCGGCCGGCTCTTTGGCCGTCGCACGGTAAAGCGGAGCGGAGCCATACCGGTGGCGTATCGCCGGCGACGGCGGCAGATCACGAAGGGATGAGGCCATGCCATCGGCGATGATGCGTGCTGTTTTGGGCTTCGTTGCCGCGGCCATCGCCGTGGTGACGTTCGAACAGGCGATGTGGGAAGCGCTACACCTCCTTGCCAACCCCGCGATGGCGCTGCCGGCGCCCTATCCCATGGACCCGGTTATCCCGTTCGGCCTGCCGCGGGTTGCGAATTACTGCCTGCTCTGTGGGATTGGCGGCGCCGTGTTCGGCCTCGCTTCGCCCTGGCTGCGCGGGCCGCTTTGGCTCTGGGGTCTCGTGCTCGGTGCCATCGTCGCTGCCGCCGGGCTGATTTTGGTCTCCGGGGTCAGGCATTTCCTGCCCGGCGCGCGCTGGATCCCGCTCAAATATTATACCGAGATCATGACCATCGTGCTCACCTATGGCCTGCCGATGAGCGGCGGCCTTGCCTCGCCGATGACGTGGCTTCGCTCGCTGCTGGTCGATGGCGCCTGGGGCCTGGGCTTTGGCCTCATTCTGTCCTGGCTCGGGGTGCGGCACGCGCGGCAGTGAGAGCGAAGGCGCGTCAGGGCGGCGCTGGCAGGGATTTGATGTAGCGCGCCAAGGCGTCCACCTGCTCGGTCGAAAGCGTGTTCGCGAAACCCGGCATTTCGCCCGGCGCGCCGTTTTCGATCCGCGCCCGGATCTCGTCTTCGCTCATCGCCGTGCCGGCGAGCCGCGGCGCCTTGTCGGCGGCAAGCCCGTAAGCGCCGTGGCACCAGCCGCAATGGCGGGCAAAGAGTTTTTTCGCGTCGATCGGCGGCGGCGCATCCGCGAGCGCCCCGGCGGCAGCGAGGCTGGTGCAGCAAAAAACCAAGAGCAGGGCGGCCGATCTTCGCATCTATCCCTCTTTGGACGGCGGTTGCGCAACTAGTCCCGGGGACTCGCCTTGTGTCAAGAAATCTCTCACTATTCTGCGCCCGGCAACGAGAGAGACGTCATGCGAACCCAACCGACCCCGAAAGCCCCTCTGACGATGACCCGACGCTCTTTCGGGTGCACCTTGGCGTTGGCCCTCGCGCTGATATCTGGCGCCGCTGCCGCCCAGTTGCCGCCGACCCCGGCGCCGCGCCCGGTGAGCGCTGACTTGCTGCGCCAGCCCGATCCCGCCGATTGGCTGATGTGGCGCCGCACCTATGACGGCGCCGGCTTCAGCCCACTCAAGGAGATCACCCCGGACAACGTCAAGACCCTGGGGGTCGCCTGGACCTGGT
>JAJYXY010000264.1 GCA_021801465.1 Pseudomonadota bacterium
GCAGATCGATATGCGCAACCTCGTTGCCGTCGCCGACCAGCGACTCGCCAACACAAACCTTGGTGATCGCTGCGCTCCGCGCCGCCAACGGCAAGGGCGGCGCCGGCGGCTGCACTTCATGGTTAGATGAAAACCTACGAAACGCGCGGACGAGGCCCACCACCGCGAGAATGGCAACGATAATGACAATGCCCGTTGACATGGATATTTCTCCCAAAAATGATTTCATCGCGGCCGAAATCTATTATTGTTGTATTATTATATTGTTGGTGCCCGGAGAAGGTCCAGAGACAGGCCCTGCGCTTGTGAGCAAATCACAAACGATGACAAATGGGAAGCAAAATCCTCATGCTGAGGCGCGGGCGGGGTAGGTCTGGCCCCGGGGTCTCGCCCGCGGGGTTTCGCCCGCGGGGTCTCGCCGACGACGGCCGCAGCCGGCTCAAAACATCTCTGGCGCGATCACGTTTTGCGGGCGCGGGCCGAGGAGAGCGGCGCGCATCGTTTCCGCCGATTTGACGCGGATGTCCTGCCACGCCTCGGGCGTGTGGAACGCTGAATGCGGGGTGATGATCAGCCGCCCCTCGACCCAGGGTGCGCGCGCACGATAGGCGGCGAGCAGCGTCGGGATCGGCGCGACCGGCGGCTCGCTGGGCAGAACATCGAGCCCGGCGCCGGCGATATGCCCGCTTTGCATCGCCGCCGCCAGCGCCTCGATATCGAGGATCGGCCCGCGCGCCGTGTTCACCACCACCGCATCGCGTGGCAGCAACGCGAGTTCCCGCGCAGACAGCATCCCCCGCGTCTCCGGCGTGAGCGGCGTGTGGATCGAGAGCGTGTCGGCGGCGGCGAGCAAATCATCGAGGCTCCGTGCCCGCGCAATACCGAGCGCACGCTCGACGCCATTGGGCTGATAGGGATCATAGGCGATGACGCGCGCGCCAAACGCCTTGGCGCGAAGGGCAACCGCGGTGCCGATGCGCCCGAGCCCGAGAATGCCAAAGCCGAGGCTCTCGTTACGCCTGATCAGCTTATGGTCGAGATAGGCCCAAGGGGCTGGTGGCGTCTGTCGCTGCGCCGCGTGATGGAGGAGCAGGCCACGGCGGAGCGCCAAGGCCAGCGCGATCGCGTGATCGGCGACTTCGGTGGTGCCGTAATCGGGAACATTGCAGACGAGGATATTGCGCAAGGCACAGGCGGCGCGGTCGAGCCGGTCATAGCCGACCCCCATGCGCACGACGGCGCGAAGCTTCGGGAACCGCTGAAGGTCTTCGCCGGTCAGAAAATGGCGAAAAATCATCAACCCCTCGGCCTCGGCGGCAAGGGCGTCGGGAACCTCTGCGACCCGCGAGGCCTTGGCGAACGCGACCCGAAGATCGGGGCCGAAAATCGCCCGCTCAACCGCGTCATCCTCATAGAGTTCCTCGGAATAGACCACCAAAGCCGCCATGCTGCCCTCCTGCTTCGGCGGGAATGGTGCGAAAGACGCCACCGAATGGCAAGCGCGCGATAAAGGGTGCATCGTGCCGGGCGTGGCGCAGCCGCATCGCCCGGCGGCAAAATAGCGGCCACGCGCAGGGAGTAGTTGC
Source organism: Pseudomonadota bacterium (assembly GCA_021801465.1). Lineage (GTDB taxonomy): Bacteria > Pseudomonadota > Alphaproteobacteria > Acetobacterales > Acetobacteraceae > Acidibrevibacterium. The sequence goes on from JAJYXY010000264.1 coordinate 1,587, forward strand.
TTTCGGCTTGGTTCTGCCGCAAGAGACCAGCGAGTAGATCCAAGGCGGCCGACACGGTGGCTGCCCTCGGGACGACGTAAAAGCACGCCGCCATGTTCTCCATGCTCCGCCTCGGCCAGATCGATCGCTACCTCCTGCGCCAGCTTCTCGCCGGCCTACTCGCCTCGACCGGCGGGCTGGTGGCGCTGATCTGGCTTACCCAGTCGCTGCGCTTCATCGACCTCGTGGTCAATCGCGGCCTGTCGCTGGTGGTGTTCCTCCAGCTCACCGGGCTCCTAATCCCGAGTTTCGTTGCCGTAATCCTGCCGATTACCACCTATGTCGTGGTGCAATTCACCTATCAGCGGCTGGCGAGCGACCGCGAACTTACTGTCATGCGCGCCGCCGGCCTCTCCGCCTGGGCGCTCTCACGCCCGGCGCTAATGCTCGCAGCGATATCGGTCGTCACCTGCTTTTTCCTCGATGTCTGGGTGGTGCCCTCGGCTTCGGCCGAATTCCGCGAGGAGCAATTTCGTATTCGCAACCGTATGGCCGCCTTCATGCTCCAAGACGGGGTTTTTACCCAAGTGTCGGATGACATGACGGTCTATGTCCGCAAACGCGACACCGATGGCACGCTGCACGGCGTCATGATCGATGATGCGCGCCAGAAAAACGCACACGCGACGATTCTCGCCCGCCGCGGCCACTTTCTCCCCTCCACCGACGCCCCTCGCGTTCTGCTCTTGGATGGCACCCGCCAGGAAATCGACCATCAGACCGGGCGGCTCAATATTCTGACCTTCGCCCAGAACGTGATCGATCTCACGTCGAACAAAGCCGCGGCGCAGCGCTTTCGCGACGCGACCGAGATGTCGCTTGGCGAGCTCTTGCATCCAGACCCGGCCATCGTGATGGCGCGGGATCGGCCGAAATTCGTCGTCGAGGCGCATCGCCGGCTGACGGCGCCGCTCACCGCCGGCTCATTTGCCCTGGTCGCCCTGGTTGCCGTGCTGCGCGGGGCGTTTCAGCGCCATGGCGGGCTCTTGCGCCCGTTCGTCGCCGTGCTCGTCGTCGTCGGCCTGCTCGCGCTCGGCCTCATGATCGCCAATCTCGCCGCGCGCGTGCCGGCCTTGATCCCGCTGATCTGGGTGCATGCCACTGCCCCCGGAGTGATTTGCGCCTGGATCCTGTTTGCCCCAGAACTGCGGCGCGGCACCATCGCACGCTTCGCACCCCGAGCGGCCGCATGAATTTCGCCGCGACCTTTCTCCGCTACATCTCGCGGGTGTTCATTTTTGCCGTCCTGACCATGGTCGCGGCCCTCTCTGGGCTGGTGGCCCTGTTTGATTTCATTGAGCTTTTACGCCGCGCCGCGACCCGCCCGCAGGCGACCTTCGCCATCGTCTCAGAAATCGCGGCGCTGCGTCTGCCCTGGGAGGCGATGCAGATCCTCCCCTTTGCCGTGTTGCTTGGCGGGATTTCGGCGTTCTGGCGCCTGACCCGTTCCTCCGAGCTGATCGTTGCGCGAGCGACGGGGCTTTCGGCGTGGCAATTCCTCTCGGGCCCGACATTGGGCGCAGCACTCCTCGGCATCGCCGCCACCGGCCTCGTTACGCCGCTTTCAGCGGTGATGCTGGCGCGCGCCGAGGCGCTCGACAACACCTATCTCACCTCGACCGGCGGGCCGCTCTCGCTCGCTGGCGGTCAGCTATGGCTGCGCCAATCCGATCATGGGCTGGTGGCTGACGGGGTTTCGATCATTCACGCCGAGGAAGTGGCGCTCAAACGCCGCAGGCTGGCCATCGAGCGCGTCAGTGTTTTTCGCCTCGCCCCTCACGACCAACTCTTGCAGCGAATCGAGGCCGAGCGCGCGGTTCTCGACCGCGGTGCGTGGCGGCTCGAGGGGGCGCGGGTGATCTCCGCCGATCGGCCGCCCGATCCCGCGAGCACTATGCTGCTGCCGACCGACCTCACCGTCGCCCGCGTCGAAGAGAGTTTCGCCTCGCCGGATACGCTATCATTTTGGAAATTGCCCGATTTTATCGCGCTTCTGGAACGCTCCGGCTTTTCCGCGATCCGGCATCGGCTGCGGTTTCAGAGCCTGCTCGCCTTGCCGGTGCTGTCGGCGACGATGACCCTGGTCGCTGCCGGCTTCTCGATGCGCCCGGCGCGGCGCGGTGGCACCGCGCGGATGATCGGAAGCGGCGTCTCCGCCGGCTTCGCCTTGTTTATGGTCTCGAAAATCGCCGAGGAATTTGGCGGCTCCGGGGCTTTGCCGGTGTTCCTCGCCGCCTGGGCGCCGGCCGCCGCCGGCCTGATGCTCGCGATCGCACTTCTGCTCCATCTGGAAGACGGCTGAGCGATGCCGCGCCGGGCCTTTGATACGCTCATCGCCATTCTTGCGGGCGTGATGTCGATCACGCTCTCGGGAGCTTCGTTGGCGCAGACCACCATCCCCGGCTTCACCCCGTTCACCAAGCCGCAATACGGCACCAGCCTGAACAAGGAGCCGATCAAGCCGAACGAGGCGCTGTCATTTACCGCCGATCAGATCAGTTATAACCGCGATGGCGGCATCGTCACCGCGACAGGTCATGTCGAAGCCTGGCAGAATGATCACGTGCTGCGCGCTGATAAAATCGTCTTCGATCGCAATACCAATGTCGTCGCGGCAAGCGGCCATGTCGTGCTGCTCGAGCCCGATGGCGAGGTTTTATTCTCTGATTACGCCGAATTGACGCAAGGGATGCGCGAGGCGGTGCTGCGAGGCATGCGGACATTGCTCGAGGACAACACCCGTATCGCCGCCAATGGCGCGCGGCGCACCGATGGGCAGTATAATGAGTTGAGCCGAATGGTCTATTCCGCGTGCTCGCTCTGTAAAGACGATCCGACCAAGCCGCCCGTCTGGCAGATCGAGGCCTATTCGGCGGTCGATGATCTCCAGGCCAAGCGCATGGAGTTCCAGGATGCGACCGTGGAATTGCTCGGGGTGCCGATTTTTTACATGCCCTATTTTTCCACCGCCGACAGTTCGGTCAAACGCGAGAGCGGGTTTCTGGCCCCGGATGCCGGCTCGAACACGTTTATCGGCAGTTTCTTCGCCCTGCCCTATTATTATGTAATCAATAATTACTCAGATATCACGATAACGCCGTGGATTGATAGCGGCATGGATCCACAGCTCGATACGGTTTATCGGGAAAAATTCAATAACGGACAGATAAAAATAGAAACTGCAATCGCCTATGACGAAAATGCCATGCAGGGATTATTTTTTGGTCAAGGTGACTTTACCTATAATGAAAATTGGCGCTATGGCTTTAACATAAATGAGGCAAGCTCTGCCAATTACATGCGTGATTTTTTCATTTCAGGATACGGTAATGACGTTCTTTCCAGCACAACTTACTTGGAAGGATTTGGGCAAGGCTCCTATGTTCGGCTTGATACCCAGTTCTACGAGGGCCTCCTCAATATCGTGAACAATGCCGAGCTGCCCTACGTCTTGCCGCGCTATCTTTATGACTATGTCGGCACCCCGGATTCCATCGGCGGTTATTTTACATTCAACGGTGGTGGTTTTGACGTGCTGCGCATCATCGGGACCGACACGCAGCGCATCAATGGCACGCTTTCCTATAATTTGCCTGAACTCGGGCCACTCGGTCAGGAATGGAACTTCCTCGCCCGCTTCTATTCCGCCGGCTACCAGGCCCAAGGCCTCAATCAGATCCCGAATTTCAGCCGCTACAGCCATTCTGACGTCGCTCAGGGTGAACCCGTCGTCGCGGCGCGGATGGATTGGCCGTTCGCGCGTAATGATGGCGATGCAACGACGATCATCGAACCGATCACGCAAGTCGTCGTCCGGCCGAATGGCTATGGTTTCACCTCGCCCTACCTCATTCCGAATGAGGACAGCCTCGATCAGCTATTCACCGACGCCAATCTCTTCTCGATCAACCGCTTGCCCGGTATCGACCGCTTGGGAGGCGGCTCGCGCGCCGATGTCGGCTTGCATTTCGCCTGGTTCGACGGCAGCCATGTTTTCGATGCTTTAATCGGCCAGTCCTACCGAACGCAGACCGAATACCAGCTCTGGGGGCCCGGCACCGGGCTAGGTGGCAATATTTCCGACATCGTCGGGCGGGTTTATTATGAGCCGGCGGATTGGATGAACGTCACCTATCGCTTCCGTCTCAATCATGACACGGGGGAGACTGAGTTCAACGACACCCGGCTCACGGTCGGGCCGCCGAACTTTCGCGTCGATTTCGGCTATATTTACAGCAATCTCGACCCTTTTTATTATTATAACCAATTGCCAACCGTGCCGGTCCCGCAAGGCTTTCCCTATCAGGCGCTCAATTTTCCGCGCAACGAGATTCTGGCCGGCCTGCAGACGAAATTCGGCAATTGGCGCGCCGGCGGCTATATCCAGCGCAATATGCAGCTCAACCAACTCGTCGCCTACGGCCTCGATGGTGGCTATGAGGACGATTGCTATATCGTCGCATTGAACTACTTCGACCTGTTCACAAATTATAATGGCATCAGCAATGTCCAGGCGCTGACCATCAACATGACCTTCAAGACCCTGGGGCAATTCGGTGTCCCGTTAATGTAGGGGCGCAAAATGCCTGACTATGCTATGCGGATGCTCACCTGGCCGAGATCGACCTTGGGAGAGGAAATTTTCCCGATGCCATCCTTGTTGCGGAAAATTCACGCGCGCCCCCTGCCCCTGCTATGGTGCCTCGGGTGGCTGTGCGCCGCCTTGCCTGCGGGCGCGCAAACGCAGCCGGCAGCCGCGCCCGTGCCGCCGGCCAAGCCGCAAGCGAATGACGCCAAAACCGCGGTCGACAGCCTCGACCCGGAAAAGGAATCGCGCATCGTCGCGATCGTCAACGGCGATGTCATCAGCGCGCAAGACGTCGATAACCGCCGCCGTCTCTTCGCTCTCTCGAGCGGGCTTCCCGTCACCCGGGAGGTGCTCGACCGGCTGACACCACAAGTCGTGCGCGAATTGATCGACGAGCGACTGCGCCTCCAAGAAGTGCAGCGGCACAAAATCGCCATTTCCGACAAAGACATCGCCGAGACAATCACCAATCTCGAAAAACGCAACAACATGCCGCCCGGCACGCTCGCGCGCCGCCTCGCCTCCGACGGCGCCGAAATCCATACGCTTTATGACCAAACGCGGGTGCAACTCGGCTGGTCGCGGGTTTTGCGCGAGCAAATGGGCGTCGCCGACCGTGTGACCGAGCAGGACGTCGACGAGCAATTGCGCAGCATCAAAGCCGAAACCGGGCAGATGGAATATCACGTTGCGGAGATTTTTCTCCCCATCGACGAGCCCTCGCGCGCCGCCGATACCCAGCATTTCGCCGAAACCGTGATCCAGCAACTGCGCAGTGGCGCCCCCTTCCCCGTCGTCGCCGCTCAGTTCAGCCAAAGCCAGACCGCGCTTCAAGGCGGCGATCTCGGCTGGGTACGGCCTAATCAGCTCGAACCGCCCATTGCCCATCTCGTGCAAGCGATGCCGGCAGGCGCGATCAGCAACCCGATCCCGGTGGCGGGGGGGCTCTCGATCGTCACCCTGCTCGCCAAGCGCCAGATCGGCAACGATCCCGCGACGTTGATCAAAATCCGCCAGGTGTTCCTGAAATTCGCAACCCCGCTCGATCCGCAAAACCCGACCGAGCAACAGCATAACATGCTGCTCCGCGCCAAGCAGATCTCCGACACTGCGCACAGTTGCGACGCTATGGCCGCTGCCGACAAAGCCGCCGGCAACCCGCCGCGACCAGACCCGACGGAAATCCGCCTGGAAACCGTCAACCCGCCGGAACTCCGCGCCTTGATCAGCAAGCTCTCGGAAAACAAACCGAGCGAGCCACTGGTCACCCGCGAAGGCATCATGGTTGTGATGGTCTGCGCCCGCGAGGAGCGCAATCTCGGCATGCCCTCCAAGGAAGAGGTGATGAACCAGCTCCTTAGCCAACGGGTGGAATTAATCTCACGCCAGATGATGCGCGACCTCCACCGCCGCGCCTCGATCGATCAGCGGGTCGGCGGGGCGTGAGAGGTAATGGAAGTCCGGGGGATGTTCTTTTTTGAAAAAAGAACCAAAAAAACATTTGCGTGGCGCGTCGCCGTTGGCGATGCTCGCGCATGAGGGAAGACGGGTCTTCCTGGTTTCAGCCGCCGCTCCGTGATGTTATCGCTCGGCACGGATTGATGGCGCGGAAGGCGCTCGGGCAACATTTTCTACTCGATTTCAACATCATCAGCCGTATCGTCGCCGCCGCCGCGCCGCTCGACGATCTGCATGTGATCGAAATCGGCCCCGGCCCCGGCGGGCTCACCCGCGCCCTCCTCGCAAGCCGCGCCGCAAGCGTCACCGCCATCGAAATCGACCGCCGCGCGATCGCAGCATTGGCGGAACTGCATGAGCGCGCCGGCCCTCGCCTCTCTCTCATCGAGGGCGACGCGAAAACCGTCGATTATCTTGCGCTCACCCCCGCGCCACGCGCCATTATTGCCAATCTACCTTATAATGTGGGGACGCCGCTCCTGATCGCTTGGCTGCGAAACGCCGCAGCTTTCACCCGGCTTGTCTTGATGTTCCAGCGTGAAGTCGCCGAACGCATTTGCGCCGCGCCCGCAAGCGCCGCCTACGGCCGCCTCGCCGTGCTCGCGCAATCCGTCTCCCATGCCGAATGCGTCTTCCGCCTGCCGCCCTCGGCCTTCACCCCGCCACCCGCCGTCGAATCCGCCGTCGTGCGCCTCGTGCCCCGCGCCGAGGCACCACCGCCACCCGTTCTCGCCGCCCTCGAACGCATCACCGCCGCAGCCTTCGGCCAACGCCGCAAAATGCTGCGCCGCTCACTCGCCCCACTTGGCGGCGACGCACTGCTTGCGATGGCACAGATCGACCCCGCACGCCGCGCCGAAACGCTCAGCATCGCCGAGTTCCTCGAACTCGCCAAAGCACTCCTTGCTCGCGGCGAATGAGCAGCAAATTTTCGCTCGTGAGCGCGCCTGCAGCGTGCAACAGAGAGGCGCTCTTCGGGCACTTGCGGCGCTTGTCGCTATCGAGTATCCAATCGAGGCAAAGTCCCGTTCGTCTAGAGGCCTAGGAC
>JAJYXY010000179.1 GCA_021801465.1 Pseudomonadota bacterium
GATCAGGGCTTGTTTCGTGACCAGCGCAACGTCTCCGCGGCGGCGCTGGAGGAGGCGGAAGCGAATGATCGCGCGGCCGCCGCCGCCTTGGCCGCGCGCGAGGCCGATATTCGCGGCGTGGAGGAGGCGGCGCGAAGCCAATGGGGCGCGGTGCTCGGCGCCGACCTCATCGCCGGTGGCGGGTTCGCGGCCTCGGTCGCGCGCGGCGAGGCCTGCCTCGTCAGCATCGGCGTGCCGCCTGAGACCGGCATGGCGTTGGCGGAAAAGCCGCCCGCGCTTGCCATCGCGACGGTGGCGCCGGGTGCGCCCGTGGGCATCGCGCTGCGCCTGATTTCCGCTTTGCCGCGCGTTGATCCCCGCGCCAAGACGCCGCTGCTGCTCTACACCGCGCCTTGTGCACGCGGCCTCCTTCCCGGCATGACGCTCCCCGTAACGCTTGAGAGCGGGGTGCGCCCGGCGGCGCTCCGCGTGCCGGCGGAGGCGGTTTTGTGGTGGCAGGGGCGGGCCTGGGTCTATCGCCAAATCGCGCCGGGACGCTTTGCTCGCGCCGCGATCGCAACCGACCAACCCTCCCCCGAGGGCGGCTTCATCATCGACGCCCCCACGCCCGATGCGGCGCCGATGATGATCGTCGGGCGCGGCGCGGCGGCGCTTTTTTCCGAGGAATTCCGCGGCCAGATCCAGCTCGGCGAGGGGGATAGCGATCCGTGACCGCGCCTCCCGCGCCACGCGGCCTGCAAGCGGCCCTGATCGGCTTCGCGATCCGGTTCCGTGGCGTCATTACTGCGTTGACGATAACGCTCCTCGCTTATGGCGCCTATACGCTGCCCAGCCTCAGCTACGACGTTTTCCCCGAATTCGCCCCGCCCCAGGTCGGCATCCAGACCGAGGCGCCGGGGCTTTCGCCCGAGCAGGTGGAAACCCTGGTGACGCAGCCGATCGAGAATGCGCTCGGCGGCGCGCCGGGGGTGGAAACGCTGCGTTCGACCTCGATCCAAGGGCTCTCCGTAATCACCGTCTTGTTCGGTGAGGGCGGTGATCTTTACCGCGACCGCGAGATCGTTGCCGAGCGGCTGGCGAGCGCCGCCCGCCGCTTGCCGCCGGGGATCGCGCCGCCGACGCTCTCGCCGCTCGCCTCCTCGACCAGCACCGTGCTCATCCTCGGTCTCACCGCCGGCCGCGCCGACGTGAGCCAGATCGATCTCCGCGACGCCGCCGACTGGACGCTGCGCCCGCGCCTGCTTGCCGTCCCTGGTGTCGCGAACGCCGCGGTGTTTGGCGGCGAAGTCGCGGCATTGCGGATCGGGATCGACCCGGCGCGGCTCGCGCGCTTTGATCTCAGCCTCGATGACGTGCTCGCCGCCGCACGGCAGGCGAGCGCGCTGCGCGGCGCCGGCTTCATCGAAACCCCGAATCAGCGCCTTGTACTCGCCGCTGAGGGGCAGACGACGAATGCAGCACTTCTCGCCGGGCGGCTGGTCGCGCGGGGGGCGGCGGGGAGGGTCGCGCTCGGCGATGTTGCCGAGATCGGTCTTGCGCCATTGCCGCCCTTTGGCGCGGGCAGCATCATGGGCGAGCCCGGCGCCGTCATCGTGGTTTCGGCGCAATATGGCGCCAATACCGTCGAGGTGACGGAGCGGGCGCTGCGTGCGATTGCCGGCCTTCGCGCCGATCTCGCCGCCCGCGGCATCACGCTCCACGATGATCTCTTTCGCCCGGCGGATTTCATCCGCACCGCGATCGGCAATGTCGGCGCGTCGCTGGTGCTCGGCGGCGTGCTGGTGATCGTCGTGCTGTTCCTGTTCCTGTTCGATCTTCGTACCGCCGCGATCTCGTGTCTCGCGATCCCGCTCTCGCTGCTCGCCGCGGTGCTGGTTTTGCAGAGATTCGGCGTCTCCCTCAACACCATGACCCTCGGCGGCCTCGCGATCGCGATCGGCGAGGTCGTCGATGACGCGGTCATCGATGTCGAGAACATCACCCGGCGGTTGCGTGAGAACCGCGCTGCCGCCGCCCCCCGTCCGGCGTCTGATGTGGTGCTCGCGGCCTCGCTCGAAGTGCGCGGCGCCGTCGTGCATGCGACCTTCATCGTCGTTCTGGTGTTTCTGCCGATTCTGGCGCTGCCCGGGCTCGCCGGGCGATTCTTCGCGCCGCTCGGCCTCGCCTATATCCTCGCCATTCTCGCCTCTCTTCTGATCGCGCTCACCGTCACCCCGGCACTCGCCATGCTGCTTTTGGTGCGCAGGCGCGATGGGCGGCGCGAGCCGCCGGTGATCCGCTTCCTTCGCCGCCGCTATGAGCGTTTGCTGCTGGCTGCGATGCGCCACGGGCGGGCGGTGATGGCGGCGACGCTTCTCGCCACCGCCGCCGGCTGCGCCGCTCTGCCATTTTTCGCCGGCGCTTTTCTGCCCGAGTTGAACGAGGGCCATCTCGTCCTCCATGTCGCGTCCGTGCCCGGCACCTCGATCGCGGAATCACTCCGTCTCGGCCGCCTGATCAGCCGCGCCGTCGCGGCACTGCCGGTGGTGCGGGTGGTCGCCCAGCGGGTCGGGCGGGCGGAATTGTCGGAAGACACATGGGGGCCGGAATATAGCGAATTCGATGTCGATCTCCGCCCCGGGCTTTCCAGCGCCGAGGCAGCGCGCGCCAGCGCCGATCTCCGCGCCATCCTGCAACGGTTCAAAGGGGTGAGTTTCGCCATCACCCCCTTTCTCACCGAACGGATCGAGGAGACGCTCTCGGGCTATACTGCACCCTTGGTGATCAATATCTTTGGCCATGATCTCGACGCGCTCGATCAAACCGGGGCGGCGATCACCCGTCTCCTCGCAAGCATGCCCGGGGTCACCGACGTTACCTTGCAAGCGCCACCAGGCGCGCCGGAGATCGCGATCCATCTCCGCCCCGAGGATTTGTTGCGCACTGGCCTTACCGCCGGGGCGGCGATCGATGCCATCGCCATCGCCTATCAGGGCGAAACCCTGGGCGCGGTGGCCGATGGCAACCGGGTGCGCCCGCTGGTCGCTCTGCTCGCGCCGGAATATCGCCACGACATCGCCACCGTGTCGTCGCTGCCACTTCGCACCGCGGATGGGGGCGAGGTTTTGCTCGGTCAGGTCGCCGATATTTTCGAGCGTGAGGGGCGCGCCGCGCTTCAGCATAGCGGGGCGCGGCGGGTGCAAACGGTGACTGCCGCGATCACCGCCCGCGACGCGAACGGCCTTGCGCATGCAATCGCGGCGCGTCTTGCCCAGGAGATCACGCTTCCATCCGGCACCTATCTCGAACTCGCCGGCACCGCGGTTGCCGAGGCGCGGGCGACGCAAGACCTCGTGCTGCGCGCCGTTCTGGCCGGCATCGCCGTGCTCGCGCTGCTCTGGGTGGTGACCGGGAATGCGCGCAATCTTTTGCTTATCCTCACCAATCTCCCGTTCGCCTTGGTCGGCGGCGTGCTTGCGGTATTCGCCTCGGGCGGTGTCCTGACGCTCGGCGCGACGGTCGGGTTCGTGACCCTGTTTGGCATCACGCTCCGCAACGCGATCATGATGATTTCGCATTACGAATATCTGGTCAGCGTCGATCGTCTGCCCTGGGGGGCGCGCGCCGCCCTGCTCGGTGCCGGCGACCGGCTGGCGCCGATCGTCATGACCTCACTCGTGACGGCGCTCGGCCTTTCGCCGCTGGTGTTCGGCATGGGTGATCCCGGGCGGGAGATCGAGGGGCCGATGGCGTTGGTCATTCTCGGCGGCCTGGTGAGCTCAATGGCGCTCAACCTGCTGGTCCTGCCTATTCTCGCCTGGCGCTTCGGGCGTTTCGGCTCATCGCGGGCGGATAGTCTGTGATCCGGCTGCTTGTGCCGCACCGCCTTGTTAATCCACCCGCACATACCCAATTTTCGGAAAACGTCTTGACGTCGCAATCACGGCAATTCAGCCGATCATGGGGGAGAAGACGATGTATACGCACATTCTGATACCGACGGACGGGTCGACACTCGCCGGAAAAGCGGTCCAGCATGGTATCGCTTTGGCCAAGCAGCTTGGCGCCAAGGTCACCGCGCTGACGGTCTCGCCGCCTTTTCACACGCTCACCACCGACACGCAGATGATCGAGGATACGCCGGCGCTGTATAAAACGCGCATGGAGGCGCATGGCGAGAAAATTCTCGGCGCGGTCGCGCATGCGGCGCAAGCGGCGGGTGTCGCGTGCGCGACCATCCATGTCGAGCACGAGCATCCCTACCAGGCAATCATCGATACCGCGGCCGCGAAACATTGCGACCTGGTCGTCATGTCCTCACATGGCCGCCATGGTATCGCCGGGATCGTCCTCGGCAGCGAGACGGTCAAGGTTCTGACCCATTCCAAAATCCCGGTGCTGGTCTATCGCTGAGCCTCATCGCGCCGGGGGCGGCGAGGGGGGATGGGCAATAAAACCGGCCCTTTGAGGTGCGTGCTCAAAGTGTGAGGATCAGTTTCTGCACCCGCCAATTTAAAAGCTCGGCGACATAAAGGGTGTTTTCCTGCGGGCAGGCCATTTCATGGATCCAGCCGAATTGTTTCAACTGCTTGCCCGATTCCCCAAGTACGCCGAGCACTTCGCCCTCAAGGGTGAGCCGGTAGATGCGGCCGGGATAGGCATCGGCGCTGTAGAGCACCTGGTTTGGGCCCGGTGAGATACAGATCGCCCAGGGCGCGCCGGGCGCAAAGGTGCCCTCCGCGATCATCGCCGCGTCTGGGTGGTTGCCGATCGCCGGGCGGGCGCCAGCGGGCACCGGCACGTCGATGGTGAACTGGCGCTGGAAATTGCCCTCGCCGTCGAAAACCTGGATCCGCCGGTTGCTGCGGTCGGCGACATAGATAAGCCCGCGCGCATCGACCGCGATGCTGTGTGGGGTGTGGAACTGGCCGGGCGCCGTGCCGCGCTCGCCCCAGGATTTGAGCCAGGTGCCGTTTTTGTCGATTTTCGCGACCCGCGAGTTGATATAGCCATCGCTGATATAGCTGTTGCCGGCGGCGTCCCAGGCGACATCGGTAACCTGGCGAAAATAGCCGTCAATGGCGGGCAGCGGCGGATTGGGATGCGAAAGGGGCCCGGTTTTTTCGTCCGCCGCCTCCTGCTTGCGCCCAAACACCATATCGACCCGGCCATCCGGGGTGAATTTGATCACCAGGTCAGAGCCTTTGTCGGTAACCCAGATATTGTCCTGCGCATCGACCTTGACGGTGTGGGCGAACGACCAGGCATAAAGGCGATGGCCGATCTCGCGCAGGAAGCGGCCTTTGGCGTCGAATTCGAGGAGCTGCGCCGCCGCCGCGCCATAGGCCGGGCCGTCGCTGTTGCCGCGCGAAAAGACGAAGATATGGCCGGCGGAATTGGTCGCAACCCCCGAGACTTCACCGAGATAGCGGTCGGGCGGCAGATCGAGGAGATTGGCAACCGAAACATAGGGGATTTCCGGCACGCTCGCGGCGGCCGCGCGCCGTGCCCCGAGCGAGAGGCCAACGGCGCCAAAGCCCGTCGCCTGCAGGAAACGCCGCCGGCCGAGCTTGCCGCGCGGCGAGGGGTCACAGCAAGGGCACGCACCAAACTGCCAAGGTTTCATCGTGTCCTCCCGATCGGCCGCGGCTGGCGCGGCGTTCTCCCGGTGGTGATTTCTTTGACGCGCGCCAATGCTAGTGTCCCGTTTCAGAAAATCGCAAGCGAATTTCATGGACACGCGCTCTTTGTTTTCAGTGGCCTGCTGGTCCCTGACATGCCAAAGCATGTCAGGGGCAGGACACTAGACCGAGAGTAGCCGCATGGCCATCCCGCGCGCCTAGACGACCCAAGCGAGGGCGAGCGACATGGCAAGGCTGAGGAGAAGGAGGAGGGCCGCGCGCCGGATAGGGGCGGGGCGCGGGCGAGGGCATGGTGCGGCAAGGGTCTTCATCCCGCTCAGCATGGGCCCGACCAGATCCTGCCGCTTGAACACGGCGTAGAGGATGATCACCGCGACATGCACGCCAACCGCGCCAGCCAAGGTCCACCATAAAACCACATGCGCCGCGGTGATGGCGTTGGAGAGGCCTGCCGGGACGATCTCGGTGAGACTGCTTTCATTGGCGACATCGTTGTTGACGTAAAGCCCGGACATCGTCTCGCCGAGCAAAAGGAGGAGAAGCAGCAGCACCATCCAGCCGCCCGCCGGATTATGCCCCGCCCAATGGTCGGGCTCACGCTGGAACAGGCGGCGCAGATGCTGCCAGGCGAGCCGGGGTGGGGCGAGAAAGGTTCGAAAACGCGCGCTCTCGCTGCCCCAGACGCCCCAAAACAGGCGAAAAATCACCAGCGCGAGCACCGCCCCGCCGAGCCATTCGTGCCAAATCATCGTCGTCAGCCGCGCGCTGAGATAGCACGCGGCAACCAGCGCCGCGTTCAGCCAATGGCCGAGCCGCACCGGCAGGTCCCAAACCAGAACCCGCGCGCCGGGCGCGGCGGGCTCGTTTTCTGATCCCGGCATGCCTATGACTACCCCAGCTTTCACCTCTGGAGCCTTGACATGGGACCGATCGGCGCAGACGCCAAGCGAAGCCCGCGATGAAGCGCATCGCCATCGCCATCGACCGCGTGGATTGGCACGCGCGGCGGCTGCACGCGGCGTTTCTCGCCCTCGACATGGCGCCCATTTTCATCTCGCTCCGGCAGGTCGCCTTCGCGCCGGAGGGGCTGCGCTTTCCAGGGTTCGACGGGCTTCCAGACGGTGTCTTCGTGCGCGCGATCGCCGCCGGTAGTTTCGAGGAGGTGACGCGCCGCCTCGGTGTGCTCCACGCGCTTGCCGCGCTCGGCGTTCCGGTCTGGAATTCGGCCGGGGCGATCGAGCGGTGCGTCGATAAATCCACGACCGCGTTTCTCCTGGCGAAAGCGGGGCTCCCTACGCCCGAAACATGGACCGTAGAGGGGCGCGAGGCGGCGCGCCTGGTCATGGCGGAGGCAGGAGGTGAGATGGTGCTGAAGCCACTTTTTGGTGCCCAGGGGCGGGGGCTCGTGCGCCTGGCGATGGCGAGCGATTTGCCGCCGCCAGAGGCCGTCTCCGGCGTTTATCACCTGCAACGCTTCGTTGCGCCCGGAAAGCGGGAGAAATTCTGCGATTACCGGCTGTTGGTCTGCCGTGGCGACATCGTCGCGGCGATGCGGCGCGAAAGCGAGAATTGGGTCACCAATCTTCATCGCGGCGCGCGCGCCTGCGCGTTTGACCCGCCGCCGGCATTGGCGACCTTGGCCGCACGGGCGGCAGCGGCGGTGGGCGCCGATTACGCCGGCGTTGACCTGATCGACACGCCCGAGGCCGGGGCGATGGTCCTGGAAGTCAATTCCATGCCCGGCTGGCGTGGCCTGCAATCGGTCAGCGAGGTTGCGATCGCGCCAGCGCTTGCGCGCCGCCTCATCGCATGAACGGAGACGACGGCGCAGCCATCGCGGCGGCGTTTCGCGCGGCTTGTGCTGCGGAACTCGACGCGCCGAAGCCGGGCAACGTCCATCGCTTCGCCGCAGGACACGGCATGATTGCTGCGGATTTCACCCGCTCGGCCGAGGCCGCGGCGCTGGCGCTGATCGAGCGCGGGGCGCCGCTTGGCCGGCGGATTCTCGGCGCGGTTGCGGCGACCCGGGCGGCGGTCGGGCAAAACACCAATCTCGGCATCATTCTTCTCTGCGCGCCACTTGCCATGGCGGCAGAGTACAGGGGCGACTTGCGCGCCAATGTCGCGCGGATTTTGGCGGCGGCGACGCTTGCCGATGCGGAGGCGGTGTTTCGCGCGATCACCCTCGCCGCGCCTGGCGGGTTGGGCAGCGCCGCGCGCCATGACGTGCGGGCCCCGGCGCGGGTCTCGCTTTTTGTCGCGATGGCGGAAGCCGCGCCGCGTGACCTCATCGCCCGCCAGTGGGTGACGGGATTGGCCGATATTTTCGACCTTGGCCTTCCCGCGCTCGCGACCTGGGGCGGGCGGGCGTGGCCTGCGCTCGCACCCTATTTCGTTTTTCTTTCAGCCTTTCCCGACAGTCACGTGGCGCGCAAGCACGGTGCGGCGGCGGCCGAAGCGCTGCGGCGGGAGGCGGCGACCTGGTACCCCCGTCTTGCGCTCACGCCCGACCCGCGCGCCCTTCTTCCAGCCCTCCTCGCTTGGGACGCCGAACTCAAACGTGACGGCTTGAACCCGGGGACGAGCGCCGATCTCACCGTCGCCAGCCTATTTGCCGAGCGGCTTCTTCAATGGCATCATTGAATTACGCTGTTGAATTACCAGGCACGGGCTGACATGATCCGCCCGTTCGTTCAATCATCCTTTTACCGATAGGGGAGTGTCATGGCGTCCATCACCAAGGTTTGTGTTGGCGAGTCGCTGGTCGGCGATGGCAACGAGGTTGCGCATATCGATCTGCTGATCGGCCCGCGCGGGAGTGCGGCGGAGTCGGCATTTTGCAATGCGCTGGTCAATAACAAGGACGGATTCACGTCCTTGCTCGCGGTGGTTGCGCCCAATCTTTTATGCAAGCCGGCGACCGTGATGTTCAACAAAGTGACGATCAAGGGGGCGAAGCAGGCGGTACAGATGTTTGGCCCGGCGCAGCATGCGGTGGCCAAGGCGGTGGCCGACAGCGTCGCCGAGGGGGTGATCCCCGAG
>JAJYXY010000287.1 GCA_021801465.1 Pseudomonadota bacterium
GATTTCCGTGGAATCCCTGGGCCAGCGTGTGGGCATTCCCTGGGGTCGCCGGCGAGATCATGCTGCAACCGATCGCGCTTCTCGGCACGCCGGGGGTCACCGGACTCACGCTTCTGCTCGCAGGATTACCCGCGCTCGGGCGGCGCGGTTGGCTCGCAGGGGCGGCGCTGCTCGTCGCCTGGGCCGGGTTTGGTGCCGTCTGGGGCGCCCGCCCGGCCGGTGCGCCGCCGGGGATCACCGCGATCCTGGTCCAGGGCAATGTCGCCGAGGGCGATAAATGGAGCCAGGAGCGCGCGCTCACCATTTTCCGCCGCTATCTCGACCTCACCTCCGAAGGGGTCTACCGCGCCGACCGCGGGCGCGGCGGCGTCGGGCAGACGCTGGTCATCTGGCCGGAAACCGCGAGCCCCTATCCGCTGCTCGACGATCCCGAGGCACGCCGGGCGATCGCGATCGCTGCCGGCGGCGCGCCGGCGCTGGTCGGATCGGTTCGGCGCGGCCGCGATGGCCGGCCCCGCAACAGCCTGATCGCGCTCGACGGTCAGGGCGACGTCATTGGCGTCTATGACAAATACCACCTTGTCCCCGGCGGCGAATATCAGCCGAACTGGCTACCGCTGCCGGTCGATATCGTCCCCGGCGGCGGCTTCGCACCCGGGGACGGGCCGAAAACCCTCGCCTTGCCCGGACTGGTCTCCGTCGCCCCGCTAATCTGTTACGAGGCGATCTATCCCCATGCCATCGTCGATGAGCACGCGCGGCCGCGTCTTCTTGTCAACATCACCAATGACGCCTGGTTCGGCAATTCCTCCGGGCCGCGCCAGCATCTCGCCGCCGCCCGAATGCGCGCGATCGAGGAAGGGCTGCCGCTGCTGCGCGCTGCCAATACCGGGATTTCGGCGGCGTTTGATGCGCATGGGCGGGAGTTGACGCGGCTCGGCCTTGGCCAGACCGGGGTCGAGGTGGTCGCAGTGCCGGGCACCCTACCACCGCCGCCCTTTGCCCGTTTCGGCCTCACCGTGCCGCTTTGTCTCGCGCTCCTGGCTGCGGCGGTAGCGTGGGGAAATATTGGGGCATCACGTAAAAACTGATACTATGTCGCTTTTTATGCTAAAATTTTTCTGATTTGATCTCTGCCTCTTGACCTGGTCTGGGGATATCTGTTAAAAAACGGTTAACCTTAACCCGATCACCAGGATCCCTTGCCCCACGAGTTTACGAATGTCATCTTTGGCAAAAGCCGAGATAGAATAACCCACCTTTCAGCACGCCGTTTCTACCGGATCAAAATGAACGGATCGGCAATGCAAATCTTCGCTGCCAGGAGTGCGACCCAATGCCGTCTGATGAATTTTCTGGACATAGCGAGAAAGAAAGCAAGCCGAGCCCGATCGATGTCCATGTCGGCTCACGCATTCGTCTCCGCCGCACCTTGCTCGGCATGTCACAAGAGCGCCTCGGTGAGGCACTCGGCCTGACCTTTCAGCAGGTGCAGAAATATGAGCGGGGGGCTAATCGCGTCGGCGCATCGCGTCTCTTCGATCTCGCGCGCGTCCTCGATGTGCCGATCAGCTTCTTTTTTGACGATATGCCCGAGCCGCTTGCAACCACCTATGGCTCGCCAGCGGCGCGGCGTGCGCTCGGCTTTGCCGAAGCACAGGAAGGCTTTGGCGACGATACCATGTCACGCCGAGAAACCTTGGAACTGGTTCGCGCCTATTATCGGATCACCGACTCCGCGGT
This sequence comes from Pseudomonadota bacterium, assembly GCA_021801465.1. Taxonomy (GTDB): domain Bacteria; phylum Pseudomonadota; class Alphaproteobacteria; order Acetobacterales; family Acetobacteraceae; genus Acidibrevibacterium. The sequence goes on from JAJYXY010000287.1 coordinate 1,744, forward strand.
CAGAAAGCGGGTGTTCGAGCTAATCAAATCGCTCGCCAACGATCCTGCCTGAGGCATCGCCAACCGCGACAAAACGCCGCGGCAACGCCTGGAGGAGGCGCTTCCCAAGAGGGCGCTTGCGCCGGAGTCAAGGCAAAGCCTCCCAGTCCGAAGCCTGCCCCGCCAGCGCCGCACGCAATCGCTGGCCTGTGCCGCTCTCAGGGTCGATCAGACCTTGGCGCAAGAAAAGGTCGATCAGCACCAAGTTCACGTTGAATTTGAAATCATCGCCTGCGAGCAAAACATCGAGCGCCGCACGCAGGGGCCAAAGCTCAAACCCCGCGACCTCGCCATCAGCGGCGCGCGGCTTGAAATCCTCCGGCAAAAAAAGATCGAAACAATGAAGGCGATCGCGCCGCAATCCCTCCGCGCGCTCCATCGCATAATCGATCACCGCAACCGCGCGCGCCCTTGCCGCCAATGTCGCTGGAATCGCCGCCTCCTCCGCCGCTTCCTTGATCAAGGTCTGCGCCGGCGTAAAACCAGCGGCAATCCCGCCGGCGACGATATGGTCAAGCTTGCCGGGATCCAACGGCCGATCCATCGCCCGCCGCGCGACCCACAAAAACACCTCCCCCCCGCGCCGCACCAAGCCATTGACATGCACGCCTTCGGCGCCAAACCCGAACATCGGTAACGCCCCGCGATCAACCGTCGCCAGCACAGCGCCCCCCGCGGCAGCCCGCACATCGAATGCCTCGCCGCGCCAGGCAAACAGCCCTTCATCAGCTAAATCGCGTGCAAGCCACGGAAGCCGGGCGGGGTCGATGAGATCAAGCCCCGACTGGGCATCACGGTGGGCATCACGGATTGAAGGATCGGCGCAGAGACGCCCGGCGATATCCGGCATAACCCAGCCGGCCGCGATGCCGCCGAGTAAAAACCGATGCCGAAGACCAGGGAGTCGCGCAGTTTGGCAGCGCGCGATATGGCGAAAAAGCGCATCCATGGGCGGCAAGTATTCCAGGAGGGGAGAAAAAAGAGAAGCGTGAAGAATGTTCTTTTTTGAAAAAAAGAACCAAGAGACTTTTATGCCCACAGAAAGACGTGCGGGGTTTGCAACCGCCGCGCAATATGCGACATCGGCTGCCGCCCTTTTGTGGATACTATGCCAAAATCCCGCTCGACACTCTCCACCGTCGGATCTCTCCTCGCCTGGCTCTGGCCGCGCGGCGATTGGCATGGTCAGGCGCGTATTCTGCTTGCCTTCGCGAGCCTCGTTGCCGCCAAGATCGCAACCGTTCTAGTACCAGTATATTATAGCCGCGCCGTCGATCTCTTGGCACCCAAACATGGCGGCGCTCTCGTCGTGCCAGTGGCGCTGATCGGTGCCTATGGTCTCGCCCGCATTGCCGCCTCTGGCTTTGGCGAATGGCGTGACGCCCTTTTTGCGCGCGTGCAGCAACGCACCGTGCGCCGCGTCGCGCGCGAGACCTTCATCCATCTCCACCGGCTCTCACTCGCCTTCCATCTCGAACGCCAGACCGGCGGGCTTGCCCGGGCGATCGACCGTGGCACCCGCGGCATCGAGCAAGTGCTGCGGTTTGCCGTATTCAATATCCTGCCGACCTTGTTCGAGGTGCTGCTGGTCACCGGCATTCTATGGCGGATGTTCAACTGGCGCTTCGCCGCCATCACCTTCGGCGCGGTGTTGACCTATATCGGGTTCACGCTTCTCTTCGCGAATTGGCGGGTGCGCTTTCGTCGCGAAATGAACAGCCGCGACAGCGACGCTCAAACCAAGGCGCTCGACAGCCTGCTCAACTATGAAACCGTCAAATATTTTGGCAACGAAGCGCTTGAGGCGGCGCGTTTTGATGCCTCGCTCGCCGCATACGAACGCGCGGCAGTCAAATCCCAGGTGACGTTGAGTGCACTCAATTTCGGACAAGCAACAATCATCACGCTCGGCTTGGTCGCGGTAATGCTGATGGCCGCCGGCGACGTCGCCCATGCGGGGATGAGCGTCGGGCGCTTCGTGCTGGTCAACACCTATCTCATCCAGCTCTATCAGCCGCTCAATTTTCTTGGCTTCGTCTATCGCGAGATCAAGCAGGGCCTTGTCGATATGGAACAGATGTTCCGCCTGCTCGCCGAGCATACGGCAATCACCGATCGCCCGGATGCGCGGCCGCTGACACCGAGTGCAGCCCCCGCTTCACTCGCCTTCGAGGCGGTGCGCTTTGGCTATGGCCCGGAAAGGACGATCCTCGACGATATCAGCTTCACCCTAAACCCGGGCAAAACGATCGCCATAGTCGGGCCGACGGGGTCGGGAAAATCGACCATCACGCGCTTGATCTTCCGCTTCTACGAGCCGAGCGCCGGGCGTATCCTCATCGATGGCACCGACCTCCTCGATCTCTCACAGGAGAGCCTTCGTGCCGCCATCGGAGTCGTGCCGCAGGACACCGTGCTGTTCAATGACACCATCGCCTACAACATCGCCTATGGCCGCCCTGACGCGAGCGAGGCAGAGATCGCGCGGGCGGCGCGGCTCGCCCAGATCCACGATTTCATCGCACACCTGCCGCAAGGCTATGCGACCCGGGTCGGCGAGCGTGGATTGAAGCTCTCCGGCGGTGAGCGCCAGCGCATTGCCATCGCTCGCACGATTCTCAAAAATCCGCGCCTTCTTATTCTCGATGAGGCGACCAGCGCGCTCGACACCGCAACCGAACGCGAGATCAACACGGCGCTCAGACAATTGGTAGAAACCCGCACGACGCTGGTGATTGCGCATCGGCTCTCCACCGTGATCGATGCCGATGAAATCCTCGTACTCGCCGCGGGCCGCATCGCCGAGCGCGGAACCCACGCGGCGCTTTTAGCAAAATCTGGCCTTTACGCCGCGCTATGGGCGATCCAGGCGGCCGAACACCAGAGCGTGGCCGCCGCAGACTGATCGGGGCGCATCAGTTTTTATCGGCGGCGGCGATGGTTGCGCGGAGCGTGGGATAAATCTCGCTCCGCCAGCGCCGGCCGCTAAAGACGCCATAATGCCCGATGCCGTGTTGCAGATGATAGGTTTTGCGGTCTGCCGGGAGGCTGGTGCAAAGATCGAGCGCCGCCCGCGTCTGCCCGATGCCGCAAATATCGTCGCGCTCGGCCTCGACGGCAAGGATATGGGTGGTCTCGATCGCGCCGAGATCGATATTATGCCCGTGCCACGTCAGGCGCCCTTGCGGCATACGGTGCTCTTGAAAGACATCTCGTACCGTCTCGAGATAAAATTCCGCCGGTAAGTCCATGATCGCCAGATATTCGCTATAGAATTCGCGATGCGCCTCGGCTTTGGCGAGATCGCCGAGGGCGACGTTGCGCCATTGCCGCCAATGCGCGACGACGTGGCGGTCGAAATTCATCGAAATGAACGCGGATAGCTGCATGAAGCCGGGATAGACGCGGCGCCCCGCGCCACGATGCCGCCAGGGGACGCGGGCGATGAGGTTGCGTTCGAACCAGGATAGCGGGCGCGAGCGGGCGAGATCATTCACCCGTGTCGGGTTCAAGCGGGTATCGATCGGTCCGGCCATCATGGTGAGGCTTTTGGGCAGCGCCGGATGCCGCTCCTCAGCCAGCGCCGCGACCGCCGCAAGCGCTGGCACAGAGGGCTGACAAACCGCGACGACATGCACACCGGGGCCAATCGCGATAAGAAAATCCATGATATGATCAATGAAATCGGAAAGCGCAAAGCGCCCGGCGCTCATCGGTACGTCGCGCGCGTTCACCCAATCCGTGATGTAGACATCATGCTCGGGAAGCAGAGTTTCCACCGTGTTACGCAAAAGCGTGGAAAAATGGCCGGACATCGGCGCGATCAAAAGTATGCGCGGCTGGTCGCGGCCCATTTCCTTTCGAAAGTGGAGCAAAGTCGCAAACGGGGTGCTGAGCGCCGCTTCCTCGATAACCGTAACCTCCTCGCCATCCAGGGTGGTCGAGGTAATGCCGAAATGCGGCCGCGCATGGGTGGTGCCGCTGCGGCCGAGCATTTCGAAAGCGCCGGCAAGAACGCCGATCGGCAACGTGCCCGGCGCGGCATTGATCAAGGGATGCAAAAGCGTGCCCGCTCCACGCGAGAGGAGACGCCAAAAGGCAAGGCTGTCGGCGTGAAGGTGATAAAGAGGGTAAAGGAGCGGGTGAAACCCCTCCCCGAGCTGCAGCGACGTCTCTTCCTCATCGGGGAGGTCCGCGCTGAGCGGCAAAAAATTCACGTCTGGCGAGAAGAATGTGAACATAGATCGACAATTCCTAAAAAATGCACGACGTTAAAGAGCCGTGCCGGCAAAGCCTCCGGCAATTTTGCGCCAGAGCGACCCACGCGGAAAGAGGGCGCAGCGGAATATACAAGGCATTTTGAAAAATTTTCGGCGACTGTTGCGCTCATGCCGCGCCTTCGGTCATCGCCGTCTGATCAGCGGTGGTGACACGGCGAAGGTCACGCCGCTCCCCGATCGGGTAGGGGCGCCCGCGATGCAGTGTGCAGCGATTATCCCAGATCACGAGGTCACCCGCTCGCCAGCGATGGACGAACACAAACTCCCGCTTGGTTGCGAATTCTATGAGATCGCGGAGCAGAAGCCTCCCTTCCGGCACTGGCCAGCCGGCGATGTGCGAGGCATGCGAGGCGAGATAAAGCGTTTTACGCAGAGAGCCGGGATGGACGCGCACGACCGGTTGGATGACCGGCGGCAGGGCCGCGCGCTCGCTTTCGGAAAATTCGGTAAAGCCGAGGATACCGCGCGAATGCATGATCGAATGCTCGGCGCGGAGATTGGCGATATCGGCCTTGGTTTCCTCACCGAGTGCATCATACGCGGCGCGAAGATCGGCAAACTCCGTCTCGCCGCCGCGGGACGGCGCGGCATGCGCGTAAAGAAACGAAAGGCACCCTGGCGGGTTGCGAAACGAGCTGTCGGTATGCCAAAGCATGTTGCCCAAATTGAACATCCGCCGCGCATCCTCGCGCCGATGCACCTCGTTTTGTGGATTGATGTTGGAGACATCCGCCATTTCCGGGCGCGAGAGGCGGCGTTGATTGGCGGCGCGATGGGCGCCGATATTGATCTCAGGCGGGCCGAAATAGGTCGCAAACGCGATTTGCTGCTCATCGGTCAGGGTTTGGTCGCGCAAAATGAGCACGGCATAGCGGTCGATCGCCTCGGCAAGCGCGGCGACGACCGCCGGCGCAAGCGCCGCATTGGCATCAACGCCGCCGATTTCTGCCGCGAACAGCGGGTGCAGCGCGGTGATGGTAAGCGCCATGGCATTTCCTTCCCCGATGGTGTCATTATTCTCTCGCGCCAAGGCAAGCGCGGCGGCGGCTGATATGTCAAGAGAGCCGCAGCCAGCCGCAGATGTCATTTTGGCGCACACTGCGCGGAGAAAGTGCCTACAAATATCGAGTGGCAGGCCTGCGGAGCAAGAAAGGTAGCACGATGACGAAGGAAACCATGGACCCATCTCGGCTTGGCCGGCGCGCAACGATCGGTGGGATTGCGACGAGCGCGGCTCTTGGTCGCGGCGCGCGGGCGGGGGCGATCAGCGTCCCCTGGTCTGCCGGCAGCGAACGCCCGACACTCATCGTCCCGCCTGATGCCGCCGATTGCCATCACCATATCTACGATCACCATTTCCCCGCCGACCCAACGGCAACACTCCACCCGGGCGATGCGACGGTTCCCGAGTATCGATTATTGCAGCGCCGTCTCGGCACCAACCGCCACGTCGTCGTCCAGCCCTCGACCTATGGCACGGATAATCGGTGCATGCTCGCGGCCCTTGCCGCCTTTGGTCCGACATCTCGCGGCGTTGCCGTCGTTCATCCGGATATTTCACGCGAAGAACTCAGCCGCATGAACGCAGCCGGGGTGCGCGGTATCCGCTTCAATCTCGTCCAGAAGGGCGCGACCTCGCTCGAGATGGTCGCGCCGCTCTCGCGCCGCATCGCCGAATTCGGCTGGCATGTGCAGATCCATATGCTGGGGCCCGATATCGTCAACGCCGCCGATCTCTTCAAAAGCTTACCAACGCCAGTCATTTTCGACCATTTTGCCCGCATTCCGCAGCCAGAAGGCATCAATAGCCCGGCATTCGCCAGCGTACGCGCGCTTCTCGATAACGGGCAGACATGGGTGAAACTCTCCGGCGCATATCAGGATAGCCGCATCGGCGGGCCGACCTATGCCGATATCGGCCCGCTCGCGCGCGCTTATATCAAAGCGGCACCGGAACGTATGGTTTATGGCAGCGACTGGCCGCATCCGACAGAAAAGCTGAAGCCGGACGATGCGATCCTCCTCGATCTTCTCGCCGATTGGGCACCAGATGAGGCCACAAGACACCGGATTCTGGTCGAAAACCCTGCCACTTTCTATGGATTTTCGTAAGCCGCTCCACCAAACCCAGATCCCGCGAAAGACCAAGCTTCATCGGGTGTGGAACATCGGCGACGCCATTTCAGCGCAAAGATGGCGTTCAGCCGGTGACGATGGACGTCGATGAAGGTGATGATGCCGCGATACGAATTGCAGCCGCTGACGATGGCCAGGATGGCGAACAGCAGCACGTAAGGCAGTTGGTAGAGCTTTCCTTCCGCCCGGCGCGGATCAGGAATCTCCGCCAGCACGTCCAGCAACGGTGAGAATATAGCCACGGCAACCTCCACTTCGGTTGCCGCCCTATGAGTCAGACATTTCCCGATTGGGGAATCCCCTTCGTCTCCATGAATGCACTTCACCCATCAGATGTTACAAATCGGGCTCAGTCCAGCCAACGAGAGAGCGTTGAACAGCCTTGAGCACGGCGCAAAGAAGCCTGATCAGCCATCTGCGGAGGG
>JAJYXY010000222.1:0-7923 GCA_021801465.1 Pseudomonadota bacterium
TCGGCGCCGCTTCGATATTGGAGACAGTGAGCAGGCTGCCGACATAGCCATTGGTCAGGCCATGGCCCTCTGGCTCACCCTCGACGCTCATCGCCGAGATGTGGAAACTTGCGCCCTGCCAGCCGACGAGTTTTGCGAGATCGACATCGATCTGACCGAGCAGCAGGCCCTCATAGACCCCGCCCTGTTTGATACCGCCTTGCACGTTGTCTAGGAAATCACTGGTATAATTCAGATTGATATTGACCCCCTGAGCCGATAGCCACGCCCGCAGCCCGCCCCAGTCGCCGGTCATTGTCTTGCGGTTCCAGAAACTGTCGGGCTCGGCCGGGATATTGGCGTTGACTTCCTCCTCTACCGCCGGCTGCATATCGCTCTCGGCCCGCACCATACGCGGGGCGACCAACACGAGCGCGAGCACCAGCCACGCGAGGCGCCGATACTCCCCGCCCCGCCCCGCCCGAGATGCCTGTGCCATGACCACCCTTCGGCCTTCATGCAAATGCGAATTACATGCAATTGCATTTTTGGCAAGTCACGACGCCTTGAGCTGGTGGCCCCGGGGGGCGGCCTGGGCACGCCGCATGCAGCGCCGGCGACCGGCGTGCGGTCGGCGAAGTCGAGGGAATCTCCGCGCTTCTCCTGGAGGGAGAACAGATCCGCAGCCTGGGCTTCTCGGCAAGGTGAGAAACGACCCGCCCCAGGCCAACGCGTCCTGCATCCTGGCTGCGGCGCCGACGACGAAGAGAGCCAGCGGCAAAGCGATCGATGATAGGCTTGATGGCCCTTTTCCACCCTTTCTGCGAAGAGATCGGCCGCCGTTCAACCCGCGCTCTGCGCCGCGAGAAAGGGGGCCGCGCGGACGGGCGAAAAAACACTTGACGGCGGTGAATGATTGAATACAGAATTCTGAATTCAGAATACGGACGCGCGCGATGCACCTCGCCCCCCACCCGAGCCTGGTCGAACAGGCTTACGATGCCATCCTCGGCGAAATCGCCGACGGCACGCTCGCGCCCAATACCCACCTCGTCCAAGAGGTTCTGGCCGAGCGCTATGGCGTCTCCCGCCAGCCCATCCAGCAAGCCTTGCTGCTCCTCAAAAACGACGGGATCGTCCAAGACGGGCGGCGCGGGCTAATCGTCGCGCCGCTCGATATGCAGATGATGCGCGACCGCTATCAGGTCCGCGCGACCCTCGATGCGCTCGCGGCACGCCTTGCGGCACGGCGCTGCGCTGCCTCGCCAGAGATCGCGGCGCACACCAGGCGCCAAGGCGAGCGCATCCTGGAGGTGGGATTTGCCGCCGTCGCCGCTGGCGCGATCAAAGCGATGATCGCCCACGACGTCGCCTTTCACGCCTTCGTCTACGACGCCTCCGGCAACCCGATGATCCGCCCGACCGCCGAAATCCATTGGCGTTTCCTTCGCCGTGTGATGGGGGAAGTGCTGCGCAAATCAGAGCCGCCGATGAGCATCTGGCGACAGCATCGCGCGATCCTCGCAGCGATCGCCGCCGGCGCCGCGGAGGACGCCGAAGCCCTCATCCTGAGCCATATCGAGAGCGCGGCGGCGAGGCTCGTTGCCGATGCCCCGATGGGCGACGAGGCCGACACCAAGCGACGGGCCCAGTCGCGGCGTTGAGCGTGCGCGACCGGCGTGCAGCCTCGCTCACGCCGGAAACTTTTGGGAGGACCCAACGAAATGTCACAAGCCGCGAGCATCGCTTTCGACCCCGCGCCACTGCGCTCTGAGGGCGCAACGTACCGCAAAGTCACGCTCAGGATCGTGCCGTTCCTGTTTCTTTGCTATCTCGCCGCCTATCTCGACCGCATCAACGTCGCTTTCGCCAAGCTGCAAATGCTCGATGACCTAAAATTGAGCGAGCAGGTCTATGCTTTTGGCGCGAGTGTGTTTTTCATCGGCTATGTCCTCGTCGAGGTGCCGAGCAACGTTGTTCTGCACCGGGTGGGGGCGCGGCTCTGGATCGCGCGGATCATGATCACCTGGGGCCTGCTCTCGGGCGCCATGATTTTTGTCCGCACGCCGCTCAGTTTCTATATCGTCCGCTTCCTGCTCGGGGTCGCCGAGGCCGGCTTCATCCCTGGCGTCTTGCTCTATCTCACCTATTGGTATCCGGCGCGGCGGCGCGGGCGGATCACCGCGATTTTCCTCACCGCGATCCCGATGTCGAGCATCTTCGGCGGTCCCCTATCGGGCTGGATTTTGAACGTGGTGAGCGGCGCCCAAGGCCTTCGCGGCTGGCAATGGCTGTTTCTGATCGAGACCATCCCCTCGCTGATACTAGGTGTTGCGACCTTGTTCTATCTCGACGATCGGGTCGCCTCGGCACGATGGCTCGACGACAAAGAAAAGCAGATCATCACCCGCAATGTCGCGGACGAGGATGCCGAAAAAGAAAATTTTTCGCAATTATCGGCAGCCTTCCGCACCCCTCGGGTATGGCTCCTCGGCCTGATCTATTTTGGCATCGTGAGCGGTATTTATCTCAACAGCTTCTGGGTGCCGACGATCATCAAAGAGACCGGCATCATCGACCCGCTCGCGATCGGCTTGCTCACCGCGATCCCTTATCTCGCTGCGGTGGTGGCGATGATCGTCGTCAACGCCAGCGCCGATCGCCTGCGTGAGCGGCGTTGGCACACTCTGGTACCATGCCTTGCGACCGCGCTCGGCTTTGCGCTGACCGCTTGGGCCGGTGGCCATATTATGGCCGCGATGATCGGGCTCGTGTTCGCGGTCGCTGGCGCCTTGAGCGCGCAAGCAGCGTTTTGGAGTTTGCCGGCATCGTTCCTTGGCGGCGCTGCCGCTGCCGCCGGCATCGCGCTCATCAACTCCCTCGGCAATCTCGCCGGGTTCACGACCAATAACATCGTCGGCTGGTTGGCCGCGCTGACGCACAGTAACGCGGCGAGCCTCTACGTCTTCGCGTTGGTGATGGCGCTGAGCGGGATCCTCGTCCTCGCCGTGCCGGCACGTTTTGTTAACAAATGACGCGCGGGCGCAACCCGATCAAGCCGACGTCTCGGGCGCCGCGACCACGCCTTGGTCTCGTTATTGTTCGGAGGGTTATGCTATGAGGCAACCGCTGACCATCGGGGAGATGCTCTCCGTCCATGCCCGCTTGTTCCCCGATCGCATCGGCGCCCGCGATCTCGAGCGCGCGGTGACGTTCCAGCAATGGAACCAGCGTGCCCGCCGCCTCGCCAACGCCCTTCTCGGCTTGGGTCTCGCCAAAGGCGACCGCGTCGCCATCCTCGCCTATAATCGGCTCGAGTGGGCCGAAATCTACGCCGCCACCGCGAAAGCCGGCCTGATCGCCGTCCCGATCAATTTTCGCCTGAGCGGCCCCGAAATCGCCTATGTCGTGGAGAATGCCGAAGCCGCGGCGTTGATCGTCGAGGACGCCTTCATCGGCGTCGTGGAAGAGATCCGCGCGGATCTCGCACGCGCGGCGAGCACGATCATTCATATCGGCAAAAGCACCGCTGCGGCGGGATTTCACGCCTATGAGGCGCTGATCGCGGCCGCGGCGGACGGCGAGCCAGCGCAGACGGTCTCACCCAGCGATCCGTGGACGCTGATGTATACCTCGGGCACCACTGGCCGGCCTAAGGGCGTCGTCCGCAGCCACCAATCGGCGATGCTTTTGTCGCTGGTGACCGACATCGAACTTGGGCTGCACCGGGCGGAACGCGCGCTCCTCGTGATGCCGATGTGTCATGCCAATTCGCTCAATTTCTTCGGCGCCTTCACCTATTGCGGCGCCGAGACGGCGATTTATTCCCGTCGCAGCTTCGATCCCGAGCATTGCGTGCGCACCCTCGCCGAAAGCGGCGCGACCTTCACTTCGCTGGTGCCGACGCACTACATCATGATGCTCGGGCTTTCTTCGGCAACTTCCTTGCAATGGGATTTGAGCCGGGTTGCCAAGCTGATGATCTCGTCTGCCCCGGCCCGCCAGGACACCAAGCGGGCGGTCATGGCGATGTTTCGCAACTCGGGCCTTTTTGAGCTTTATGGCTCGAGCGAGGCGGGGTGGGTCACGATGCTGCGCCCGGAGGAACAATTCACCAAGCTCGGCTCGGTCGGGCGCGAATGCGTTGGTGCCGCGCCGATCAAGATTCTCGACGAGGCCGGCCGCGAGGTTCCCGACGGCGAGGCCGGCGAGCTTTATTCCAACAATCCGCATACGTTCGATGGCTATTGGAAACTGCCCGAAAAAACCGCCGAGGCGTTTCGCGGTGATTACTGCACGGTCGGCGACATGGCGCGGCGCGATGAAGATGGCTACATCTATCTCGTCGATCGCAAAAGCAACATGATCATCTCGGGCGGCGAAAACGTCTATCCTTCCGAGGTCGAGGCGATCCTCGGCGCCCACCCTGCGGTTCGTGATGTCGCGGTGATCGGCTTGCCGGATGAGAAATGGGGCGAGCGCGTGCATGCCGTTGTCATCGTCCATGACGGCGCCCGCGTGAGCGAGGCCGAGCTGCTCGCCTGGTGCAAGGACCGCCTCGCCGGCTACAAACGCCCCCGCTCATGCTCCTTCCTGCGCGAGGAGGAGATGCCGCGCACGGCGACGGGAAAAATCCTCCATCGCGTGCTCAAGACGAAATTTCCGAGCAATGGATAAAGCGCCTCCCCGGGAACATGAGAGTAAACCCATGATGACCATCGACCCAGACAGCGTTGCCGCCCTGATCGCCCGGCTGCTCAAGCGGCGCGGTGTGGAGCGCGTTTTTGCGCTTTGCGGCGGCCATATTATGCCGATCTGGATGCGCCTCGACGCCGAGGGCATCGCGATCATCGATGTCCGCGACGAGCGGGCGGCGGTGCACATGGCGCAGGCCCATGCCGAGCTTACCGGCGGCCTCGGCGTCGCGCTCGTGACTGCGGGGCCTGGCGTCACCAACGCCATGACCGGCATCGCCAATGCCCATGTCTCGCGCGCTCCGGTTCTGGTCATCTCCGGCACCAACCCAATGGCGCAGGAGAATCGTGGTGGCCTGCAAGACCTTGACCACACGTTGCTGGTCCGCGCGATGACGCGTTATGCCCGCACCGTGCGTGACCCAGCACTCGCACTGGCCGAACTCGATGAGGCCATCGCCCGTGCCTTTGGCGAAGGCGGCGAGCCGGGCCCGTCCTATATCGATTTCCCGGTCGATGTCGTGCGCCGCTCAGTGCCGAAACCGCTGCAACGCGAAGAGCATCTTCGCGCCAAGCTCCGGCCGGTGATACCGCCCGACCCGGCGCGGATCGCCGAGGCGGTCGAGCTCTTGTGGAATGCAACCCGCGTGCTCGTTATCTCCGGGCGCGGCGCGCGCGGCGCCGGCCCAGAGCTGGTGACGCTTCTCGATCGGCTCGGTGCCCTCTATCTCGACACCGGCGAAAGCCGCGGTCTGGTGCCCGATACCCACCCTTCCGTCGTCGCCGCGATGCGCGGGACGGTAATGGGAGAGACGGATGTTGTGGTGACGATCGGGCGGCGGCTCGATTTTCAACTCGCCTATGGCTCGCCTGCGGTGTTTGGCGAGGCACGCTTTGTTCGTATCGGTGACGTGCCGGGCGAGCTTCGCGACAACCGTCGCGGTGATATCGAGATCCTGGCAACCCCAGTGGCGGCCCTTCGCGCTTTGATCGCCGCGGCCGGCAACCGAGCGTCGGCGATCGATCGGGCGTGGGCGGAAAAATTGCGCGCGGGCCATGAGGCGCGGGCGCGAAAGCTCCGTCACGCGATGACGACGGCTCCGGCCGGAAGCGATGGCAAACTGCATCCAAACCGGGTGCTGGCGGCGCTACAGGAAGCGATCGGCGAGACGGCGATCGCGATCATCGACGGCGGCGATTTCCTGAGCTTCGCCCGCGTCGGGCTTTCCGCGCCGATGATGCTCGACCCGGGTCCGTTCGGCTGCATCGGCGTCGGCGTGCCCTATGGCATTGCGGCGAGCCTCGCTTTCCCCGACCGCCCGGTGGTGGTTGCAACCGGTGATGGCGCCTTTGGCTTCAATGCCATCGAGATCGACACCGCCGTCCGCCATAAAGCTCCAGTGCTGATCATCGTTGCCAATAATGGCGCCTGGCAGATAGAGGTGCATGACCAGACGGTGACCTACGGCAAAATCGTCGGAACAAAGCTACAATCGAGCGACTATGCGGCGATGGCGCGCGCCTTTGGCATGCATGCCGAGCGGGTGGAGACGGAGGATCAGCTCAAGCCCGCGATCGAACGCGCCCTCGCCCAGCGCCCGGCGCTCCTCGATGTCGTCGTCACCCCCGACGCCGTCTCATCGGACGCCAAGACCGGACTTGCCTGGGTTCCAGACCTGCAGCCACTCGCGGCTTGGGACGAGGCGGAGCGGCGCTGGCGCAGCGGCTGAATGACGCGCGGGCGCCTCAATGCCTGTTATGCAGCGCTTGTCATGCCACGCCCGTCAAGCGGCGTCCGTTAAGGAACCTCTGAACAGCGCAATTTTTGCCCCTGCATCTGTCGGGCGAACGGCGTTTGGTGGCCTGGCGCCTCGAATTTATGGTGATTTTTGGCTTTCCGAGGCTTCCAGCGCCCTTTGTCGGGATGCTGGACAGACTCCGCCCCCGAACCTCATCCGGCCGGTGTGATCACCCGCCGTGCACTGTACAGGTTCACCAGTGCAAACCGGCTGAACAGGTGCTGTTCATTCTTGAACAACCCGCGATACCGCGCCTTCGTATTGTCCCCCGTCAGCGCCGCAACAGAGAGCCGAGGCCGAGCGCGGCGACGGATATTTCCAAGCGGTCAAGCCGATTTGGGCACGAGCGATCGAGAAAGCGAAGCTGAAGGGGGTCACACCGCATACGCTGCGGCACACCATGGGCTCGATCGCGATCTCGACCGGCGAGGCGATGGCATTGACAGGCGCCATTCGGGGCAATTCCAACCCGCGCTCCATCGCGATCTACGCCCATGTTCAGACGGACCCATCCCGTCGTGCCGCAAACCGCGTGACCGAAAAAATCGCCGCCGCGCCGCGCCGGGTATGGCCGTCGCCGGCCTCTCGCCCCCCGCCCCGACCCTGAAGGCAGCTGCGGACGGCAAGTTCATGATTGTGGTATAAGCCTCGCGATGACCCTGTTCGAGAACATCAAGCCGGGCGCCCGGCTCTGCGGCCTGGACGGCGGCGGCATCGCCGAGATCGTGCAGGTCGCGCGCTTCGGGGCAGATGCGCTCAACCTGGTCTTTCGGGTCAATGGCCGCGTCGCGGAACGTCTTGTCTATCGCGGCGAGGAAACCGCTTTCGAACTCGTCGAGGCCGGCCGGGCTCTGGGCTTTGACGCCGACGGCGGACTGCTCCGGCTGGCCTCGGAGGCCTACCGGATCCGCCTCGCCCACCTTTTCGACCCCTACCTGGCCGTTAGCGCCTCCCAGATCGAGGCGCTGCCCCACCAGATCACTGCGGTCTATGGCGAGATGTTGCCCCGCCAGCCGCTCCGCTTCCTCCTCGCCGATGACCCGGGCGCGGGCAAGACCATCATGGCGGGGCTGCTGATCAAGGAACTCCTGATCCGCGGTGATCTGGATCGCTGCCTGATCGTGGCGCCCGGCAGCCTGGTCGAGCAGTGGCAGGACGAACTCTCCGAAAAATTCGGGCTGCGCTTCGACGCGCTGACCCGTGATCAGATCGAGGCCTCTGTCACTGGCAACCCCTTCGCCGAGTGCCGCCGGCTGATCGTGCGGCTCGACATGGCCGCGCGTTCGGACGAGCTGAAGGCAAAGCTCGTCGCCGCGCCCGAATGGGACCTCGTGATCTGCGACGAGGCGCACCGGATGTCGGCCTCCTATTTCGGCGGCGAGGTCAAGGAAACCCAGCGCCACAAGCTCGGCAAGCTGCTTGGCACCCGCACCCGCAACCTGCTGCTGATG
>JAJYXY010000222.1:7933-8248 GCA_021801465.1 Pseudomonadota bacterium
GGCAAGGAGGCCGATTTCCAGCTCTTCATGGGGCTATTGGATGCCGACCGCTTTGAGGGACGGTTCCGCGAAGGCGTCCACAAGGCCGATGTCTCGGACATGATGCGCCGGCTCACCAAGGAGGAGCTCTACCGCTTCGACGGCACGCCGCTATTCCCTGAACGCCGCGCCTATACGGCCAGCTACGAACTCTCCCCGCTGGAAGCCGATCTCTATCAGGCCGTCACCACCTATGTGCGCGAGGAGATGAACCGCGCCGACCGCAACGCTGACGGCGCGCGACGGAACAATGTCGGCTTCGCTCTGCAGATCTTG
>JAJYXY010000014.1 GCA_021801465.1 Pseudomonadota bacterium
AAACGCTGCCGCCACGGGCCGAACCCGTGGCGGTCAGCGATGACATCAAGCGCCATGAAGCCGATATTATGCCGGTTGCGGCGCATGCGCGGCTCGGGATTGCCGAGGCCGACCCAAAGCAGCACAGCACGATACCGGTCGCGATCAACCCTTCTTGCCGGCCGCCGGCTTGGCGGGTGCCGCCGGCTTGGCGGGGGCCGCTTTTGCCGGCGCAGCACCCTTGGCCGGGGCGGCGGCAGCGGCCGGCGCGGCGGCGCCTTCGGCCACCTCGGCGGTCTCGGCCGCCTTGGTCGGCGCCGCGATGGTCAGGATCACGAAGTCCCGATCGGTGATCATCGGCCGGCAATCGGCGGTGCCCTTGAGATCGGACCAGCGGACATTGTCATTGATGTCGAGGCTCGCGAGATCGGCCTCGAAATATTCCGGCACCTTCTCCGGGTCGCAATAGACGTCGACCGTGTGGCGGACGATGTTGAGCACGCCGCCGCGCTTGATGCCCGGGCTGATCCCGTCGTTACGGACGTGGACGGCAACCGCGACGCGCACCTCTTCGCCGGCGGCGAGGCGCTGAAAATCGATATGGAGCGGCGCATCGCTCACCGGATGGAACTGTACATCGCGGATCAGGGCGCGGGTTTTTGTCCCGCCGACCGCGACTTCGTAAAGGCGCGAGCGCCAACCGCCGCGATGGATTTCCCGCAGCACCAAACGCGGGTCGAGCGCGATCAGATCGGGCTCTGCTTTTGCACCATAGATGACGCCGGGCACCTTGCCCTCTCGCCGGGTCGCACGCGCCGCCCCCTTACCGGCTCGCGCACGCGCCTCGGCCTCGATGGTCACGAAATTGGCCATGGTTCGCTCCTGCTGGCTGGAATCCGAAAACGCCGGCCTCCAGGGGTGCCGGCGCCGGAGGGCCTTAGCCGATCAGCGGCCGCGGGGCAACCTCATCCGTGCGCCGATGCCGCTTCCTCTGGGCTCAAAAGCCGCCATTGCCGCATGTTCTCGCGTGGCGGCGCGCAGAAGATCGGCACGCCGTTGGCGGTTCGCACTTGCGCAGACAAGCCCATTTCGGCGCGAACGGCGCGAAACAGCCCGCCATGCGCGACCACCAGCCAGTGCCGCTCGGCGGCGAGCAACCGATTGACCGCGCGCGCGGCACGGGCGCGGAGTGCGGCGAACGACTCGCCCCCCTCCGGCGTTGCGTGGCCCGCCACCCAATCGGTAAACCAGGCCGACATCGGCTGGCCTTCCTCGACGCCGAACGCCACTTCGCGCAGATCAGGGACGATCTCGACCGCAACCCCGAGCGTCGCCGCGACGATCTCGGCTGTCTCGCGGGCGCGGCCGAGCGGTGAGGCGGCGATCGCCTCGATCCCGCGTGCGCAAAGCGCCGCCGCCGCCTGACGTGCCTGCGCGATCCCTTGCGCATTCAACGGGATATCGACATTGCCCTGGGCAAGGTTCTGCGCGTTCCAATCGGTCTCGCCGTGGCGGAGAAACCAGAACGCCCGTTCGATGATCCCGCTCAAGCGATGCGCCTCAGGCGAAGCCTTCTTTTTTCAGAACCCGCTGCACCGCAGGCCGGGCGAGCATGCGTTGGTAATGCGCGGCGAGGTTGGCCGGCAGCGGCTGTTTTCCAGACTGGCGCCAGAACTCGACGTAAAACAGCGCCGCATCGGCGATCGAGAACGGGCCGACCGCATATTCCTTGCCATCCAGCGCCTTCTCGAGAAGCGCAAGCCCAGTTTCGAAAATCTCGAGACCGCGCTTTTTCACCGCATCCGCATCGGCTTCGCTCGGGGCAAATTTGCCGGGCGCGAACATGCGCGAAAACCCCTGCATATGCACGGTTGCGACGATGTAATCGATCATTTCGAGCGCGCGCGCCTGCGCCTCCACCCCTTCTGGCCAGAGTTTCGCGGCGGGATGGGTCTGCGCGAGATAATAGGCGATCGCCGGAAATTCGGTGAGCACCGAGCCGTCATCACGGATCAGCGTCGGCACTTTCGATTTCGGGTTGTGGGCGGTGAACCCACTCTTCAAATGCTCGCCCTCGCGGAGCGACACTTTTTCGGCCTCGAATGGGGCGCCGATCTCTTCGAGCAGGATATGAATGCCGATCGAGCAGGCGCCTGGGGAATAAAGCAGCTTCACGAGATATACTCCAATTTTATTCGAACAACGAGCTGACCGAGCTTTCGTCGCTGATCCGACGCATCGCCTCGGCGAGCAGGCGGGCGGTCGAAAGCTGACGAATATTATGGGCCAAGCGTACCGCCTCGGTGGCGAGAATACTATCGGTGATGGTCATCATCGCAATCGGGCTCGCGGTGATGCGGGCGACCGCGCCACCCGAGAGCACGCCATGCGTCGTATAGACGCTCGCCGAGCGGGCGCCATTGGCGATCAGCGCCGTCGCCGCGTTGCACAATGTTCCCCCCGAATCGACGATATCATCGACCAGGATGCAATCGCGCTCGGCGACATCGCCGATCACGTTCATCACCTCCGAAACGCCGGCGCGCTCGCGGCGCTTGTCGATGATGGCGAGGTCGCAATTGAGCCGGGTCGCGATCGCCCGCGCGCGCACGACACCGCCGACATCGGGCGAGACGATCATCAGATCCTTGCCATCGAAGCGCTCGCGGATGTCGCGGGTGAAAAGCGGCGCGGCGTAGAGATTATCCACCGGGATGTCGAAAAACCCTTGGATCTGCCCGGCGTGGAGATCCATGGTGAGAACCCGGTTCGCACCCGCCTCGGTGATCAGATTGGCGACGAGCTTCGCGCTGATCGGCGTGCGCGGGCCGGATTTACGGTCCTGGCGGGCATAGCCGAAATAGGGGATGACCGCCGTCACCCGCCGCGCCGAGCCGCGCCGGAGCGCATCCAGCGTGATCAGCAATTCCATCAGATTGTCGTTGGCGGGATACGACGTCGACTGGATCACGAACACATCCTCGCCGCGGACATTTTCGTGAATTTCGACGAACACCTCCATATCGGCGAAGCGGCGGATGGAGGCGCTGGTCAGCGGCAAGTTGAGGGAAGCGGCAACGGCCTCGGCCAACGGGCGATTACTGTTGCAGGCGACAATTTTCATCTGGCGTGATCCCGAGGCCCCGATCGATCCGGGGATGAAGCGGCTTCTAGCAATGTGACGCGGATGTGTCCAACCGGTGCGTCATGGCTGGGTCGGCTCGCCAAGTGCTGACGGCGGGGATGGGGGCGGCGGCGCGGTCGCTGGTGGCGGGTTCGCGCCTGCTTGGTTTTTGCCGCCGGCAAGCGCGCCCGGCGGCGGGTGGCGCTGCTTTTCCATCACCTCGCGCATGCCGGCCGCCGCCTGTTGGGCGACGACGATCGCGACGTCGCCCCAATATTGATCAAGGGTGCCGCTCGGCACCTCGTTGATCTGAATGATGCGGCCGAGATCATGCCCGCTCGCATCACGCATCTGCCAGCTGATCTCAACCCGGCTATTGCCAGCCGCGGCAGGGGCGACATGGACTTCGCCGCCGATCGTGAAATCAGCGGCTTTCGGGTCGTTCTCGACGATCACCCCGAGTAGCGGCAGCTGCAGGCGCATCTGATGCGACAGAGACGAATCGCCATCCCCCGGCGCGCCGTCGACGCCGAGCACCGCGACCTTCGCCGGGCGATGATAGAGGCTGTTGGGGTCGTTTTGCTTTTGCGCGGCATCGATGCTGGTGAGCAGCGTCGCAAGTTTGGGCGCAACATCCTCGGCGGCGCTTTGCAGCACCCCGGCATCGCCGCGCGCCCACGATGAAGCCGGCTCGGGCAGGCCATCGAGGCTCGCGATTTTCACGCCGGCAGGATTGAGAATGGTATAGCGTGGGGTCACCTGGGCGTGTGCCATCTCGGCGCTGGCGATCAGGCGCCAATCGCCTTTTTTGCCCGGGCCGGCTTGGGCTGGCACTTCATTGCCGAGAAGGGCAACGGCGAGGTCGGCGGCGAAATTCTTGGCATCCGCGCTCGCGAGCAGGGCCTCGGTCGGGGGCGGCACGACAAGGCGCGGCGGCGGCGGCTCGACGAGTTGCGCGGTCTCGCCGGTTGGCGGCCCGGCGAAGGGATGCGGCACCGGAACACACCCGGCGAGCGCCGGGGCCAGTGCGGCGAGGCGAAGGGCGGCGAGGCGAAGGGCGGCGAGGCGAAGGGCGGCGAGGCGAAGGGCGCGTTTCATCTCAACGCACGATCACCGACATCTGATGGCCGATCGGCCCACCGCCGGCGAGCGTGCGCCGGCGATGGCTGAAAAATCGCCCGGCGTCAGTCATAGTGTCGGCAACGGGAAGCGCGATCTCGGCGACACCCGCCGCCGCCAGCCGGGCGGCGCAAAACCCCGGAAGATCGAACTGCCAATGGGCGTGATCGCGGCCCGGGGCGAAGAAACGCGCATTGGCGGCATCCCGCGCAAGCAACGCCGCGTGAAGATCAGCGCCGACCTCATAAGAGCGCTGGGCGATGCAGGGGCCGATCGCGGCCCGGATGCGCGCAGGCGCCGCGCCGCGTTCGACCATCGCCGCGACCGTCGCCTCGAGCACCCCGGCAAGCGCGCCACGCCAGCCGGCATGGGCGGCACCGATGACGCCGGCCACGGGATCGGCAAACAGCACCGGCGCGCAATCGGCGGTGATGATGGCAAGCGCGATCCCGGGTCGCGCCGTCACCATCGCGTCTGCTGCCGGCCCCGCGCCGGCAACCCATGGCGCCTCCACCGATACCACCGCAGCGCCGTGGACTTGCGTCAGCCCGACCATGGCGGCGGGATCGGCGCCAAGGGCGCGGGCGGCGCGGGCGCGATTCTCCATCACGTTCTCGCGCGCGTCTTGCCCGCCGAGGCTACCGTTGAGGGCGGCGAAGGGGCCGGTGGAAACACCCCCTTCGCGGGTGAAAAACCCATGCCGAGGGCCAAGCGCCGGCACGGTGAGAAAGGGCGGCAGGGTCACGTATCGAATCCTGGAGGGGCTGCGGCGGCAGGATGCAGGATCGCGAGCGCTTTGAACAGAAGCCCCATCTGATGCGGTTCGGCCAGACGCTGGGCGCTCGCGAGCAAAGCCGAGGCCCGTGCCGGCGTTTGGTTACGCGCGAGCTGATGGCTGCGCGGATAAAGCCCGAGACGCGTGAGCAAAACCCCTTGCGCAAGCGGCCCGACCGTTTTCGCGCCCGCATCGCGCGCCGCCTTGACGAGTGGGGCGAAGGCGACATGGGCGGTCAAATCCGCCTCGCCCAGTCTTTCAAGCGGTGGCGCCGGGCGGCGATCGCGAAGCGCTTGCAAGCTCTCGCCCGGTGCCGCCTGCGCTGGGCCATAATCGATGAGGAGTGCCGCGCCACCCTCGGCCGCGATGCGGGCGGCGAGGGCGGCGACCCAGTCCCGTGCCGCCTCGGCGATTTCCATCACCGCCCCCTCCGCCGCGTTTGCGGGCGCGATCTCGGCGAGCAAAGCCGGCGGCGCGGGGCAGATGATCTCAACGAATTGCCCGCAATCGACATAACGCTCCGCCCAATGCGCGCCACGGCGGACGAATTGGCGGATCGGCAGGGCATCGAGAAATTCATTGGCGAGCAGAATGAGCGGCCCCGGCGGCAGGGTCGCAAAGGTTTCATGCCAGGCGGCATCGGGCAGTTTTTCCGCCTGTAGGGCGCGGAGCCGGGGCGATGTCTCGATCAAATGGAGGCGAAGGGCGCAAGCGAAATCGGGGGTGACGGCGGCGATCGCACGCCGCGCATCCGCCATCAGGGTCGCGCGCCCGGGGCCGGCCTCGACCAGCAGGACGGGGTCCGGCTGGCCGAGGAGCCGCCACGTCTCGGCCGCCCAAAGCCCGAGCAATTCGCCGAAAACCTGGGATAATTCGGGCGCTGTGGTGAAATCGGCGAACGGGTCGCGGGTCGCGTAATAACGCGCATTGGCCGCCGCCATGAAATGATCGAGCCGCTCCATCGCCGGTCAGCCCCGGCGCGGGGACAGGGCATCGCGCCCTGCCCCGCTGCTCGCCGCCCGGATCAGCGCTTGCTGAACTGGAAGCTCCGCCGCGCTTTGGCGTGGCCGTATTTCTTACGCTCGACGACACGCGAATCGCGGGTGAGAAAGCCCGCGACCTTGAGGATGCCGCGTAATTCCGGCTCGTAATGGGTGAGCGCGCGCGAAATCCCATGCCGCAGGGCGCCGGCCTGGCCAGAAAGCCCGCCGCCGGTGACGGTGCAGGTGACGTCGAACTGGTTATAGCGGTCAGTGACCAAAAACGGCTGGGTGATCACCATGCGCAACACCGGGCGGGCGAAATATTGCCCCACCTTCTTGCCATTGACGGTGATCTCGCCCTTGCCCGGCTTGATCCAGACGCGTGCAACGGCGTTCTTGCGCCGGCCCGTCGCGTAGGAGCGGCCTTGGGCATCGCGCTTTTGCTCGTGTTTCGGCGCCTCAGGGGCGGTAGTCGCCAATTCCGGCTTGGCGGCAACGATGTCTTTGAGATCGGCGAGCGTGCGGGTGGTTCCAGACATCGGGCTTAGCCTCTCTTGTTTTTCGGATTGAGGGCGGCGACGTCGAGCGGGCGCGGCGTCTGTCCGGCATGGGGATGCTCGGCGCCGGCATAGACATGCAGATTGCGCATCTGCTGGCGCTGCAACGGCCCGCGGGTGATCATGCGCTCGATGGCTTTTTCGACCACCTGCTCCGGCCGCTTGCCGGAGAGCCGCTGGCGCGCGCTCTGGCCCTTGATGCCACCGGGATAACCGGTGTGGTAATAGAAGATCGCCTGCTCGGCCTTGTTGCCGGTGAGCCGCACCTTGTCCGCGTTCACGATCACGACATGATCGCCGCAATCGACATGCGGGGTGAATTGTGGCTTATGCTTGCCACGCAGACGCGTGGCGACCAGGGCAGCGAGACGGCCGAGCACGACGCCCTCGGCATCGATCAGCACCCAGTCCTTCTTCACCTCCGCCGGTTTCAGCGAGAGTGTCGTCTTCATGACCCATTCCTTCTCGAAAGTTGGCGGCTTATGCCCGAGGACATGCCAAAGCGTCAAGCACCTTCGTCGTTTTTTGTTGGCGGTAATATGATACCACAAGACCTCGAGCCCGTTCACGTGATCGGCGCGAGCGGCAAGAGCGGGCAAGCGCTGACGAGCCGCCTGCTGCTCTCTGGCCGCCGCGTCGTCCCGGTGGTGCGGAGCCCGCATTGGCTGCCGCCCGCACCGCTCCGCGAGCACGCTCTGCTCGCGCCGGTGCGGCGCGCTGATCTCAGCGACCGGGCAGCGATGCGTGCAGCAGTTTCGGATGCGCGCCGCATCGTCAGCACCGCCCATGCCCGCCATACCGAAGCCTTGCTGGCGGCCGCGCCGCCCGCCGCGCGCCTCGTCTTGCTTGGCAGCACGCGGCGCTTTTCGCGCTTCCCCGACCGCCTCGCCGATGAAATCCGCGCCGGCGAGGCGGCATTTCTCGCCTCCGGCCGCGCCGGCGTGATGCTGCACCCGACGATGATCTATGGCGCGACGGGGGAGGAGAACGTCCAGCGCCTCGCCGCCATGCTGCGCCGCCTGCCCTTCCTGCCGCTTCCCGGCGGCGGGCGAAGCCTGATCCAGCCCATCCATCAAGATGACGTTACACAATCGATCGAAGCCGCGCTCGGCATCGCCTGGGCGGGGCCGGAGACGCTGGTGATCGCCGGCGGCGAGGCAGTGACATACGCCGATTTCGCCATCGCCATCGCCACTGCCTGCGGCCTTCCCCGGCCGCGGATCGTGCCGATGCCAGCCTCACTCCTGATGCTCGCAGCCAGGATCACCGCCCGCCTTCGCCTCCCGCTTCGCGCAAGCCCCGAGGAAATCCGCAGACTTTTGGAAGACAAGGCCTTCCCCACCACGCCGATGATCGCACGCCTCGGTGTGCGCCCGATCGGCCTTGCCGACGGGCTTGCGCGCACGTTTCAAGCCGTCAAAATAGATTTTTGAATTTTCGCCGAGGAACCCTCTCATGCCGATCATCAACCGCATCGCCGCCTATGCCGACGACCTCACCGCCTGGCGCCGTGATTTTCACGAGCATCCCGAGCTTGGCTTCGAGGAAGTGCGCACGAGCGGGATCGTCGCTGAAAAGCTGCGCGAATTTGGGGTCGATGAGGTGGTCACCGGCATCGCCAAA
This sequence comes from Pseudomonadota bacterium, assembly GCA_021801465.1. Lineage (GTDB taxonomy): Bacteria > Pseudomonadota > Alphaproteobacteria > Acetobacterales > Acetobacteraceae > Acidibrevibacterium. The sequence goes on from JAJYXY010000014.1 coordinate 8,161, forward strand.
ACTGGGGTGATCGGCATCATTCACGGCAAGAATGGCGGCCAGGGCCGCGCGATCGGGCTCCGCGCCGATATGGACGCGCTGCCCATCCGCGAGGAAACCGGCCTTCCCTACGCCTCGAAGACTCCGGGCAAGATGCATGCCTGCGGCCATGACGGGCATACGACGATGCTGCTCGGCGCCGCCCGCTACCTCGCCGAGACGCGAAATTTCGACGGCACCGTCTATCTCATCTTCCAGCCCGCCGAAGAAGGGCTCGGCGGCGGGCGGGAAATGGTGAAAGAAGGGCTTTTCTCGCGCTATGAGATGGAGCGCGTCTACGGCATGCATAACTGGCCGGGGATTCCGGAAGGTGTCTTCGCCTGGCGCGAAGGCCCGGTGATGGCGGCGGCGGCGCAGATCGACATCTGCATCACCGGACGCGGCGCCCATGGCGCGCAGCCGCATAACGGCAACGACCCGATCGTGATCGCAAGCCAGATCGTGACGGCGCTGCAAACCATCGTCTCGCGCCGCGTCGATCCCAACCTCCCGGCGGTGCTGACGATCGGGCAGATCGTCGCCGGCGACACCTACAACGTCATCCCGCAGCAGGCGCGGATGAAGGGCACGGCGCGATGGTTCCAGCCGAAAGTGGGCGACCAGTTGGAACAGGGCGTGCTGCGGCTGGTGCGCGGCATCGCGGAAAGCTTCGGCGCCGACGTCGAGGTCGAATTCCGCCGCACTTATCCGGCGACGGTGAACGACCCCGAAGCGACCACCCTCGCCCGCCGCGCCGCCGAGGCGGTGGCAAGCGCGAACGCCGTCCGCCACATGGACCAGCCGACCATGGGCAGCGAGGATTTTTCCTTCATGCTCAATGAGAAATCCGGCTGTTACATCATGCTCGGCGGCGGCCGCGGGCGCGAGAATGAACCCATGGTCCACCACCCCGCCTATGATTTCAATGACGCCATCCTCCCTATCGGCGCCTCTTACTGGGCAACCCTGGTCGAGCAGCAGCTCGCCAGAACGTAAAAAAAATAACCACATTGTGGCGGTTATTCTGAAAAACTAGCCGTCGAGACTTTGCTCCTGGGCCTCGCCGCTGGCGGGGCCCTTTGACCTTCTTGGGGGATTGATTACATCACGACCATCACTCAGACGAGGTCGTTCCCGATGCCCGCCTCCCCGCCCGATAGCGCCACCCAAAAACGCGCCGCCGAGAGCAAACTCCCTTCCTGGGATCTCGGCGATCTCTATCAAGGCCCAGAGAGCCCCGAGATCGCGGCCGATCTCGCCGCAGCCGAGAAAGCCGCCAAAGCGTTCGAAAGCGCCCATGCCGGCAAAATCGCCGCACTTTCGGGTGATGCGCTGGCGGCGGCGATCGCGACCTATGAGCAGATCGAGGAGCGGCTCGGCCGTTTGATCTCTTACGCCCAGCTTCTCTTCGCCGCCTGCTCGACCGATGCCGAACGTGGGCGCTTTTATCAGACCATCACCGAGCGGGTGACCGCGACCAGCAGCCATTTATTGTTCTTCACCCTTGAGCTGAACCGGCTCGACGAGGCGGCATTGGCGCGCAAACGCGCAGCCCCCGCGCTTGCCCGCTGGCAGCCTTGGCTTGAGGATCTCCGCGTCTTCCGGGACCACCAGCTCTCAGACGAGCTGGAAAAACTCTTGCATGAGAAGGAAGTGACCGGCCAGGCCGCATGGAGCCGGCTTTTCGACGAGACCATCGCCGCGCTGCGTATTCCGATCGACGGCGAGATGCTGACGGTCAACGCGGCGCTGGAAAAACTCTCCGATCGCGACCGTGGCATACGCGCGCGCGCCGCGCGCGCGATCGGCGAGGTGTTTTCGACTAACGTCCGTCTATTTTCGTTTATTACCAACACCCTAGCCAAAGACAAAGAGACGATCGACACCTGGCGCCGCTATCCGCAGCCATGGAGCTATCGCAATCGCGCCAATATGGTGGAAGACGAGGTTGTGGCGGCGTTGGAGGAGACAGTGGTCGGCGCCTATCCGCGCCTCTCGCATCGCTATTACGCGTTGAAAGCGAAATGGCTCGGCCTCGAACGCCTGCAATACTGGGACCGCAACGCCCCCTTGCCTGACGACGAGGATCGGCAAATCCCGTGGGCAGAGGCAACGCGGCGCGTGCTCGACGCCTATGATGCGTTTTCGCCCGAGCTCGCGGCGACGGCGCGGCCGTTCTTCGAGCGCCCCTGGATCGATGCCGCCCCGAGCCCAGGCAAAGCCGGGGGGGCCTTCGCCCATCCGACGGTGCCCTCCGCACATCCCTATCTTTTGCTTAATTATCATGGCCGTACGCGCGACGTCATGACGCTTGCGCATGAACTCGGCCATGGCGTGCACCAGGTGCTGGCGAGCGCTCAGGGCTATCTGCTCGCGAATACGCCGCTGACTTTGGCCGAGACCGCGTCAGTGTTTGGCGAGATGCTGACCTTTCGCGCCCTTCTCGACGCCGAGCGCGATCCCGCCCGGCGGCGGGTGATGCTGGCGGCGAAGATCGAGGACATGCTGAACACCGTCGTCCGCCAAATCGCCTTTTATCGCTTTGAAAAGCGGCTCCATCTTGCGCGGCGGGAGGGGGAGCTTTTGCCGGCGCAAATCGGTGACATCTGGCTTGAGGTCCAACGCGAAAGCCTCGGGCCGGCCTTCGAATTCAGCGACGATTATGCTGTCTATTGGGCCTATATCCCGCATTTCATCCACAGCCCTTTTTATGTCTACGCCTATGCGTTCGGCGATTGCCTGGTGAATGCGCTCTACGGCGTGTTTCAGGATGGGCATCCCGGATTTGCCAAGAAATATCTCGATCTCCTGCGCGCTGGCGGCAGCAAGCGGCACCGCGAATTGCTCGCCCCGTTCGGGCTCGACGCCGCCGATCCGGCGTTCTGGCGTCGTGGCACCGAGGTGATCGCCGGTTTCATCGACCAGCTCGAGGCGATGGGCTGATGGCCGATTTTTCCGAGACCGAGGGGCGGCGCGACGGCTCGACCCTGTTTGGCGAAATCAAGCGCATGGCGCGCACCTCGGGTGCCGTTGGCGGCATCGCCGCCCGCGTCGCCGGCGCCCGGCTGTTTGGCATCCAGACCGATCGCGGCAAGCACGCGGAGGATTTGAAAGTCATTCTCGGCGGTCTCAAAGGGCCGCTGATGAAGGTCGCGCAATTTCTCTCGACGGTGCCCGATGCACTCCCCGCCGAATATGCCGCCGAACTCGCGGAATTGCAGGCCAATGCCCCGCCGATGGGCCGCGCCTTCGTCCGCCGCCGGATGGAGAGCGAACTCGGCCGCGACTGGCGCAAGCGCTTCGCGCATTTCGAAGAGGAAGCCGCCGCCGCGGCCAGCCTCGGCCAAGTGCATCGCGCCAGCCTACCCGATGGCAGCCGGGTTGCCTGCAAGCTGCAATACCCGGATATGCCGAGCACGGTGGAGGCCGATCTCCGCCAGTTGAAGCTCGCGATGGCGGTCTATCACCGGATGGATAACGCCATCCGCCAAGGCGAAATCTATAACGAAATCGCCGAACGGCTGCGCGAGGAGCTCGATTATCGGCGTGAAGCGGCCCAGATGCGGCTTTACGGGCAGATGCTGGCCGATCAGCCGATGGTTCACGTGCCGCATCCGGTCGAGGCCTATTGCACGTCGCGACTGCTCACCATGACCTGGCTCGATGGTGAGCCGCTATTGCGTTGGCTCGGCGAAAATCCGCCGCAGGAGGCGCGCAACCGCATCGCGGAGGCGCTGTTTCGCGCCTGGTACGTGCCGCTCTATCGATTTGGCGTGATCCACGGCGACCCGCATCCCGGCAATTACCAGGTGGCGCCGCAAGGCGGGGTCAATCTGCTCGATTTCGGTGCGATCCGCGTCTTTCCGCCGCGTTTCGTGCGCGGCGTGATCGATCTTTACGAGGCCGTGCGCGATAACGACGAAGACCGCGCCCACGCCGCCTATGTCTCTTGGGGATTTAGCGATATTACCCGAGAGAAAATGGAAGTGCTCAATCTTTGGGCAAAATTTCTCTACGAGCCCCTGATGCAAGATCGCCCACGGCGCATCCAGGAGACGAATGACACGCAATTCGGCCGCGCGGTTGCGGAAAAAGTGCATGAGGGTTTGCAACGCACCGGAGGCGTACAGCCCCCGCGCGAATTTTTGCTCATGGATCGCTCGGCGATCGGACTTGGCAGCGTGTTTTTACGCCTTGGCGCCGAACTCAACTGGCATCGGATGTTTCACGAACTGATCGCCGATTTCGATACGGAAGCTCTGGCGGCGCGCCAGAGTGCTGCCCTCGCCGAAGCCGGGGTGCCGGCGCCAACTTAAACCTTCGTCACACGCGGCCAGACGGAAACCGAGCAGGGCGAAACGCAGCGGGATACAGGCGAGAGCCGTACCCCGCTACCTCGAAAGTCGCGTTCAGGCGGCGGCGACCGCGCGTTTCGCCATCACCGTGATCAGATGGGCGCGATAGGCGGCGCTGCCGTGGATATCGCTGTTCAACCCCTCGGGCGAAACTTTCACGCCCGCGATCGCGTCCGGCGACCAGGATTTGGCGAGCGCCGCTTCCATCTCCGGCACCCGGAACACGCCGTTCTGCCCCGCGCCGGTGACGGCGACACGCACCCCCGCCGGCCCCTTGGCAACGAACACGCCGACCATCGCGTAACGCGAGGCGGGCTGGCGGAATTTCTCGTAGGCCGACTTCTCGACCGGCAGCGGGAATTCGACGGCGGTGATGATCTCGTCAGGCTCGAGGGCGGTCGTGAACATGCCCTGGAAGAAATCATCGGCCTTGATCGCCCGCTTATTGGTCTTGATGACGGCACCCAGCGCCAAGACCGCCGCCGGATAGCAAGCGGAGGGGTCGTTATTGGCGAGCGAGCCGCCGATGGTGCCGCGATGGCGAACCTGATTATCGCCGATCCAGGAGGCGAGCATGGCGAGGCCCGGGATCGCCTTTTTCACCTCCGCCGAGCGGGCGACGGTCGCGTGCGTCGTCATCGCGCCGATGGTCACGCTGTTGGCAGAGACGCTGATCCCCGAAAGCTTGAGGCCGGCGAGGTCGATGACCGCGGAGGGCTTGTTGAGCCGCTGCTTGAGGACGGGGATGAAAGTCTGGCCGCCGGCAAGAAGTTTGGCCTCGGCGTCGCCGGCGAGAAGCTTCACCGCATCGGCGACGCTGGCAGGTTTCTGATAAGCGAAATCGTACATGCTTGGCTCCTATTCCGCGGCCATCTTCGGCCGGTTGGCCGCAATGATCGACCAGATTTTCTCGGGCGTTGCCGGCATGTCGATATGCCGCACGCCATAGTCCTTGAGGGCATCGACCACGGCGTTGATCACCGCGGGCGGGCTACCGATGGCGCCGACCTCGCCGCACCCCTTCGACCCCAGCGGGTTGTGGGTGCAGAGCGTGATTTCGGTGCCGACGGTGATGTTGGGGAGATTGTCGGCGCGCGGCATGGTGTAGTCCATGAACGAGCCGGAGAGAAGCTGGCCGTTCGCATCGTAAGCCGCGCCTTCCAGCAGCGCCTGACCGATCCCCTGCGCGACCCCGCCTTGTACCTGCCCCTCGACGATCATCGGGTTGATTACCCGCCCGACATCATCGACGGCGACGAAGTTGACCACCTTGGTCACGCCTGTTTCGGGGTCGATCTCGACTTCACAAACATGGCAGCCGCCGGGATAGGTGAAGTTTTTCGGGTCGTAAAACGCGGTCTCCTCCAGCCCCGGCTCCAACTCCTCGATCGGATAATTATGCGGGACATAGGCGGCGAGAGAGATTTCGGCGAGCGCCTTCGCTTTGTCGGTGCCGGCGACACGGAAGGCGCCGTCCTTGAACTCGATATCCTCGACGGAGGCTTCCATCAAATGAGCGGCGATGCGCTTGCCCTTGGCGATGATCTTGTCCATCGCCTTGACCATCGCCGAGCCGCCGACGGCAAGCGAACGGCTGCCATAGGTGCCCATACCGAAGGGGATTTCGCCGGTATCGCCATGCACCACGTCAACCTGATCGAACGGCACACCGAGTTGATCCGCGACGAGCTGCGCAAACGTGGTCTCATGGCCCTGGCCGTGGCTATGGGCGCCGGTGAAGACGGTGACGCTGCCGGTTGGGTGGACGCGGATATTGGCGACCTCATAAAGCCCGGCGCGGGCGCCGAGGGCGCCGGCGACATGGCTCGGGGCGATGCCGCAGGCTTCGAGATAGGTGGAAATCCCGATGCCGCGCAGCTTGCCGCGCCGCGCCGCCTCTGCCCGGCGCGCCGGAAAGCCCGCATAATCGGCGGCTTTGAGCGCCTCGGCGAGCGTCATTTCGTGATTGCCGCTGTCATATTGCAGGGCGACCGGGGTTTGATAGGGATAGGCGTCGGCGGGGATGAAATTCTTCCGCCGCAATTCCACCCGGTCGATCCCGGTCTCCTGCGCGACGACATCGACCAAGCGTTCGAGCAGAAACGCCGCCTCCGGCCGCCCGGCGCCACGATAGGCATCGACCGGGACGGTGTTGGTGAAGATCGCCTTGACCTCGGCATAGATCGCCGGGGTTTTATAGACGCCGGCGAGCAGCGTCGCATACAGATAGGTCGGGACGGAGGGCGCGAAGGTCGAGAGATAAGCGCCCATATTGGCGAGCGTCGAGACCCTGAGCGCAAGGAAATGCCCCTCCTCATCGACCGCCATTTCGGCGTGGCTGACATGATCGCGACCATGCGCATCCGACATGAAGCTTTCCGAGCGCTCGGCGGTCCATTTCACCGGCCGGCGCAATTTGCCTGCGGCCCAGGTGACGATCGCCTCCTCGGCATAGTGATAGATTTTCGACCCGAACCCACCGCCGACATCGGGGGCGATGATACGAAGCTTGTGCTCGGGGATGTGCAAAACGAAGGCGCCCATCAAGAGGCGGATGACGTGCGGGTTCTGGCTGGTGGTGGAGAGCGTGTAATGGCCGGAGACGTCGCATTCGCCGAGCGCTGCGCGTGGCTCCATTGCGTTCGGGATCAGCCGGTTATTGACGAGGTCGAGTTTGACCACGTGCTTGGCGCGCGCGAACGCGGCATCGACCGCGCCCTTGTCGCCGATATGCCAGTCATAGCAGACATTGCCGGCGACCTCGTCATGCACCAAGGGGGCGCCGGGGGCGCTGGCCGCGCGGATATCGGCAACGCCGGGCAAATCCTCGAAATCGATCACCAGCAATTCCGCCGCGTCCTTGGCCTGGGCCTTGGTTTCGGCGATCACCACGGCGATCGGGTCGCCGACATGCCGCACCTTGCCGGTGGCGAGCACCGGATGCATGGGCTCGGCCATCGGGCTGCCATCCTTGTTGTGGATCTGCCAGCCACAGGGCAGCCCGCCGATGCCATCGGCTGCCATGTCGGCGCCGGTATAAACCGCGATCACCCCGGGCGCGGCGGCGGCGGCGCTGGAATCGATGCTCTTGATCCGCGCATGCGGGCGATCGGAGCGGCGGATAGCGGCGTAAACCTGGCCGGGGCGGTTCATATCATCGACATAGTGGCCACGCCCGGCCAAGAACCGGCCATCTTCACGGCGCTTGACGGAAGCGCCAATCCCTTCGAAAGCCATGCAACCCTCCCTTGGGGTCTCGCGCGGATGCGTATTGTTCTTGCCGCGTCGCGTTACGTGAAAAAATCTCTGTCGCCGATTCCGTGCTCAGGCCGCGTGCTTTTGGTGCATCAATGGAAAAGCCGCGGCGATCGCCTTGACGATATTGTGATAGCCGGTGCAGCGGCAGAGATTGCCCTCGAGCTCCTCGCGGATTTGCTCTTCGCTCAAGCCTTCCGGGTGTTTTTGCACGATGTCGATCGCGCTCATCACCATCCCCGGTGTGCAATAGCCGCATTGCAGGGCGTGGTGCTCGCGGAACATCGCCTGCATCGGGTGCAACGTGCCATCGGCCGCCGCCAGCCCCTCGATCGTCGTAACCTCGGCCCCGTCAGCCTGAAGCGCAAGCATGGTGCAGGATTTTACCGAATCGCCGTTAACATGCACGACGCACGCGCCGCACTGGCTGGTATCGCAGCCGATATGGGTGCCGGTCAGGCCGAGTTTCTCGCGCAACAGCTCAACCAGCAGCGTGCGCCCCTCGACCTCGGCGGACACCGCCTTGCCGTTCACTTTAAGCGAAATTGTCGGCATCTCATCTCCCCTTCACGCCACGTATCCGGTTTCAACGCCCCGCGACTGGCGGGCTGATTGCGCGCGAGTGTGCCGGGGCGGCCTTACAGGGTCAAGCGGGGCCAAGGGCGATTTTGCCACGAAAAAGATATGCAAGTCATTGGCGTCCTTCGTTATTTTTATTCATTCATAACGCCTCAGCGCGTAGCGCCACCACCCGCCCGCCAGTCAGCCGCACCAGCGCCGCCGCCGAGGTCTGAAACAAGTAATCCGGCGCCCCGGCCGCCGCGAAAATAGGGTCGAGCGCCAAGAGATCCGCGTCGATCACCGTCTCGGGTGCGGTCAGATGGCCGATCGGGGCAACGCCGCCGATCGCGAAGCCCGTGACCGCCCGCACGAAGCCGGCATCGGCGCGGCCGATCTCGGCGCCTGGGAACAGGGCGGCAAGGCGCCCCGGATCGACCCGGTTGGCACCCGAGACCAAGGCCAGAAGCGGCGCGTCACCGAGACGAAACACCAGCGATTTGACGATCTGCGCCACAGCACAGCCAACCGCCGCCGCGGCCTCCTCCGCCGTGCGCGCGCCCGCCGGCGCCGGCCTGATGGTATCGGCATGGCCCGCAGCCAGCAGCGCCGCCCGCACCCGCGCGACCGACCCCGCCGATTTTCCCGCCCGACCCGCCATTCCCCCGCTCCCCATTGCCATCGGCACAGCATCGGCCGATATGCCCGCCATGCTCGCACTTTATATCCATTGGCCGTTCTGCCGCGCCAAGTGCCCCTATTGTGATTTCAACAGCCATGTGCGCGAGCAAGCCGACAGCCGCCGCTTCGTCGCCGCCTTGCGCGCCGAACTCGCCCATGAGGGAGAGCGATTGGGAAAACGCCGGCTCGCCTCGATCTTCTTTGGCGGCGGCACGCCGAGCCTGATGGACCCCGACGCCGTCGCCGCCCTGATCGCCGATGCGCGGCGGCTTTTCGCGCCGGAAGACGATCTCGAAATCACCCTGGAAGCCAACCCGACCAGCGTGGAGGCGAAGAAACTCGTCGCCTTCCGTGACGCCGGCGTCAACCGCCTCTCGCTCGGCATCCAAAGTCTCGACCCTGCCGCGCTTGCTTGGCTCGGGCGGCGCCATTCCGTGGGCGAGGCGATCGCCGCCCTCGAACGTGGGCGGGAAATTTTCCCCCGCCTCTCCTTCGATCTCATCTACGCCCGCCCCGGCCAAAGCGTCCCCGCCTGGCGCGGCGAATTGCGGCGGGCGCTCACCCTCGCCGCCGATCATCTCTCGCTGTATCAGCTCACCATCGAGCCCGGCACCGCCTTCGAGACCGCCCATGCCCGTGGCGAGATCACCCTCCCCGACCCCGATCACGCCGCCGCCCTCTACCAGGCGACCGGCGAGGAAGCCGCGCGGTTCGGGCTTTTTGCCTATGAAATCTCCAATTACGCCAAGCGTGGCGCCGAAAGCCGCCACAACCTCGCCTATTGGCGCTATCATGATTACGCTGGAATAGGCCCCGGTGCGCATGGCCGGCTTTCACGCGCAGGAGCCCGGCTCGCAACCCGCCGTCACCGCGTCCCCGAACTCTGGGCCGCGCGCGTCGAGGAGAACGGCCACGGCAGCATCGAGGAGACGCCGCTCACCGCGAGCGAACAAGCCCGCGAAATGCTGCTCATGGGCTTGCGGCTCACCGAGGGCGTCGATCTCGCCCGCCTCGCGCGCGAAACCGGGCTGACGCAGGAGATGGCGATCGACAGCGAAACCCTGCGCGCCGCCTTGGCCGAAGGCTACCTCACATGGCGTGAGACCGGCCGCTTGGCCACCCTTCCCGAAGGGCGCCTTCGCCTCGATGCGCTACTCGCGGCTTTGGTACGTTAAAAAGGGGCGGAAAGCTGTTCTTTTTTGAAAAAAAGAACCAAAAAACTTTTTCCTGAAGGGCTTTGCTCTAGGGCGCGCCGAGCCCTTCTCGGGTGAGCCGAAAAAGCGGGATTCCGCCGGCCGAGACCGTGCCGGCCGACCATGCCAGCGGCAAATCCACCTCCGGTTTGCCGCCCTCGGCCGCCGGGCGCGCGATCAAGCGCAAAACCGCCCCCAGCGCCTGCGCCGACCCATCCGGGATCATGCCCGCATGCGCAAGGCTCGCGACGGCTGCATCGGGGTCGATAAGATGCAGCAAACCAATCCCTTCGGGGGCCAATTTATCGTCGAGGCCGATCTTCGCCTCTCCCGACAGCGCCGCCCCACCCCAGTCCGTGAGCGTCGCCGCCAGCCGCAAAGCCCCGCCCGCCTGGTGCCAGGCCGCCTCATTCGCCGCGAAATCCGTGCCCGGCGGCAGCGGTGGCGCAAGGCTGAGATCAAAGGAAAGCCGGCCGATATGTGGCCCAAACGGCCAGGCGATCGCCGCGGGAAGGCCAATCCCATTGGCTTGGGCATGAACGGTCAGCGTCGGCGGCGCAGCTGGGGAGGAGAGCAAGAAATCGATGCGATCAATAGTGAAAATAAGGCCTTGGGCGGCACCTTGAGCGGCCTCGTCGGGCTGCACGGTGACGCGCGCTGCCGAGCCCGCGAGCGGCGCTGCGGCCTCCGGCTCGGCGGCCAATATGGCATGCAGCTCGGCCGCCTCGGCGGTGATCGCAAGCGGCGGGAGAAAGGCAAGGCGGGCCCGCGCAGTGCCTTCGGCGGTGATGCGAAGATCACGCGGCGCCATCACGCTGACCGCAAGATCAACCACCGGCAGCGTGAGCGCCATTCCCCCTGGCATCACCCCTGCCCCACCCTTCAGTGCAACATCCGGCACCGAGAGTCGCGCCTCGAACGGCCAGCCGCCCAGGTGCGGTGGGCCATTTTCCACTACCCACCCCTCCGCCTCGCGCGCGGCGCGCCAGTTCGCATAATTCTCCGCGATCAGCCCGCCCGCCCAGCGCCAGACGAGATAATCAGCGCCAGCGAGAACGAGCACGCCGAGAACCAAAAGCCCGAACAGCCAGCGCAGCGCGCGTTTCATGTAAGCAGCCTCGCGATATGTTGGCGCAGCACCGGCAATAGCGCCTCCCCAAACCAGGGATGGGCGCGTTCCCAGGCGGTGGTGCGCCAGGAAGGATGGGGAAGCGGAAGATAGTGCGGCAAATAGCGGCGAAAATCAGCCACTCTTTCGCCCACCCGCCCGGGCCCGAGGACGAAATTCTGCGCATAGCCGCCAACCAGCAGGGTAAGCGCGATCGCGGGCATGAGCGGGCGGAAACGCGGATGCCACAGCGGCGCGCATTCGGGCCGCGGCGGTGCATCGCCGCCGCGCGCCAGCCGGCCCGGATAGCAAAGACCCACCGGCAGGATCGCGATCCGCGACGCATCGTAAAACACCGCATCCTCGATCCCGAGCCAGGCGCGCAGCCGCGTGCCGGAGGCATCGGTGAACGGAACACCGCTCTCATGCACGCGCGTGCCCGGCGCCTGGCCGATGATCAAGATCCGCGCGGTCGCCGAGACACGAAAGACCGGGCGCGGGCCAAGCGGCAGCTGGGCGCTGCAGCGCGTGCATGAGCGCGCTTCCTCCGCCAACGCCGCCAGAGTCTCGCCCTCAGCCAAGCGCGTAATCCGCTTCTGCGATATAGACCGCGTGCGCCTTGCCCAGCCGCGAGCTGAACAAGGTGAAATGATCGATCGCAATCGGCGCGGTGCGGAAGAGATTATGGGCCTGCAAAAACGCGGCGAGCTTTTCCCCTGGCGGGTTGTCGAGGCGCGCGAGCGAGACATGCGGCACGAAACGCCGGCGTTCGGGGGCAAAGCCAGCGCGTTGCAACGCAGTTTCAATCTTGCTTTGCAAGTGATCGAGCGCCGGATTGCGCTCCACCCCGACCCAGAGCGAGGCCGGTTTGCCAGCCTTCTCGAAGGTACCAACCCCGGCGAGGGTCAGCGAAAACCCTGGCGCACGCAACGCCGCGAGCGCAAAATCCGCGTCATCGGCGCGATGGCCGGGGATTTCGCCGATGAAGCGCAGCGTCAGATGGTAATTCTCCGCGGTGATCCAGCGCGCGCCTGGCAAGCCACCGGCGAGCAGGGTCAACCGCTCGCGGAGCGTCCAAGGCAAATCGAGCGCGACGAAAAGGCGCATGCCGGGCCTTTCAGTGCCCGACCAGGGCAAGGAGACGCTCAGCATAGGGCAAAATCTGCGCAACCACCCGCGTTTCGCCCGCCTCGTTGGGGTGCAGATGATCCGGCTGAGCGAGCGCCGGGTCGCCGGCGACGCCATCGAGGAAAAACGGCTCAAAAATGACCCCCGGCCGCTCCGCGAGCCGCGTGAACACGGCGCGGAACCGCGCCCCGTACTCGCTGCCCATGTTCGGTGGCGCATACATCCCGCACAGCAAGACCGGGATGTGGCGTGCCGCGAGTTTGTCGAGAATCGCGCCCAGATTGGCCTCCATCTCCTCGGGCGGCGTCCCGCGCAGCCCATCATTGGCGCCAAGTTCAACAAGCGCGGCCTCCGGCGCCGCCGCGCCGTCATCGCCGAGCAGCCAATCGAGCCGCGCCCGCCCGCCGGCGCTGGTATCGCCCGAGACCGCGCCATCCTCGATCACCACCGGCCATCCCCGCAAGGCCAAGCCCTGCGCAAGCAACGCCTGAAACCCCGCTTCGGGCGCCAAGCCGTACCCGGCGGCGAGCGAATCGCCCAGCACGAGAAGCCGCGTTGGCGCATGGGCCGGGGCCGCGGCCAGGAGAAACAGCGCGCAAACCGCGAGCAACCCCTCGCGCCGGATGAGAGGAATGCCATATGCTTTCGTCATGGATGCTGAAACCGCTCTCCCCGCCGTTGAAAACGCCCTCACCCCCCTCATTCGTGTCCGCAACCTCTCGCTCACGGTGCCCGCCGCCGCCGGGCCCGTCAACATTCTTCGCGGGCTCGATTTCGACATCGCGGCGGGAGAGACGGTGGCGCTGCTCGGGCCCTCGGGGTCGGGGAAAACCAGCCTCCTCATGCTGCTCGCCGGGCTCGAGCGGCCAACCGCAGGCACCATCAGCCTCGCCGGCGAAGAGTTGGCCGGGCTCAGCGAAGACGCGCTGGCACGGCTCCGGCGGCGGTATATCGGTATCGTTTTTCAGGCCTTTCACCTGATCTCGAGTATGACCGCGCTCGAAAATGTCGCAGTGCCGCTCGAACTCGCGGGCCGGGCTGATGCACGCGCCCGCGCCCGCGCCGCCCTCGAGGCGGTCGGGCTCGGCCATCGCCTCACCCATTTACCGAGCACGCTTTCGGGCGGCGAACAGCAGCGCGTCGCCATCGCCCGCGCCTTCAGCGCCGCGCCGCGCCTCATTCTTGCCGACGAGCCAACCGGCAATCTCGACCAAGCAACGGGGCGCGAGATCATTTCGCTGCTCTTTGCCGAGCAGCGCGCGCATGCGACCACCCTCTTGCTCGTGACCCATGACCCGGCGCTCGCGGCGCGTTGCGAACGTCGGGTCTACCTCGCCGACGGGCGCCTCGTTTCGTGAAGCTGGCGGGACGGCTGGCTTTGCGGCAACTGCGCAGCGGTTTGCGCAGCTGGTGGCTGGTGATTGCGTGTCTTGCACTCGGGGTGGGCGCGATCGCCGCGGTCGGCGAAGTGCGGGCGGGCCTGGCCGCCGGGCTTGCGGCCGATGGGCGGCGGATTCTCGGCGGCGATATCGAAATCGCCTCGGGCGCGGAGCCGGTTCCGGCCGAGGTGGCAGCGTTTTTGCGCGCGCAAGGGGCGCGGCTTTCCGAGGTGGTGCGGCTCCGCTCCTTGCTGGTTGCCGATAATGGTGCGCGGGCGCTGGTCGAGCTCAAGGCGGTCGATGGCGCCTGGCCGCTCATCGGCACCGTGACCCTCGCCCCGGCGCAGCCGCTGGCGGCCGCACTCGCGCCGCGCGATGGGCGCTTTGGGCTGCTTGCTGAACGCGCCGTCCTCGACCGGCTCGGGGTAACGCTTGGCGCGCGGCTTCGGCTCGGCAACGCCGAATTCGTGCTGCGCGGCATCATCGAGGACGAACCCGATCGGGTGGGGAGCGCTGCCCTATTTGGCCCGCGCGTGCTGATTTCCGAGGCAGCCCTCGCGGCAACCGGGCTGATCCAGCCCGGAAGTCTCGATGACCACGCCCTCCGCGCCGTCGTTACCGGCGATGGCGCCGGGCTGGCGGCAGCCCTTAAGGCGCGTTTCGCCGCACTCGGCCTCAGGGTACGCGAGGCGCGAGAGGCGGCGCCGGAACTCACCCGCTTCATCGACCGCATCGCGCTTTTTCTCTCGCTCACTGGGCTCACCACGCTGCTCATGGGCGGGATTGGCGTCGCCAACGGGGTTCGCGCCTGGGTCGCCGCGGAGACGCGGAATTTGGCCATTCTGCGATGTCTCGGCGCCACCGATCGGCTGCTTTTCAGCCTCGCGGCGCTGGAGGTCGGGGCTTTGGCGCTGATGGGTCTCCTGCTTGGTCTTGCGCTCGGCGCGGCGGCGCCGTTTTTGCTCGGCGGCCTGTTGCGCCACCTGCTCGGCATTTCTCTCGCCGGCGGTATCGCGCCCGCGCCCTTGCTGCTCGCAGCCCTTTACGGCGCGCTGACGGCGGCGGTGTTTGCGCTCCGACCGCTTGCGCGCACGCTCCGGATTCCCGGCGCGGCGTTGTTTCGCGAGGCGTCTCTGGCCGAAACGGCGTGGCCCGGTGCCCGCATCGCGCTCGCCATCGCGGCCTTTGCCGCGGCGCTCGCCGGGCTGATGCTCGCGGCAACGCCGGATCACAGGCTCGCGATTTGGTTTTGTCTCGCCATTCCCGCGGCCTTTCTCTTACTTCGTGGTGGCGCGTGGCTGCTGATGCGCCTGGCTCGGCTCGGGCGGCTTTTCGCGTCGCCCGCGCTCCGTCTCGGATTTGCCAATCTCTATCGGCCCGGGTCGGCGAGCCCGGTCATTCTGCTCTCGCTAGGGCTTGGCTTATCGACCCTGGCCACGGTTGCGCTGATCGCCGGCAATCTGCGCCGCGAAATCGGCTCTGAGATGCCGACGCACGCGCCCTCGCTATTTTTCATCGATATTCAGCCAGATGAGCGTGCGCGCTTTCATGCCATCATCGCCGCCGATCCCGCCGCCGGCGCCATCGAGGAGGTGCCCAATCTTCGCGCTCGTATCACGGCGATCGCCGGTGTCCCGGTCGCGGAGATCAAACCGCGGCCCGACATCGCCTGGGTGTTGCGCGGCGATCGCGGCCTCACTTATGCCGCGGCGCCCCCGGCGGGAGCGGTGCTCATCGCCGGCCAATGGTGGCCGGCGGATTATCACGGTCCGCCGCTGCTCTCTTTCGATGCCGCCATCGCCGCGGGGCTCGGTCTTCATCTCGGCGATACGGTAACGCTAAGCGTACTCGGCCGGCGGATCGATTTCCGGGTCGCCAATCTTCGGGCGATCGATTGGTCGTCGTTCGATCTCAATTTCGTGATGGTGGCGAGCCCCGACCCGCTTACCCACGCGCCGCATAGTTTTATCGCCGCGCTCCACGCAAGACCGGGGAGCGAGGGGCGGATTTTGCGCACTGTCACCGACGCGCTGCCCAATGTCACCGGCGTGCCACTCGCCGATGTGCTGGCGAGCGTCGCCGCCTTGCTTGCGCGGATCAATGCCGCATTGCTCGCGACCAGTTCGCTCACGCTGCTCGCCGGTGCCCTGGTGCTCGCCGGGACGATGGCGGCGAGCCAGCAGCGGCGGCGGCGCGAGGCGGTGATCCTAAAGACGCTCGGGGCCAGCCGCCGGCAAATTCTGGTCGCCTGGCTCGCCGAATTCGGCAGCCTCGGCCTCGCCGCCGCCGGCATCGCCGCCCTCATCGGCGGCCTCGCGAGCTATGGCGTGCTGCATTTCATCCTCGATGTCGCGTGGGTGTTTCTGCCCGGCGCCTTGCTGTGGCCGCTTATCGCAGCACTTGCCCTGATCTTGTTCGTCGGTGCCAGTGCCCTCACCGCCGCGCTCGGCGCGCGGGCGGGACCGATGCTGCGGAATGATTAACGATCGTTACAATTGATCTCGATCAAGGAAACACGCCCGCCCTGCCGCTCAAATAGCGACCGTATGATGGTTAACAGGGAGGTGGTCGATGAGCGGTGGAGAAGCGCTGTATCTGGTTTTCGTCGTCGTGACGGCAGCGGTTTTTTCGCTGGCGCTGGCCTGGGTTTCCCGGCAATGCAGTAAGGGGCAAGTCCTCCTGCCGCCGGAGACTCATAACCACTGAAGCCGCATACGTGAGCGCCGATTGAGGCGTGGCCAATTCAGGCGTGATTGGCAAGTTTGGTTCCGCGCCAGCGCCCCCGTCGCTGTCAGCGGGCCATCCTCCGGCCGGGGTTTCATTTCCCGGCCGGAGGATTTCTCGTTCCGACTTCCGCAGCGTTATTTCAGCGGCTCAAGGATCGAGACATAGTTCGCGACCGCAGCCCCACCCATATTGAAGACCGCGCCGAGATCGGCGCGCGGAAGCTGCATCGCCCCGGCCGAGCCAGTCAGCTGCATCGCCGCGAGCGCATGCATGGAAACCCCCGTCGCGCCGATCGGGTGGCCTTTGGCTTTGAGCCCGCCGGAACGGTTGATCGGCAGCTTGCCATCAGCGGCCGTCACCCCCTCAAGCGCAAGGCGTGCCCCCTGGCCGGGCTTCGCGAGCCCCATCGCCTCATATTCGATCAACTCGGCGATGGTGAAGCAGTCATGCGTCTCGACAAAGGAGAGATCCCACACATCGATACCCGCGCCGGCCAGCGCCTGCTGCCAGGCGAGGGTCGCGCCTTCGAACAACACGATATCGCGGCGCGACATGGGCAGGAAATCATTGACCTGGGCAGTCGCGCGAAACCGCACCGCTTTGGCCATGGCGCGCGCCGTGTCCTCATCGGTTAGCACCATTGCGGCAGCGCCGTCGGAGACCAGCGAGCAGTCACTGCGCTTGAGCGGTGGCGCGACATAGGGGTTTTTCTCACTCACGGTGCGGCAGAATTCAAAGCCGAGATCGCGGCGCATCTGGGCGAAGGGGTTATCGACACCGTTTTTATGGTTTTTCGCGGCGATCGCCGCCAGCGCGTCCGACTGGTCCCCGAAACGCTGAAAATAGCGCTCGGCGATGCGGCCGAAAACACCGGCAAAACCGGCCGGAATCTCCGCCTCCTCCCGGCGGTAGCTCGCTTTGAGCAGAATATCGCCGATCTCGGGGCCGGGGGTTGCGGTCATTTTTTCGGCGCCGACGACGAGCGCGAAACGGCCACGCCCTGCGGCCAGGAAATCGCGCGCGCCATGCACCGCCGCCGAGCCGGTTGCGCACGCGTTTTCATAACGCGTCGCCGGCTTAAAACGAAGCTCGGGCACCGCTTGAAAGACCAGGGAGGCGGGGAAATCCTGGCTCGAAAACCCATTATTGAAGAGGCCGACGAAAACTGCGTCGATCTCCCCGGGCGCGATCCCGGCGTCGGCGATCGCCTCGCCTGCGACGCGGGCGAAGAGCGCCTCGATGTCGCCTTCTTCCAGTTTGCCGAAGGGCGAATGCGCCCATCCGACGATGCAAGCCTCGCTCATGTTCGTGTTCCTCCATCAGGCCATGATATCAGGGGCACACGGTATCTCATGCCGGCCTGAAAGCAAACCGCAAGCGGCCGGACGCTCAGGCCAGAGGTTCGGGCGGGCCGGCCTCGAAGCTCCGCAGCACTTTTCCCGAGTCGTGATCCACCTCGTCGAGGCGAACCTCATAGCCCCAGAGATAGGCGAGATGATCGAGCACGCGCTCGGCATCGTCACGCGCCAACATGATCCCGCGATGGACGCGATTTTGCAAAAGCAGCCGGCGATCGCCATCGAGATCGACATCGACGATTTCGATTTCTGGCTCGTGCTTGACGATATCGAAGCTGTCGGCGAGCGCGGCGCGGACGGCGCGATAGCCGCGTTCATCGTGGATCGCCTCGACGACGAGATCGGAGCGGCTATCGTCATGGACCGCAAACAGCTTCATCTTGCGGATCAAGGCTGGACTGAGGAACTGGCGGATGAAGCTCTCATCGCGATAGCCGACCCAGGCTTCGCGCAACGTGCCAAAGGGATCACCATTCCCGGCGATCTCGGGAAACCATGCCCGGTCTTCCTCGGTCGGGGCTTTGGTGATGCGGGCGATGTCTTGCATCATCGCGAACCCGAGCGCGTAAGGATTGATCCCGGAAAATCGGGGATCATCGAAATCTGGCTGAAAAACCACGCTGGTATGCGAGTGGAGAAATTCCAGCATGCCGCCATCGTCGAGCACGCCTCGCTCATGCAGACGGTTCATGATGTGATAATGGACGAAGGTGGCGCACCCCTCATTCATCACCTTGGTTTGCTTTTGCGGATAGAAATACTGCGCGACATGGCGGACGATGCGGAGGATCTCGCGTTGCCAGGGCTTCAAGAGCGGTGATTTTTTTTCGAGGAAATAAAGAATGTTTTCCTCGGGCAAGCCGAGCAAGCGGCGGCGCTCGGCAAGCTCGGGATGGCGCCTCTCCGAGCCCTTGGCATTTGGCAGGGTCCGCCACAAATCATTAAAATTACGCTCTTCGTCGGCACGCCGATCGGCTTCGCGCCGGGCTTCTTCGGCGAGGTCGAGGCCGCGGCGGCGCGGGTAGCGATTGACCCCTTGGCCCATGAGCGCATGCGCCGCATCGAGCACGCGTTCCACCTCCGCCTCGCCATATTTGTCCTCGCAGCGCGCGATATAGGCTTTGGCGAAATCCATGTAATCGAGAATGCCGCTGGCATCGGTCCATTGCCGAAAGAGCGCGTTGTTCTTAAAAAAATGATTATGCCCGAATGCCGCATGCGCTAACACCAGGGCCTGCATCGTCATCGAATTCTCCTCCATGATATAGACGATGCATGGATTCGAATTGATCACGATCTCATAGGCGAGACTGCTATAGCCGTTGCGATAAAGCGCCTCATCGCGCGCGAAACGCTTGCCGAAGGACCAATGGCGGTACATCAGCGGCAAGCCGATCGAGGAATAGGCGTCGAGCATCTGTTCTGAGGTGATGACTTCGATCTGGTTTGGATAGGTGTCAAGACCGAGCTCGCCCCGCGCAATCTCTTCGATCAGATCGTGGGCGCGGCGAAGGTCGGAAAAATTCCACTCCTTGCCAGAAGAAATGACAAATTGTTCAGTGCTCGCGCTCATACCACGCCCTCGCTTCGCACGGCTTTATCGCGTGAGAAAAGTTGCCTGAAAACCGGATAAATCTGGCTCCGGTGATTGACCTTACGCATCGCGATCGGCATGCCGGTTTGCGCGATTCGCTGATAGGCACGCCAAAGTTCAGTCGATCCGCCGTAACGCTCATCCTCCGGCCCAACCTCCAGATAGGCGAAATACTGGCACAAGGGCAGGATCGACTGTTCGAGCAAAGCGACGGCATGCGCATTGTCGGCGGGCATATTGTCACCGTCGGACGCCTGTGCTGCGTAGACATTCCATTGCTCGCGCGGATAGCGGGCGCGCAACACCCGGACCATTTCCTCGAGCGCAGTCGAGACAACGGTGCCACCCGATTCGGTCGAAGAAAAAAACGTCTCTTCATCGACTTCACGGGCAATGTGGGTGTGACGGATGAACACGATTTCAACCCGCTTGTAGCGGCGGCTGAGGAAGAGATAGAGCAATTTATAAAAACGCTTGGCGAGATCCTTCATGTGCGCGGTCATCGAACCGGAAACATCCATGAGGCAAAACATCACCGCGCTCGCTGCCGGTCGTGGCACATCCTCGAAGCGGTTATAGCGCACATCGATCGGATCGATGAACGGGATGCGCCGGGCGCGGCGGCGGGCATGCTCGATTTCCCCGGCGATTTCGGCAAGCGTCGCGGGATCGGCTGCCTCTTCCTCGCTCAGGCGGCTGAATTCCGCTTCGCGTGCGGCGATGTCTTCGGGGCGCGGGCGGCGAAGCGCGATACGGCGAGAGAGAGAGTTGCGCATCGTGCGCACGACATTGAGATTGGCGGCGGCACCGCTTGTCTGAAATCCCGCACGACGCGGCGTCACCCCTTCGGCTTCACGCAACTCCTTACGCAAAAGATCGGGAAGCTCGAGATCTTCGAGGAATAGATCGATGAATTCGTCGCGGCTCAAGACGAACTGGAAAGCATCCTCGCTCTCCCCATCGGGCGAGCCGCCACGCCCGCGGCCTTCACCTTGCGGTGGGCGAGGAATGCGATCGCCCTCGATATATTCCTTGTTGCCGGGGGCGACATGCCAACGCTCTCCCCCCTCGGCGCCGTGATGGAGATGCGGCTCGCGTAATGTGTCGGCACGGATGCGGATGCGATTATCAGCCGGGCCGGTAATGCCATCACGTGCCGACGCTTCGCGCACAGCGTCGAGAATCTGCTTGCGGGCGCGGCGGAGAAAGCGCTGCCGATTGGCGAGACTTTTGCCCTTGGGATTGAGACGTCTGTCGATGATATTCACGCGCCACTCCGCCTGTTTGTTCGTTCAGCCAGCCTGTTTCGCGCGCATATACCACTCGACCAGGCGACGCACTTGCCGCTCGGTATAGCCACGCGACATCATGCGCTGGACGAACTCATTGTGCTTTTTCTCGGTCTCGTTTTCCTTCTTGCTACCGAAGCTGATCACGGGGAGTAATTCCTCGACCTGGCTGAACATGCGCCGCTCGATCACTTCGCGGATTTTCTCGTACGATGTCCATGCCGGGTTGCGCCCCGCGTTGGCGGCGCGAGCGCGGAGCGAGAATTTCACCACCTCGTTACGGAAATCCTTGGGATTGGCAATGCCGGCGGGCTTTTCGATCTTCGTCAGCTCAAGATTGAGCAATTCGCGATCCATCAGCTGCCCGGTGTCGGGATCCTTGAAATCCTGATGCTCGATCCAGGCATCGGCATAATCGACATAGCGGTCGAACAGATTCTGCCCGTAATCGTTATAGGATTCGAGATAAGCCTTCTGAATCTCATTGCCGATGAACTCGGCATAGCGCGGCGCGAGTTCGGCTTTGATGAATTCGAGATATTTCTTCTCGACCTCATTGCCGAACTGCTCGCGCCGGATCGCTTGTTCGAGCACATACATCAAATGCACCGCATCCGCACCGACCTCTTGGGTGTCGTAGTTGAAGGTCGCCGACAACACCTTGAAGGCAAAGCGCGTGGAGACGCCATCCATACCTTCATCGAGGCCGGCGGCATCACGATATTCCTGTACGGACTTGGCGTGAGGGTCGGTTTCCTTCAAGCTCTCGCCGTCATAGACGCGCATTTTGGAAAATAGGCTGCCAGACGCCGGTGGGCGAAGGCGTGAAAGCACAGAGAACCGCGCCAGCATCTCGAGCGTGCCTGGCGCACACGGGCTCTCGGCGAGTTCGCTGCCCTGGATCAGCTTTTCGTAGATGCGCTCTTCCTCGGTCACGCGCAGGCAATAGGGCACCTTGATTACACAAATGCGATCGATGAAGGCTTCGTTGTTCTTGTTGTTGCGGAAACTCTGCCACTCTGCCTCGTTGGAGTGGGCGAGAATGATGCCCTGGAAGGGGATTGCACCGATATTCTCGGTGCCGACGTAATTGCCCTCCTGCGTTGCCGTCAGCAGCGGATGCAGCATCTTGATCGGCGCCTTGAACATCTCGACGAATTCGAGCAGCCCTTGCGTCGCGCGGTTGAGACCGCCGGAATAGCTGTAGGCATCGGGATCGTTTTGGCTGTAATGCTCAAGCAGGCGGATATCGACTTTGCCGACCATGCTAGAGATATCTTGGTTGTTCTCGTCCCCCGGCTCGGTTTTGGTAACACCGACCTGACGCGCGCGCGAGGGATGGAGACGGACCACGCGAAACCGCTCGATATCGCCACCGAACTCATCGAGCCGCTTGAGCGCCCATGGCGAAAGCAGACCCGTCAGGCGTCGGCGCGGGATGTGATAGCGTTTCTCAAGCTCATCACCCATGAGATCGGGATCGAAAAGGCCGAGCGGGCTCTCAAACACCGGGCTCACCTGATCGCCGGCTTTGAGGACGTAAATCGGCAATTTCTCCATCAATTGCTTCAGCCGCTCGGCGAGCGAGGATTTACCCCCGCCGACGGGGCCGAGCAGGTAGAGAATCTGCTTACGCTCCTCGAGTCCTTGGGCGGCGAACCGGAAGAAATTGACGATTCGCTCGATAGTCTCCTCCATCCCATAAAAATCCGCGAAGCCGGAATAAACCCGAATGGTGCGGTTCATGAACACGCGGCCGAGACGCGGATCTTTCGCCGTATCGACAATTTCCGGATCGCCAATGGCGGCCACCATGCGCTCGGCGGCGGTGGCATGGGCCATCGGATCGCCCCGGCAAAGATCGAGATATTCGCTCAGCGACATCTCGCTCTCACGCTTGCTCTCGTAAGCGCGCCGGGACCGGGAAAACAGCTCTTCGATGAAACTCATCGTCGCTCCGTGGCTCTGTTAGGGAGAGGATGGGGAAAGGCGGTGGATACGGCTCCTTCTGCGCCTCAGCAGGTATGTTCTTTTTTTGTTCTAGCTAGTACGCGGTTTTAAGGGCGATTGCGCGGCGGCACAAGGAATATTTTCCGCGCCACGCCACGCGGGAGCGCCCTCCATGATCAGGCCTTGCGATTCGACGACGTGCCATGCCCATTCCTCGCTGTAATCGCGGCTTGGCGCGGCGGTTTCAGATAGCGCCGCGCGGCGCCATCGGCATCTCATCATTTATCAGTCTAGCACGAACGTGGTACCGATTACTTAATTTTCCAGCATACCCTCGTAAGCTTTGCTTCATCCTCATGCTTTGCGGCCTTTCAGCAACACCACCCCTCTGACCATCAGATCGCGTCGAGGAATCCCCACCTCGCTGAACCGATCGGAAAAAGAGCCGAGACACCATCGCTCGCCTTCGGAGCCCGACAGATCGAAATGTGAAGCAATGAACGTGCCACGGGCGCACGGCGACGAAAAAGGGCCGCCCGCCATTTTTTGGCAAGCGGCCCCCAATTCGTCATCACTCTGCCCCTTTTTTGGGGCCTTGCGCGTTACTCGCAGTGCGCGGCAGCGAGATTGGTGCTGTCGCTCTCGGTCGGCGGTTTGCCCTGCGCCAGCGTCGTGTTGCCCTCTTCAGTCGGGGGCTTGCCGGCAGCGAGGGTCGTATTGCCAGCCTCGGTCGGCGGCTTGCCCGCCGCAAGCGTCGTGTTGCCAGCCTCGGTCGGCGGTTTACCGGCAGCAAGC
Organism: Pseudomonadota bacterium; assembly: GCA_021801465.1. Taxonomy (GTDB): domain Bacteria; phylum Pseudomonadota; class Alphaproteobacteria; order Acetobacterales; family Acetobacteraceae; genus Acidibrevibacterium. The sequence continues at coordinate 31,549 of JAJYXY010000014.1, forward strand.
GAAGTATTGCCAGCCTCGGTCGGCGGTTTGCCCGCGGCGAGATTAGCGCACGCAGGGTTTGTGCTTCCAGCATGTGCAACGCCAAAACCCGCAAGCAAGGCAGCAGCCGTACCAACAAGAAGAAGATTTTTCATGGCCCACAGACTCCTTTTGTGCTTTGAGATCAAGTGGTGAAGAGATCCCGCTCCTCACTTCGTTTGTACTTATAGAAAGGTTACGTCTGACGCGCCTTGATGCAGATCAGCATTGTTCGCGTTTTTTCGACCCTCCGTAGATTGGCCGAGACCATGGGGTTCGCAACTGTCAGGGCGGGAAAATCGGCCATGCGCTAAGCACATTCCAGCGGGGGGGTGTCGACCTCGTAAAGCTTACACCAGTGCCGGCGCTGAAACCAAGCCCGTTTGCATGCCGTCCCCGGGGGCGCGGCGCGCGGGCGCGAGCCTCGCGAGGTCGGCGGCAACACGCGCCAGCACCGGCGCCCACGCGCCCGGAGCAGTTTGGCGGTAAAGCCTGAGCGTCGGGTACCAAGGGCTGTCATCGCGCCCATGAAGCCAGCGCCAGCAGCCATCAAAGCGCGAGAGCAGCCAGACCGGAACGCCTAGCCCGCCCGCGAGGTGAATGACCGACGTATCGACGCCGATCACGAGATCGAGGCCGGCGACGATCGCCGCGGTGTCGGCAAAATCCCTTGCCTCGGCAACCGCGTGATCAAGGGCAAGGCCGGGCGGCGGCGTTTGCATCGCGGCCGCGCCCTTTTGCAAGCTGACGAAGCGAATGCCGGGGATAGCGCCGAGTGGTGCGAACGCCGCCAAGGGAAGAGACCGGCGACGATCCGCGAAATGCGCCCGCGGCTCTAGCGGCCGCGGATCACCGGCCCAAACCAGCCCAACCCGAAGCCCCTCCCCGGCCGCCTCGCTTTGTACCCGCGGGGGGCGGGGAAGATAGGGGATCTCGGCGGGAACGTGCGGAAGTTCGGTGCCGCAGAGATGGGGAAGGCTCATCAGCGGCGCATGGTAATCGGCTCGCGGCGCCGGCGCCCCGGCGATGATCACCTCGGCCACGCCATGCACGCCGGCGAGCAGGCGGGCGAGCGGCGCCGGCACTTCCACCAATAATTCGGCACCCATGGCGGCGATCAGCGGCGCGTAGCGGATGAATTGCAGCGTATCGCCGAGCCCCTGTTCGGCATGCAGGAGAAGCCGCCGCCCCGCCAGCGCCTCACCACGCCAGGGCGGATAGGGAAAGCGCCGCTCGATCATCGTTCCCATCCGCCAGCGCCATTCATGCTCGGCCCACCCTTCGCGAAACCGCCCGGCGGTGAGAAGGATGAGGGCGAGGTTATAATGCGCTGCCGCCGAATCGGGGGCGAGTTCGAGCGCGGCACGGCAGGCGAGTTCGGCCTCCGCAAGCCGCCCCTGATCGCGCAAGGCGGCACCTAGGCCGAGCCAGGCGGCAGGAAAATCGGCACGCAGACGTAGGGCCTCGCGGAAGTCACGCTCGGCGCCAGTAAAATCGCCGACGGTCAAGCGGGCGTTGGCGAGGTTGGCGGCGGCCGGCGCAAACTCGGGTGCAAGCTGCCGCGCCCTCTCGCCCGCGGTGATGGCGGCGGGAAGATCGCCGGTTTCTTGGAGAACGGCGCAGAGATTGCTCGCCGCTTCCGCCATGTCGGGGGCGGCGCGATAACTCTCGGCGGCCTCGCTGCGAAGACCGAGGGCGGCCTTCGCAATCCCCTGGGCGAGATGAAAGCGCCCGCGCATGGCGGGGGGAAGCCTCTCCACCGCGCCGATATGGTGCAAAGCAACGAGCGCGGCCTCTGGGTTGCCCGCGGCGATCAGCGCTTCCCCCTCGCGCAGACGGGCGAGCGTAAGCCCCGGCATTTGCGCCGCGTGGGCGAAGGCAGCGGCGGCGGCGAGGTGATCGCCGCGTTCGCTCTCGATCTCGCCGAGCAGAAACGCGGCTTCAGCGAAGTCGGGGGTGCTTGCGAGCAGGCTGCGATAAAGCGTTGCCGCTTCCTCACGCCGGCCGAGGGCAGAGAGGGCGCACGCAAGGCGGCATTGGGCGAGCGGCCAACCCGGGCGAAGCCGCAGCGCCGTCCGTGCCGCTGCCAGCGCCGCCGGCGCGCGCCGCTGCGCGAGTAAGGCGATGCTGAGATTGAGATGCGCCTCGGCGAAATCGGGAGCGTGGTGAATGGCGGCAAGCCAGGCTTCGATCGCCTCTTCCCGGCGGTGTTGCTCATAAAGGGAGGCGCCGCGCTGAAACCAGGTCGCTGCTTCCCCAAGCTCCGTTGCCTTCGGATCGTTTGTCACGCGGCGATTATGCCAAGGCGCTTTGAACGATGGGTTAACTGCGGGGAACGAGGGCGCCGATCTGGTTGCTTATTCGCATCGCAATCAATCAAGGAAAAATTTGCCAAATATGAATATAATTTTTCTGCTTATTGTAACTCATATTTTTCTAAAACTTCTTTGCATTCAACAATTTGTAATTTCAAGAAACAAAGAGAAGAAAATTTCTCAATTATCTGTGAGATAGGCCGCTCACGGTTTTTTTAATTGCCATCGTATCGATTGCAAGCATTGTTTATTCATAGTTTCATTTGTGCTGGTTGCTACGTTTTGTGACGCATCGCCGGTTATACGCCGCAGGTCGGGCGGCATGGCAGACCCCGCGCTGACCGAGCGAGCGGGGGCATCACAGCGCTTCTCTCGCAGCGCTGATCAACTGGAAAGTCAAAGGAGAGTCCATTTGATGGTTCGGTTTTCACGCGCCTCGCGCATCACCCTGTTTTCCCTGGGCGCATTGTTCGCGCTCACGTCCTGTGGCGCGCCATACGCACCCAAACCCATCGAGATGACGCCACCCGATAGTGCCCCCGACCTCGCCTCCATTCCAGGCACGGACATCAAAATGTCGGGTCTCTTTTACAATAATCGCGAGACGCTTCACGACGAGTTCAGCGGCGAACATGGGCTCTGGCGTGGCCATGTCGTGGTGACGCAATTGACGATATCCTCCAACGACAAAAATCCGACCGACGTGCTAATCGACTCGGCATATATTTCTTTCAATCACAAGTACTATCCGGCCATTTCTCCGAAAGAAGTTTATGACGTCGCTTGGCCGGCCGCCAATCCTCACGCCCCCTTGAAAGAGGATTTGTTCAACGCCGCCGTGGTCGGATTCACCGTGATAACGCTTGGCCTTGGGTCCGTGATTTGGGTGTTGCCGACCCCCTTCGCCCAGCCCGCGCCCGATACCACGCCGTTCGGGCGCGACCTGAATTACAAGGCGCTTACCAACAATATCAGCCTCCAGCCCGGCACGTTTCGCAGCGGATTTCTGTTTTTCCACCTCCCGCAATCGGTCGATATGACGAAACTCGACGGGGCGCAGATGGTTTTGCATTTCGTTACGAAAACGCCGAACGCGACGCCGCATGAAATTATCTTCAACGTGCCGCCGGCCAAGCCCGCTTCCTGAGGGCTCAGCCGGTTTCTCCCCGTCCGCGCGCGCCCAACAGCCGGAGCGCGAGACGCGCGGCGCGGCCGCGTTCGCTGGCGAGCGCGGGATCGCGGGCGAGGAGGACGGCAGCGTCGCGGCACGCGATGCGAAGCAGTGCCTCATCGCGCGGCAAGGCGGCGAGGCGAAATCCGGGCTCGCCGGATTGTCGCGTACCCAGCGCATCGCCGCCGCCGCGCAGGCGAAAATCGGCGTTGGCGATGGCGAATCCGTCTTCGGTGTCGCGCAGCAGCGAAAGACGCTCTTCCGCCACCTCGCTGAGACCATCCCCATGAATGAGGAGGCAGAAGCTCGGCGCCGTCCCGCGCCCGATCCGCCCGCGCAGCTGGTGGAGCTGTGCCAAGCCGAACCGCTCCGCGTGCTCGATCACCATCACCGTCGCCGCCGGCACATCGACACCGACCTCGACCACCGTGGTCGCGACCAGGAGCGGCTTTTCTCCTGCCGCGAACGCGGCCAGCGCCGCCTCGCGCTCGGCCGAACTCTGCCGACCATGGGCGAGCGCAACCCGGCCCGGAAACCGTTCGGCGAGCATCGTGAAACGCTCTTCTGCTGCCGCGAGATCGCTCGCCTCGGTCTCCGCGACCAGGGGGCAGATCCAATAAACCCGGGCGCCCGCGGCAAAGGCGCGTTCGAGCGCCGCGATCACCGCCGGCAGCTGGGCGGCGGCGTGGCGTGTGGTTTTGATTTTCTGGCGTCCAGCGGGTTTACCGATCAGCCGACTAACTGCCATCTCGCCCCATTGGGTGAGCAAAAGGGTGCGCGGGATCGGGGTTGCGGTCATCATCAGAATGTCCGGTTTTTGTCCCTTGGCGCCGAGTTCATTGCGTTGGCCGACGCCGAAGCGATGTTGCTCGTCGATTACCGCGAGCGCGAGATCGTCGAATGTCACCTCGCGTTGAAAGAGGGTGTGGGTGCCGATCACGAGCGGGATCGCGCCGCTTGCAAGGCCTGCCAGGATCTCGCGCCGCTCGGCTGCCGCCGTCGCGCCGGTGAGGAGTGCGACCGGCACCGGCGAGAGCGCGGCGAAGGTGCGGAAATGCTGGCGCGCCAGAATCTCGGTCGGCACCATCAGTGCCGCTTGCGCCCCCGCCTCGGCGGCACGCAGCATGGCGAGCAGGGCGATGATCGTTTTGCCCGCGCCGACATCGCCCTGCAAAAGCCGCCGCATCGGCCATGGTGCCGCGAGATCGGCGTCGATCTCGGCGAGAACCTGCGCCTGTCCTGGGGTAAGGTCATGACCGAACGCGGCCAGCGCCCGGGCGCGGAGATGACCATCGCCGATCAGCGCGCGCCCCGGCCGGGCGCGGCGGCGGGCGCGGATGAGGGCGAGACGCAGTTGATCGGCAAAGAGTTCGTCATAGGCGAGGCGCTGGCGGGCCAGCGGATCGGGCGGCGTCTGTGGCGCCTGCAATGCGCGGAGAGCGGCGGAAAATCCCGGCCAGCCGCGTCGGCGGCGAAGTTCGGGGTCGATCCATTCGCCGAACGCAGGCAGCCGCGTCAGCGCCGCCGCCATCGCCTTGCGCACCTGCCAGGCCGCAAGCCCCGTCGTCAGCGGCCAAACCGGCTCGATCGCCGGGATAAGGGCGGCCTGCGCGGCCGGATGCAAATGGTCGGGATGAACGAAGGCCGGCCTTCCGGCGGCAAGCGTCACCGCGCCAGAAATCGCAAGCGCGGTGCCGGGCGTAAGGCTGGTCACGCGGGCATGGGGGTGAAAGAACACCAGTTCGGCGAAGCCCGAGCCGTCGCCGATCACCAGCCGCCAGGGCTGGCGCCGGCTCTCCGGCCGCTCGATGCGCACCAGTTCGGCGATCACGGTCGCGACCTGCCCAGGGCGGAGATCACTGAGACGCGGGCGCTCGCGGCGATCGATCTGGTGTTCTGGAAGATGAAAGAGAAGATCGATCACCCGCCCGCCGCCGAGTGCGCGCGCGAGAAGGCCCGCCAGTTTTTCGGCGATGCCGGGAAGCGCGGTGAGCGGCGCAATGAGTGGGGCGAGAGGATCGTTGGCCACGGGCTGACAGGTCAGAGGGAGGAAGCTATATGACACGCCAGCGATGACCGATGAAACGCCCCTCGCCGCGGACCTCGACCGCCGCCGCCGCCGGCTCCTGTTCCGCGCGACCCACCGCGGCACCCATGAGAGCGATCTGCTCATCGGGGGGTTCGTTGCCGCCCGACTCGCGCGCCTGACCCTGGCCGAGATCGAGGCGCTGGAGGCCCTGCTCGAAACCCCCGACCCCGTGCTCGCCGATTGGCTCACCGGCCGTGAGCCCATCCCACCCGAGTCGGAGACACCTCTTTTGCGTGCGATGGTGGCGGCGAGCGCCCACCCGAGCGGGCGAAATTCCTCATGATCGGCGTGATATGACTGGGTTGATCACTGTCTATGGCGCGCCCGAAGGCTATGACGCGCTGCTGCTCGCCCGCCGCCGCGCTGAACACGCGGGTGCGGTGCTGCACGTCGCCCGTGATGACGCGCGCATGGCGCGACTCGCCGATGCGCTCGCCTTTTTTGCGCCGGACATCGAGATTTTGCGCGTCCCGGCCTGGGATTGCGTGCCCTATGACCGGGTTTCACCCAACCCCGCGCTGGTCGCCGAGCGCGTCGCGACGCTGAGCCGGCTTCTCGAGGCGCCGGCGCGGCCGCGGATCGTGCTGACGACGGTCAATGCCCTCATCCAGCGCCTGCCGCCACGCGCCGCCTTCGCGGGCGCCGCCCGCACCCTCGCCCCCGGTCTCGACGCCGCCCCCGGCCCGCTCGCCGCCTTTCTCGATGCCCACGGCTATAGTCGCACCAATACCGTGATGGAGCCTGGGGAATACGCTGTGCGTGGCGGCATCATCGATATTTTCGCCGCCGGCGAGGCCGAGCCGGTGCGTCTCGATCTCTTTGGCGACAGCATCGAGCAGATCCGCCGCTTCGACCCCGCAACCCAGCGAAGCGCCGGCACGGTCGAACGCTTGGTTCTCCACCCGGTCTCGGAACTGCCGCTCGATGCCGCCGCGATCTCGCATTTTCGCAGCCAATGGCGGGAGATTTTCGGCCCAGAGGCGGCGTCCGACCCGCTTTATGAGGCGGTGTCAGGGGGACGGCGCCATCCTGGGATCGAGCATTGGCTGCCGCTCTTTTACCCCGCCCTCGAAACCCTGCTCGATTATCTGCCGCAAGCCTCGGTCAGCCTCGACCACCAGGCCGAGGATGCGCTCGCCGCGCGGCTCGAGACCATCGCCGATCATTACGCGGCCCGCCAATCGCCGCCGCGCGATGGCGAGACGCCCTATCGTCCGCTGCCGCCCGAACGGCTCTATCTCGACCGCGCCGCCTGGCAAGCGATGCTCGGCTCGGGGCCGCTCTTTTCGACCAGCCCGTTCGCTGCACCCGAGGCCGCCGGCGCCGCCGCGATCGATGGCGGCGGCCGGCCGGGGCCGGTCTTTACCCATAGCGCGGGGCCGGAGGGGGATGTCTTCGCGCAGTTCCGCGCCGCCGCCGGGCGCGCGATGGAGGGAGGGCGGCACGTCGTCCTCGCCGCCTGGTCGCGTGGCTCACGCGAACGCCTCGCCGCGTTGTTGCGCGAACATGATCTCCTCGCCGAGGCGGTCGATGCTTGGGCTGCAATCGCGACGCTGCCGCCGGGGCGTATCGGCCTCGTCGTGCTCGGGCTCGAGCGCGGCTTTACCGCCCCTGGCCTGATGCTGGTCTCCGAGCAGGATCTGCTCGGCACCCGCATCTCGCGCCCGCCGCGCCGACGTAAGCGCGCCGACCAATTCATCGCCGAAGCCAGCGAACTCGCCGCGGGCGATCTCGTCGTTCATCAGGACCATGGCATCGGCCGCTATGACGGGCTGGTCGCGCTGACCGTGAGCGGCGCGCCGCATGATTGTCTGCGTCTGCTTTACGACGGCGATGACAAGCTGTTTCTCCCGGTCGAGAATATCGAGCTTTTGTCGCGCTTCGGCTCCGAGACCGCCGGCGTCGCACTCGACAAATTGGGTGGCGCAAGCTGGCAGAATCGGAAGGCGCGGGCAAAAAGCCGGATCCGCGACATGGCCGGCGAATTGATCCGCATCGCCGCCGAGCGCAAGCTTCGTCCGGCCGATGCGCTGTTGCCCGCCGAAGGCGGATTCGACGAATTCTGCGCCCGCTTTCCCTACGCCGAAACCGAGGATCAGGCGCGCGCGATCGCCGATGTGTTGGAGGATCTCGCCTCCGGCCAGCCGATGGACCGGCTGATTTGCGGCGATGTCGGCTTCGGCAAGACCGAGGTCGCGCTGCGCGCCGCTTATGTCGCCGCGATGGCCGGCACGCAGGTCGCCGTCGTGGTGCCGACGACGTTGCTCGCGCGCCAGCATTTCCGCACGTTTTCCGAGCGCTTTCAGGGATTGCCGCTCAAGCTCGCGCAGCTTTCGCGCATGGTTTCCGCCAAGGAAGCGCACATAGTGCGTGAGGGTGTCGCCAATGGCAGCGTCAACATCGTCATCGGCACCCATGCCCTGCTTGCGAAAAGCATCAATTTTGCCGAACTCGGCCTTCTCATCATCGACGAGGAACAGCATTTCGGTGTCGCGCACAAGGAGCGCCTGAAACAGCTCAAGGCCGGCGTGCATGTGCTGACGCTGACGGCAACGCCGATACCGCGCACGCTGCAACTCGCGTTGACGGGCGTGCGCGAAATGAGCGTGATCGCGACACCGCCCGTCGATCGTCTCGCCGTTCGCACCTTCATCATGCCGTTCGATGGCGTGGTCGTCCGCGAGGCGATCCAGCGCGAGCGGTTTCGCGGCGGACAGATTTTTTGCGTCGTCCCACGCATCGAGGAATTAGGCCGCATGGCGCAGCGTCTGCGCGACATCGTGCCCGAGGCGCGGCTCGCCGAGGCGCACGGGCGGCTCGCGCCGAGCGCGCTCGAGCGGGTGATGGGGGAGTTCAGCGATGGCCGCTACGACATCCTGCTCGCGACCAACATCATCGAAAGCGGCCTCGATATGCCGGCGGTCAATACGCTGATCATCTATCGCGCCGATCTCTTTGGCTTGGGCCAGCTCTATCAATTGCGCGGCCGGGTTGGGCGCGGCAAGCAGCGCGGCTATGCCTATCTCACCTGGCCGGCGACGCAGACGCTTTCGGCTGCCGCTGAGAAGCGTCTTTCGGTGATGCAGACCCTCGATAATCTCGGCGCCGGCTTCACGCTCGCCAGCCACGATCTCGATATTCGCGGCGCCGGCAATCTGCTCGGCGAGGAGCAATCGGGCCAGATTCGCGAGGTCGGGATCGAGCTTTACCAGCAGATGCTCGAAGATGCCGTCGCCGAATTGCGGGCGCGCACCGGGCGCGGGCGCGAGAGTGAGCGGGATTGGACGCCGAATATCAATCTCGGCCTGCCGGTTTTGATCCCGGAGACCTATGTCAGCGATCTTTCGGTCCGGCTCGGGCTTTATCGCCGGATCGGCGCGCTCGCGACCGATGCCGAAAGCGAGGCTTTGGCCGCCGAACTCGTCGACCGCTTCGGCCCGCTTCCGGCCGAGGTCGAAAATCTCCTCCAGGTGGTAGCGCTCAAGCGCGCGTGCCGCGAAGCCGGGGTCGAGCGGCTGGAAGCCGGGCCGAAAGGCATGGTGCTGAGCTTCCGCGGCAATGCCTTTGGCAACCCCGCCGGGCTGATCGCCTGGCTCGGCGCCAAGCGCAACGATATCCGTCTCCGCCCCGACCACAAGCTCGCCATCGTGCGCGAGATGACCGTAAGCGCGCGCACGGCCACCGCGCGTGATCTGCTCCGCCAGCTCGTCCGCCTCACCCGCCAGGCAAACGCGGCGTAACACGCGGCTCTCGCGTTTGATCTCGATCAATGCCGGGCGGTCTTGGCGCGACCAAGTCGAAGGATCGCGGTTTTTCCGCCCTTTGGCTGCCCGGGAGATCGAACATGGCTTATCTCAATCTTCCCGCATTGAATGCGGTCTCGGCCGAGGCGTTTCAGCACCAACGCCCCTATCCTTGGACGCGGATGCAAAACACGCTCACCGATGATGGCTGGGAGGATTTGCGCGCGCATTTGCCCGACATGGCGCAGTTTCAGCGCATGGTCGGCGTCAAGCGCGCCCATGGTCAGGCGCCGCATAACCGCGGCATTCTGCACTATGTCGAGGGGATGGCGGTCGCGCCGCCCTGGCGGGAATTCATCGCCGAATTGCACGGCCCCGCTTATGACGCGTTCCTCCGCCGCATGCTCGGCTTCGGGCCGCGGCAGAAATACATCCTCACCATGGAATGGTATTACGCTTGGCAAGGCTGCTCGGTCTCGCCGCATTGTGATGCGCGCCGCAAAATCGCAACGCATATCTTCTTTTTTGCCAATGACCAGGATTGGCCGCGTGAGTGGGGCGGCGATATCCTGATTCTCGACGATGAAGGGCGCTACAAAGCCCATTCGGCGCCGGGTTTCGAGGATCTCAAGGTCGCGGCTTCGCTTGATCTTCGCAACAACGGCAGCCTCCTCTTCCAGCGCACCGAGCATTCCTGGCACGGCGTGCGCCCGCTGCAGGCGCCGCGCCCCGATGTCTATCGCAAACTCTTCATCGTCACCGTGAATGTGCCATCGTTCCAGGTCTGG
>JAJYXY010000245.1 GCA_021801465.1 Pseudomonadota bacterium
GGTGTGGAAGGAACGGGGGACGCAGACGAGAAAGACGGTGCGGCCGAAGGCGATGAGCGCCCCGGCGGCATGCGCCCGCCACAATCGCCCCCCGCTTCTGCGCACGAGCCGGGCTATCACGCCTATGCCCGCGCCTTCGATGAGGAAGTGACCGCCGAGGCGCTGTGCGACGCCGAGGAATTGTCACGCCTGCGCCAACAGCTCGACCAGCAGCTCCAACATCTGCAAGGCGTGGTCAGCAAGCTCGCCAACCGCTTGCAACGCCGCCTGCTCGCCCAGCAGACGCGGGCCTGGGAGTTCGATCTCGAGGAAGGCATGCTCGATGTCGGCCGGCTTGCCCGCGTCGTCGTCAACCCGCTGCAATCGCTCTCTTACAAGCGCGAACGCGAGACCGATTTCCGCGATACCGTGGTGACGCTGCTGATCGATAATTCCGGCTCGATGCGCGGCCGGCCGATCACGGTTGCCGCGATGTGCGGCGACATCCTTGCCCGCACGCTCGAGCGCTGCGCGGTTAAGGTCGAAATTCTCGGCTTCACGACGCGCGCCTGGAAAGGCGGGCAGAGCCGCGAACGCTGGGTCGCCGACGGCAAGCCGCGCGATCCCGGCCGGCTCAACGATCTCCGCCACATCATCTACAAGGCCGCCGACGCGCCATGGCGGCGGGCGCGCAAGAATCTCGGCCTGATGCTGCGCGAGGGGCTTCTTAAGGAAAATATCGACGGCGAGGCGCTGCTCTGGGCCTATCGCCGCCTCGTCGTGCGGCCCGAGCACCGGCGCATCATGATGGTAATCAGCGACGGCGCGCCGGTCGATGACAGTACGCTCTCGGTCAATCCCGGCAATTATCTCGAACGCCATCTGCGCGAAGTGATCCGCGAGATCGAGCGCGCCGGGGCGGTGGAATTGACCGCGATCGGCATCGGCCACGACGTCACCCGCTATTACCGCCGCGCCGTCACCATCGTCGATGCCGAGGAATTGGGCGGGACGATGATGAAAAAACTCGCCGAATTGTTCGATGAAGACGAGGCCGCCGCCTGGGCACGGGCGAGCATGGAGCGCGCGCCGCTGGTCGCCTGATGGCTCGCGGGCGCCTCAAACCGCGCAGCGGTCAGCGGGGGGGCAAAATCATCGCCTCGGGCGCGCTGCGATAGACCAGCATCTCGGCGCCCGCGCGCAGAAAGCGATGATCGACGCGCATCCCGATCGCACCAAGCACCATGCGCGAGGCGACATTATCGGCCCGCGCGACGGCGACGATCCGCGCCAACCCCGCTTCCTCGTGGGCGAAACGCAGCGCCGTCCCCGCCGCCTCACGCGCCAGCCCCTCGCCGCGCGCCTCCGGCAAGAAGGCGAAGCGGAGCGCAAGCCCAAGCCCATCGGTGCGCGCCATGATGCCGGCGATGCCGACGAACCGCCCATCGGCCCGCCTGCGCGCCGACCACATGCCGACCCCGGTGCGTGCCCAAAAGGCGATATCCTCGGCGAGTTCGGCAATCGTCTGCTGCGGCAGGCGCACGCCGCCGAGCATTACCGCGAACACTCTGGGGTCGGCCTTGAGGGCGATCAGATCGGGGAGATCGGACCCGGCGACCGGGCGCAAAATCAGCCGCCCGGTGCCGAGCACAAGCCGCCCGCTCATGCCGGCGGGGCCGCCCCGACGCTCGGGTCAGCGGGTGAGGGGGCGGTATTTGATGCGATGCGGCTCGGTCGCGTCGGCGCCGAGGCGGCGGCGCTTGTCTTCCTCATAGGCCTGGAAATTGCCTTCGAACCATTCGACATGGCTGTCGCCCTCGAATGCCAGAATGTGGGTCGCGAGCCGATCGAGGAACCAGCGATCATGGCTGATAATCACCGCGCAGCCGGGAAATTCGGCCAAAGCCTCTTCCAGCGCACGCAGCGTATCGACGTCGAGATCGTTGGTCGGCTCGTCGAGCAGGATGACGTTGGCCTCTGTTTTCAGCATCTTGGCAAGATGGACGCGGTTACGCTCGCCGCCCGAGAGCACGCCGACTTTCTTCTGCTGATCGGCGCCCTTGAAGTTGAAGGCGCCGACATAGGCGCGTGACGGCACGGCGCGTTTGCCGAGATAGATCACATCGGTGCCGCCGCTGATCTCCTCCCAGACGGTTTTGTTGGCATCGAGACTGTCACGACTCTGATCGACATAGCCGAGCTTGACGGTGTCGCCGATGCGCAAACTGCCGGAATCGGGCGTCTCCTGGCCGGTGATCATGCGAAACAGCGTCGTCTTGCCGGCGCCGTTCGGGCCGATCACGCCGACGATGCCGCCGGGCGGCAATTTGAAGCTCAAGCCATCGATCAGCAGCCGGTCGCCATAGCCCTTGGTAAGATTTTCCGCCTCGATCACCGTCGCCCCCAGGCGCGGCCCGGGCGGGATGACGATCTCGGCAACGCCGGTCGCGAGTTCCTGCGATTTCGCCAGCATGTCCTCGTAGCGGGCGATGCGCGCGCGGCTCTTGGCCTGGCGCGCGCGCGGGCTCGCGCCGATCCATTCCTCCTCAGCCGCGAGTGCCCGCTGGCGGGCACTTTCCTCTTTCTCTTCCTGGGCGAGACGCTTGCGCTTTTGCGCGAGCCACGAGGAATAATTCCCCTCGAACGGATAGCCGCGGCCGCGCTCGATTTCGAGGATCCAGTTGGTGACGTTATCGAGAAAATAGCGGTCATGGGTGACGACGATCACCGTCCCGGCATAGTCGCGAAGCGTGTGTTCGAGCCAGGCGACGCTTTCCGCATCGAGATGGTTGGTCGGCTCGTCGAGCAAAAGAAGATCGGGCTTTTCGAGCAACAGCCGGCAGAGCGCGACCCGGCGCCTCTCGCCCCCCGAGAGCGGGCCGATCGCGGCCTCGGGCGGCGGGCAGCGCAGCGCATCGAGCGCGATTTCGACCCTCCGATCGAGATCCCAGCCATCACCGGCATCGATCACGCCTTGCAGCTCCGCTTGCTCGGCGAGCAGCGCCTCCATTTGCGCGTCATCCATCGGCTCGGCGAAGGCGTGAGATATCTCGTTGAAGCGGGCGAGCGCGGCTTTGAGCGGGGCAAACGCCTCCTCGACGTTTTCGCCGACGGTCTTCTTGGGATCGAGCTTCGGTTCCTGCTCCAAATAGCCGACACGCACGCCGTCGGCTGCCCAAGCCTCGCCGCCGAATTCGGTCTCCAATCCCGCCATGATGCGAAGAAGCGTCGATTTGCCGGCGCCATTGACGCCGAGCACGCCGATCTTCACCCCCGGCAGGAAAGAGAGGGTAATCCCCTTGAACACCTCACGCCCGCCCGGATAGGCTTTGGTGAGGTCTTTCATCACATAGACATATTGATAGCTCGCCATGATCCGGCTCCGGCAGGAAAGGTGGGGTTTTAGGGGGCGCCGTGTCGCGCGGCAATCGGGGGCCTTGATGCACGACACGCGGGCCAAAGCCAGCGTGAGCCCCCTGGCGCGCGCCGCCGTTCCCGGGCTAACGCTCGCATAGGCGCGGCGCGGCAAAAGGGGCGGCGGGGCATGCCGGAGACGGCGGTGGTGGTGGTCATCCCAGCCTGCGAGGAAGCGGCGAGCATCGGCGCGATCGTTGCCGGGTGCCGCGCTTTTGCCGCGCGCGTCATCGTCGTCGATGATGGCTCGCGCGATGCAACCGCCGCCCGTGCCGCCGCCGCCGGCGCCGAGGTGATCCGCAACCCGCGACGGCGCGGCAAGGGGGCGGCGCTCTGGCGTGGCTTCACCGCCGCGCTCAGCGGTAGGGCCGACTGGATCGCGACCCTCGACGGCGATGGCCAGCACCGCGCCGAAGATCTGCCGCGCCTTCTTGCCGTTGCAAAACGCGCGCCACACCATATCGTGATCGGCTCGCGCCGCGCGAGCCCGCTTCCCGCACCACGCAGCCGACGGGTCGCGAACCGCGTCGCCGATTTCTGGATTTCCTGGGCGGCGGGACATCCGATCGCCGACAGCCAATGCGGATTCCGCGTCTATCCCGCCTCCCTCTTCCCGCTCTTGGCGGCGCGCAGGCGCTGGCCAAGCGGTTTTGCCTTCGAATCGGCGCTGCTCATCGAGGCGGCGAACGCCGGCTATCTCACCATTGCCGTTGACGTGCCGGCGCTTTATGGAGGAGCAAGTCAGCGGGCGAGCCATTTTCGCCCGGTGGCGGATGTGACGAGAATTGTCCTAGTGGTCGCCGCCAGGTTACTCGCGCGCGGATTTTCGCCGCGCCGGCTGTGGCGATCGCTCACCTTGCCCAAGGAGCGCGCATGATGCCGCCACGTTATTTGGTTTTGTTCGGCTTCCTCGCCGTCGCTGGCTGCTCGGTGACGACGCCCTATGAAGTCTTGGCCGAGCCCTTCCCCACCCATCTCGGCACCATCGAGGCACGCCAGGCACAGATCCGCCGCGCCGCGACCGGTCTCGGCTGGACCATCACCGAGGACGATCCCGGCCATATGCTCGCCAACAAGGGCAATATTACCGTCTTGGTCGAATACGACCCGACCGGCTTCTCGCTGCACGAGACTAACCCGCCGTACAATACCGACGAGATTACGAAATGGAACGATGCCGCGGAGGCGCTTGAAAAAAATATCCTCGCGCAATCGAAGGCATGAGCGGTAAACGCTAAATTCATTGCCTTACGGTAGGAGACGGTCGGACGTCAGAGAAAAGGGGAGTCCCGCTTCATGCGCATAGCAATGATTGGCGGCGGCTATGTCGGGCTCGTCTCGGCGGCCTGTTTCGCCGAATTCGGGGTCGAGGTCGCGGTGGTCGAGGCCGATCCCGGCCGCCTCGCTTCCTTGCACGCCGGACGCATGCCAATCTATGAGCCCGGGCTCGATGCGCTGGTGGCAAGCAATGTCGCTGCGGGCAGGCTCTCTTTCACCGGCGACCTCGCCCCCGCGCTCGCCGGCGCCGAGGCGGTATTCATTGCCGTCGGCACGCCGAGCCGGCGCGGCGATGGCCATGCCGATCTCACCCATGTTTATGCCGCGGCCGAACAAGTGGCGCGCGCGCTCACCCGCCCCACGGTGATCGTCACCAAATCCACCGTGCCCGTCGGCACCGGCCGGCGCATTGGCGCCATCCTGCGCGATGTCCGCCCCGATCTCGCCTGCGCGGTTGCCTCCAACCCCGAATTCCTGCGCGAAGGCAGCGCGATTGCCGATTTCATGCGCCCCGACCGGGTGGTGATCGGCGTCGAGGATGACGCCGCACGCGAGGTGCTCCGCCAGCTTTATCGCCCGCTTTACCTCATCGAGACGCCGATCGTTTTCACCAATCTCGAATCGGCCGAACTTACCAAATACGCGGCCAACGCCTTTCTCGCGATGAAAGTCGCGTTTATCAACGAAATGGCCGACCTCGCCGAAAAAGCCGGCGCCGATATCCACGATATCGCCCGCGGCATCGGGCTCGATGGGCGGATCGGGCGGAAATTCCTCCACCCCGGCCCTGGCTTCGGCGGCTCTTGCTTCCCCAAAGACACGCTCGCCCTCGTGCGCATCGCGCAAGACGCCGGCGCGCCGAGCCGGCTGATCGAAACCGTGGTCGCGGTGAACGAGGCGCGCAAGGCCGGCATGGCTGGGCGTGTCATCGCCGCTTGCGGCGGCAGCGCCCGCGGCAAGACCGTTGCCGTGCTCGGCCTCACCTTCAAGCCGGAGACCGATGATATGCGCGACTCCCCCTCACTACCGATCGTCTCGCGCCTGGTCGGCGACGGCGCGCGGGTGCAAGCCTATGATCCGCAGGGCATGGATCAGGCGCGGCCGATGCTCCCCGAAAATGTCATCTACTGCCAAAGCGCCCTTGAGGCGGCTGCGGGCGCGGATGCGCTGGTCGTCGTCACCGAGTGGAACGAGTTTCGCGCCCTTGCCCCCGCTCGCCTCGCCGAGGCCATGGCCGGGCGCGCTATCATCGATTTGCGCAATATTTTCGACCCTGCCCTGCTGCGCGCAGCGGGGTTCACCTATTACGGCATCGGCCGGCCAGGCGGCTGAATGTCGGCGCCGGCCGCGCCCTATCCCTATACTGACGGCTACAATCCCGATCTTCTCGAGCGGATTCCGCCCTGGGCCAAGGTCGTGCTCGATATCGGCTGCGGCACCGGCGCGCTCGGCCTCGCCTTCAAGCAACGAAACCCGCGCGCGCGCGTCTTCGGCATCGAAAACAACCCGGGCGCCGCCATGATCGCCGCGCGCCGGCTCGATGGCGTGATCGAGGGCGAAATCGAAACCCTGACCCTGCCGCAGAGCTTCACCGGCACGGTCGATTGCCTGATCTATGGCGACGTGCTCGAGCATCTCCGCGACCCGTGGGCGGTGCTTCGCCGCCATGCGCGCCTGCTTGCCCCGGCCGGCGTGCTGCTCGCCTCGATCCCCAATGTCGAACATTGGCGTTTCGCCGCCCGGCTGCTGCAAGGCGGCTTTCGCTACGAGGCGAGCGGGCTTTTCGATCGGACGCATCTGCGCTGGTTTTCGCGTGAGACCGCACAGGAGGCGCTGGCCGCGGCCGGCTATGTCGCGCTTGAGTGTATCGGGCGGGTATTCGATGCCGAGGAAGGCCAGCGTTTCATCGCCGCCATCGCCCCGGCGCTGGCCGCGCTCGGCGTCGATCGCGAGGTCTATGCGCGCCGTGCGCTCGCGCTACAGCATGTCTGGCGGGGAATGCAATCGCCGCCCGCGCCACTCCAGATCGCCGCGACCATGCTGCCACCCGTTGGTGGCGTGAGCCATGTGCGGGTCATCGAGCCGATGCGGGCGCTGGCCGCCGCGCCAGGGGTCGAGGCACGGCTGACCCAACTCCGCGATCTGCCGCCGCCGCGCCCGGGCGTGCCACGCATCTTGATCCTCCACCGCCCCGCGTTACTCGGCGCGGCGGGATTGGCGACCTTGCGCGCGGTGATCGCGGCCGGCTTTCTCGTCGTCTGCGAGTTCGATGACCACCCCGACTATATCCCGATCCTGCAACATCCGGAGATGCATAATTTCCGCGCCGTACATGCGGTGCAGACGACGACGCCGCGGCTTGCTCTGGTGCTCGGCGACGCCAATCCCGAAGTCGCGGTTTTTCCCAATGCCGTCCGCGAACTCCCGACGCCGCGCAATTTCGCCGACCCCGCGAGTCTCACGCTGTTTTTCGGCGGCATCAACCGCGAGGCAGACTGGCCGGTCTTAATGCCGGCGGTGAACGCGGTCGCGGCGCAGGCGGGGGCGCGGCTTCGCTTCGTCGTCGTCCATGATCGCGGGTTTTTCGAGGCCCTCGCGACCCCGCATAAGGAATTTCACCCGATGCTCGACTATCCCGCCTATCTCGCGCGGCTCGCCGAGGCGGAGATTTCCTTCATGCCGCTGGCCGAGACCGATTTCAACCGCTGCAAATCCGATCTCAAATTCATCGAGGCCGCGGCACGGCGCGTTGCCGCCCTGGCCAGTACGACGGTCTATGGCGAGGTCATCGAGGATCAGCGCACGGGCGTCATTTTCCACGATCCCGAGAGCCTCGCGCGCGGTCTGTGGCGCATGATCGAAGAGCCAGAGTGGACGCGCGCGCTCGCCGAGGCGGCGCGGCTGCGGGTCGCCCGTGAGCGTATGCTCGCCGACCAGATTCTGCCGCGCCTTGCCTGGTATCGCGACCTCTGGGCGCGGCGCCGCGCCCTCCATGCCGCCTTGATCGCGCGCGTGCCGGAATTCGCTGATCTCGCCCCGCCCGAGACGCAAGGCGGCGCTGGCTAGTGTCCCGTTTCAGAAATTCGCAAGCAAATGTCTTGGACACGCGCTCTTTGTTTTCAGTGGCCTGCTGATCCCTGAAATGCCAAAGCATTTCAGGGGCAGGACACGCGCTCTTTGTTTTAGTGGCCTGCTGATCCCTGAAATGCCAAAGCATTTCAGGGGCAGGACACGCGCTCTTTGTTTTAGTGGCCTGCTGATCCCTGAAATGCCAAAGCATTTCAGGGGCAGGACACTAGAACTCGATCCCTTGTTGTGCCCGCACGCCGGCCTTGAAATGATGTTTCACGAGCGTCATTTCCGTCACCAGATCGGCCGCCGCGATCAGGTCGGGCTTGGCGTTGCGCCCGGTGACGACGACGTGCTGCATGGGAGGCCGCGCCGCGATCGCTGCGAGAACCTGATCGAGCGCGAGATAATCATAGCGAAGGGCGATGTTGAGTTCGTCGAGGATGACGAGCGCGATATCTTCGCGCGCGAGCAGGCGG
>JAJYXY010000234.1:0-4006 GCA_021801465.1 Pseudomonadota bacterium
CAGCTGGCGGAGGGGATGAATTCGACCAAGGCGGCGCTCGAAGCCGGCTTCGTGCGGCTGCGCCCGGTTTTGATGACGGCGTCGGCGATGGTGATCGGCATGATCCCGATGTCGCTCGGCCTCGGCGATGGCGGCGAACAAAACGCCCCGCTCGGCCGCGCCGTGATCGGCGGCCTGCTGTTCGCCACCGTCTCAACCCTGCTCTTCGTCCCCACCGTCTTCGCGATCCTCCACCGCAAAGACAATCTCACCCCGCCAAACCCACCCAAACCCGCCGAACCGTGAGGAACGGGCGGCGGGGCCATCGCCCGACGCCGCTGCCTTACTCAGGCTGCAAAGTCACAGCAGAAAGAGGGCGAGGCGTGGTTTTCCCTTGGGCGCGATAATCAGGCCAGATTTTGACAAGCCTCGCGGAATGTTGGGATACGCGTCTTTGACGATGACTTCCCCTCACCGCCCGGCAAGCGCCGCGACCAGCAACCCCCACCGCTTCGGGGTGCCAGCGCTGCACCGCCTTGTGGTCGGCGCCCGAAGCTGGATTTCAGCTGGCGTCGGGCGTGGTGCTGTCGATTGTCTTCTGAATTCTGTCCATGATCTCGGCGAGTTCTTTGGGGATCATGCGTACGACGTACAATTTACTCGTCAGTTTACTCGTCAGTACCTCAGGTTTAATATTTCTACAGAAACAGCTTTGACACAGGTTCAGCAGATCATGGCCAGGCCTTTCAAGAAACCAGACAGGATATGATAGAGTTTTTCCATTCGTGAACTTGACTTGACGTTCATCGTCATCGACTCTGCAAATTTTTAATTTCATCTCATTAAGAATTTGATTGATAATTTTCTGCAGATATTCTTCTCCGAGATCACGAATTCTATATTCTTCTCCTCGACTTATGTTAACACCCTCGATGGCGGGCGCCTTCCCTTCTTCCTTGAGGAGTGCATATATAATTAACGGGTCGCAAAGGTAATTTTCAATACTATGCCGTTCAATAGCTAATATTCTATCATTTGCGAGTTTTTTTGCTTCGCCATCGACAATACCTCGGAAAAGCTGGTTGAAAGGCGGATCCTGCAGTTTGTTAACCCATCCTTCGACAACTCTTTTCCCCCCTCCCTCCGTCTTTGTTGAGGCCGGAAGAAACACGATGCTTGGCGCCGGAGCGATCGCCATCGGATCTCTGCTTGGACCTTGGTCGGAGAGGATTTCCCGGATGGCCTCGTAAAATGCGACGTCATCTTTGCCTTCGACCAAAACGAAGCGCGTGGCTGGTGAGACCACGACCAGGCCGGCGGTCAGCAGGCCGACGGTGTGGTCTCTCGATTTTTCGCGTTGAATGCGGGGTTGGCCACGGGACATGACGAAGACAGAGCCCTCCGGCGCGAGGGCTACGGTGGAGGGGGAATGGGTCGTCATGATCACGCGGATTCGGTGTTTTCGAACCAAGACCTCATTGATGACGTTCAAGAATTGACGCGTCATGGAAGGATGCAGGAAGGCATCCGGTTCATCGAGAAGAAGAATTTTTGCTGGATGGTGGAATTTTTTTGAGGCATAATCATAATTATATAGCCAAAGAGATAGGCGAAGAAGCATTTGTTCGCCAGAAGAAAGATCTGTTGGTCTAACGATTTTGTCAAAATTATTGATGTCTTTCATATGAAATGAATAATTTGCAGTTATATTTTCAGGTTCTGCTACCTTATATGGAAATTCGGCAGCTTTAAGTATGTCGTTGACCAGGTTCCATGGAGGAGTTCCGATTTTATTTTTTATTTCTTCCTTTATGTTTGCTCCACTTAAAGTTTCATACTGCGATATATATCTTCCAGATAAATCGTCATAATTTATTTTATAGTTATAAAAAACATGAGAAAGACCACTTATAATATCTATTTCGTCAAGAGAAATAGAAAAATCTTCAAGAATTTTAATAATTTCCTCATCAGATAGAGATTTTAACGGCTTTTTTATATTATTGTTAATATATTTTCTTGCTCTTAATATTTTCTTATCGTCTGTATTTCCGCCGGATTTTATTTGTTGGATTGTATAATGAAATGATTGCGGTCCGATAGCAGCATTGGTGATTTTGCTATCGTTGGCCGGCAGATAGGCCAAATCCCCTTCTGCGAACGTGTGGTTTTGAATATCAATTTTTATATCTCCGGTATTTGGGGGATTGCGTGAACCCGTCTGTTTTAGATAACGATAATAAATCAACTCAAGCAGTTGCGTTTTTCCCGAGCCGTTGAGGCCCGTCAGGATAGCAAATGGCGGAATATCGTTCCATTCTACATTATCGATTGACTTATAGGGCTGCGAGCCTTCTCCGCCGATCTTGATCGTCAGGGGCGGAAGAGGCGTCTGCGATGCGGGGGCGCCGTCGGGGTTGGGGGAAAGCTCTGTATCCATCTCGGACCTCCGGAAAGCGCGCTCAGGTTGCCGGCACGGCGGCGACTCGCCACCGGATGCTATCATGCCCCATTCTGCGCCCGCCAACAGCAAACTCCCCCAGATGAGAGGTCCAGGGGCTCGGCCCCTGGTGGGGTGCGGGGCGAAGCCCCGCCCCCTCACCGCCCGGCCAGCGCCGTGACCAGCAACCCCACCGCCTCGCGGTGCCAGCGCTGCACGGCCTTGTGGTCGGCGCCAAGCGCCGTGCCGAGGCGGCGCCAGGGGTAGAGGTGGCGGCCGGTTAGCGGGTGGGTGAGGGCGCGGGCGGCCAGAATCCGGCGTAGCACGTAGCGCTCATCGGGGATCAGGCCGAGCCAGGAAAACGCCTCGTCCATGCGGGTGATCTGCGCCGCCGAGGGCACCGGCGGGCGGAGCCTTGTATTGCCCTCCCAGCCATAGGCCTCGGAGGCTGCGCGCACGATCTCGAGCGCGCCCATCCTGAGCCGCGTCGAATAGCCGCGCTGGGGGAGCGCAAGCAGCGTCGCCCCGGCTTCCTCGAGCCTTGCGATCACCGCCTCGGCATCCAGCCCCGGCGCGCCAAACCGCGCGCCATTCTCGCCCCCTCTCTCGCCCCCGGTTTGGCGCAGGCGGCGGGCCCCGCGCGCGCCATTCCCCCCCGTCTCCGACGGGGGGAATGGCGCGGCGCCGCCGCTCCCCGCCGCTCGCGCCAAATCCGCGCCAAACCCTGTCGTTTTGCTCATGCGTGATCTCCTTGCTGATGGGGAACGAGCGGGCGGCGGGCATCGATCACCCGCACCCCTTGGCGTTGTTTGCGTTGCTCACGGTCGCGGTATTCGCACTCGACGAGCAGCCCGTTTTCGAGCCAGGCGCCGATCACCCGCGCCGCTTCGGCCTCCGTCAGGCGAAACCGCTCGATGAGGACGCGCCCGGCCCAGCGCTCGCTGCCGCGGCCGCGGCGATGGGCGGCATAGAGGAGGCCGAGGCCGGGCCCGGCCGCGATCGCATCGAGGGCTTCGTTGCAATCGGCCGGCGAGAGCTTGGCCCACACCGTCGGCGGGCGAAACCGCGTGATCGCTTGGACATGATCGCCGCGCGGATAGGCCTCGGTCGCGTTGCCGAGGGCGACACTTTCCAGCCGATACCACGCCGCCCGGCCGGCGCGCGGCGCGAGATTGGCCTTGACGTCATCGAGCCGCACGAGGCGCGCGCGCTCTGCGGCAGGAATGCCCATCTCCTCGCCCTCTTGGTCGCTCATCGGCGAGAGGATGCGCGCGATGCGGGCGGCATCGGTCAGCGCCTTGGCGCCGCGCGCCGCCTCGGCATCCGGCGCCGCGCCCTTGCGCACGTGATGGACGAGCAACACCGCCGCCCCGCTCGCATGCGCGACCTCGGCCCAGGCGGTCGCCGCGGCGTCCATGTGCGGGTTGGAATTCTCCTCGAGATGGTGCGAACGCACGAAGGGATCGACGATCAGGCAGCCGATCCCGGCCTCTTGCGCGGCCCGGCAGATCGCCTCCTGGTCAGGAAAAACGATGCCGCCATCAGGGCTTTCCTCGGCCATGACGATGCGCCGGTCGCGCCCGGAAT
>JAJYXY010000234.1:4016-8217 GCA_021801465.1 Pseudomonadota bacterium
CCGCCCGCCGAGATCTTCGCGGGTCAAGCCATGCTGAAGCATCGCGGCCGCCACCCGGCGCTCGATCTCATCGAGCGGGTCTTCGAGATTGAGAAGCCAGACGCCGACCGGGTGATGGACGCGCTCGCCAAGCAACGCCCGGCCGGAGGCGAGCGCCAAGGCCTCGCCGATCGCGAGCGCCGATTTCCCAACCCCGCCCGGCGCGACGAGGAGCGAGACGAAGCCTGCGACCAGCGCCGTGCCATAAAGCCAGGGCCGCGGCGCGATGGCGGCGGGCGGCGGCAGCAGCGCCGGGGTGGCGCGGAGCGGCGGCGCCGGCAGCGCCGGCCAGAATTCGAAGCCAGGCGCCATGGGGGAGGCGAGGCGTGCCTCGCTTGCTGCGCTCACGCAAAGACCGGCAGCGGATAAGCCGTTTCGGCAAGCAGGGTGCCGGCGATGATCGCACCCCAACTGGTCGGATGGCCGGGGGGAAGGGGCGGCCGGTCGGGGGCTTGGGGTGGCGCGGCAAGCGGGGCGCGGGCGGGAAGGCGCGCGCCGATCCGCCGCCCGCGCTCGATGGCGGCGTTGCGGCTGATGCCAAAGAGCCGGGCGATCTCGTCCCAGGTTTCGCCCTCGGCGCGCAAGCGCTTCAGCTCGGCATCGCGGGGGGCGCTCCAGATCAGTTTTTGCGGCATGGGGGGCTCCTTGGCGGGTGGAGCGGCTCTGTTATCTCATCTAACTAACACAGTCAACAATTCTAACTGGCTTTGTTAGAAAAAATGACGTATGCCGCACCGATGGCCCGTCACCCACCCCCCACCACCGCGCCCACCACCACGCCGGGCGCGCG
This sequence comes from Pseudomonadota bacterium, assembly GCA_021801465.1. Taxonomy (GTDB): domain Bacteria; phylum Pseudomonadota; class Alphaproteobacteria; order Acetobacterales; family Acetobacteraceae; genus Acidibrevibacterium. Next base: position 4,846 of record JAJYXY010000234.1, read on the forward strand.
CCTGCGCGCCGCCCGCCGCGAACGCGGCCTGACGCAGGAGGCCCTGGCCGCGCGCCTCGGCGTCTCGCGTTCGGCGATCGCGCAGTGGGAAACCGACCGCGCCGGCCAGATCAGCGGCAACCTCGTCAAGATCGCCGAGGCGCTCGGCGTCTCGCTCGAATATCTCCTCCACGGCGACAACAAACGCGCCCCCGCCGAGGCCACCACCGGCGACGAACTCGCGCTGTTACGCCTTTACCGCGAACTCTCCCCCGAAGACCGGGCAATGCTGCTGACGACAGCACGGCGGCTCGCGCGCGGCGGGTAGGGGGCATGGGGTGCGGCATTTCTTGCACCCAGAGAACAATTGACTTATATGTCAATTCTGCTGGGCGATATAGGCTCTCCCGCGGAGAACGCCGCAACGGGAAAATTGCGATGACTTTGCCCTCAACCCACCAAGACGCCGAAAACCTCGCCAGCCGTGACCGCGCCGATTACGGCTTTGCCCGCCTGCGCGATCAGATGTTTGACGCCGTCACCGCGCTCTGGCGCCGGCGCAAGGCGGAGGGGCTGACACAAAAGGAACTCGCCGCCCGCATCGGCCGCGATCCCGCCTGGGTCTCGCGCAACCTCGCCGCGCCCGGCAACTGGACGCTCCGCACCGCCGGCGAACTGATCCAGGCTCTCGACGGCGAGGCTGACATCAACGTCGGGGCGCGGGAGGACTATCGGGAAGCTTCGTCGAAATTTGCCTATACGGCCGACGAGGCGGCGGCACGGGGAGTTGGGAACGATGACAGAAAACGCCAGTTTCAATGACCAGCCGATCAAAAACCCCGAAGCCGACCGCTATGGGATCGCGCCGTTTGCGCAGTCGCTGGCCAAAAGCATCGAGAAAATGCATGCACCGATCGGCGCCGTGCTCGCCATTCACGGCGCTTGGGGTTCGGGCAAAAGCAGCGCCATTAATCTGATCCGCCATTATCTGCACGAGGACAAGGCAGAGGACAAGGCAAAGGTCAAAATCGCCGATTTCAAATGCTGGTGGTTTCGCGGCGAAGAAGCGTTGACGGTGGCCTTTTTGAGCCAACTCCAGACAACGCTGGGTCAAACGCTTGGCGAGGAGGGGCGTAAGCTTCTGAAGCGACTGAAGCAGCAGATTTTCAATGCGAGCTTCCTGCTTAAGACGGGGCTAACCGCTGCCAGCGGGCAATTAGGAAGCGCGGTGGAGGGTTTCGGCGAGGCGCTCGAGAAGGCATTCGACGATGCGCCGGAAAGTGTCGAGGCTCTTTACGAGGAAGTTATGATACAACTGCGCGAGAAAAAACAACGCTTTCTGATCATCATAGACGACATCGACCGGCTTTCGCCAGACGAAGCCTTGCAGATGTTCCGCCTCGTCAAATCGGTCGGCCGACTGCCGAATGTCATCTATCTGCTCGCGCTTGATCGCGCGCTTGCGGAAAAGATTGTTGCCGAGAGATATCCCTCCGAGGGTGCGCATTATCTCGAAAAGATCATTCAGGCCGGATTTGAAATTCCGCCGCCTAAGGGGTGGGCGCTGCGTGACGGCCTCCGCCAGCGGCTTGTGGAAATTTGCGGCGAGCCGGCGGAGACGGATTGGACCCGATTTGAGAATGTTCTCCACGATGTTGTATTCCCGGAGATGCGCACCCCGCGCGACGTGGTGCGACTGGAAAATATGCTCTCGGTCACCTGGCCGGCGGTGAGCGATGAGGTCGATTTGGCTGATTTCATCGCGCTCGAAACGCTGCGCCTCAAACAGCCGGCAATCCATCGCGCGATCCGGGAAAACACGGATATTGTTTGCGCACGAGCTAGGCCATCTGACCTCGGTCTCAGGGACGCGCAATCACCCAGTATTAAGGAAGCCTTCCTCGGTTCGATTACCGACAAAGGCGAACAGGAGCGCTACGCCAAGGCACTGACACGCATTTTCCCGCCGCTACAGGCGGGGAGCGGCTATCTCGGTTCCATCGAAATTGCGTTCGCAATCAAAGAGTGGCAGCGGCAACGCCGCGCCTGCTCGGACAAGCATTTCGACACCTATTTCCGCTTCGCCATCGACGACGACGTTTTGCTGAAGCGAGAAATTGACGAAATCATAGAAAAAATTCGAAGTGGAGATCAGGGTTATGTCCGAGAAAACTCCGCGCCGCGTTGAAGGAAAGCATTTATGACGGCTCAACAAAAGCGCGCCTCATTCTTGAGGAAGTGCTGGATCGTTCAGATGAACTTTCCAAAACTCTTCTCCCGACAAAAGCCGATTTCGTTCGGACGCTTTTCGAATTAGCCGACGAATTGGACGTCGAACAAGATAGTCAAATCTACAGTCAAATCCGCATTGACAATTTTCGTCGAATTTTTTTCCTTGTTTCGAGATTGTGCGAGTCTATCGATATCGAAGCAAGGTCGAATGTAATTTTGGCATCATTAAAAACATCGGCTCTCGGTTGGCGCGTCCATTTCTTAAATGCGATTAAAGAAAATTTGGCAAAAGCAGAGAATAACAAAACTGTTAAGCTGATCGAAGTCGATCAGGACACCGAGCAGCAGATGCTCGACGAGACGCTCGCAAAACTTCGCGACGCGGCACATGATGGCACGCTTGGCGAAAAAAAGCGTCTGTGCGAACTGCTCTATTTTTGGAGGGATACCACGAAGGATGACGGCGCGGAGGTGCGCCAGTGGACGGAGAAACAACTTCGCGACGACAAGATGGTCATACGATTCGCGTGCGCGTTCGTGCATGATTATTACACGAAAAATGCCGATGATGCGGTGGTCAAGTACGGTCGGAAGCTTGAAAAACCCGAAAATCTACGAACCATCATCGATCTTGAAAAATTTCGCCACCGCCTCAACCAATTGCAGGGAAACCCTGATATCGACGACTGCCTGCGTGCCTGGCAAAACCAGGATCGTGAGCGATAACGAGCCTGAGACATGAAAGAAACGCTGATCTTCGACGTCCTTCAGCGCGAATCCTTCACCGGCGATCCGGTTGGTTCGAGCCTGTGTGTGCTTGTGACGGTGATATCCTATTTCGTCGCCGCGGCGGCCTATGCGGCGACGTTTTTTCCTGAGACCTGGCTCGGCCGCCGGGGCATCCGGCAATAACGGCAGCTCACAGGGCGTTATGTCGGCACGCCCGCCTTCGCGCTCACCCCACGTCGTGGCTAACGGCGTGAGAGTAGGTGTGAGAGGGCGCGGAGGGGGGCGGTGGCGCGCCAGGAGGTGGAGCGGCGCATCGTGGTGAGTGCGGCTTCGAGTTCGGCGATGTGGGCCTCGAGGGCTTGGATTTTGGCGCGGTCTTCAGAACGGCGCCGGTGGGTGATGCCGCTATCTTCGAGCTCGGTTGCAAGCCGC
>JAJYXY010000279.1 GCA_021801465.1 Pseudomonadota bacterium
CATCAACGCCCCATTCATCATGGCGATACGCCATCGAGCCGAGTGAGGAGATGGTATCGACGAGCAGGAGGGCGGGATGCTGGGCGCGGTCCATCGCCTCGCGGATCGCCTGGATATCGCTCCGGCAGCCGGTCGAGGTTTCGTTATGGACGACGCAGACCGCCTTGATCTCATGGCCGCGATCGGCGGTGAGCGCCTCGCCGATCAACGCCGGATCGGCGCCACGGCGCCAATCGGTGTCAAAGACCAGCGGCGCGAGACCGAGACGCTCGGCCATCTCCTTCCAGAGTGTGGCGAACCAGCCGGTGCGGATCATCAGGACGCGATCGCCGGGTGAGAGCGTATTGACCAGTGCTGCCTCCCACGCGCCGGTGCCAGAGGCGGGATAGATGACGACCGGCGCCTCGGTGCCGAACACCGGGCGCAGATTGTCGAGCACGCGGCGGGCGAGGGCCGCGAATTCCGGGCCGCGATGGTCGATGGTCGGGCGGTCGATGGCGCGCAGCACGCGATCGGGGACGTTGGTGGGGCCTGGGATTTGCAGAAAATGCCGCCCTTGATGGGGGGAGGCCGGGGGGTGATTATCGCGTTCGGACATGATCTCGCTCCTCAAGCTCCGCGCATCCTGCCGCGCGGCGCACGCCCGCGCCAATGAATTCCCCTCGTTGATGGGAGAATGTTTTTTTATTCCCGCCCGTTTCTGAGACCAGCGGCTAAAGCGAGAACGTCACCGCAACCGGCACGTGATCGGAGGCTTGCGGCCAATCGCGCGCGTCTTTCAGCGTGATCTGATCGCAGAGTGCGGGGATAAGATCAGGGGTTGCCCAGACGTGATCGAGCCGTCGGCCACGATCGGAGGCGCGCCAGTCGCGGTTGCGATAGGACCACCAGGTGAAATGCTTTTCCGCCGCCGGCACGAAATGGCGTACGGCATCGATGAAGCCGGTCTCCCGCCACGCCGTCAGCCCCGCCGTCTCGGGCGGGGTGTGGCTTACGACATCGAGCAATTGGCGATGGCTCCAGACATCGGTCTCGAGGGGCGCGATGTTGAGATCGCCGACGATGACGGTGCGGGAAAGCGCAGGCTGGGCCGCGAAAAAATCCCGCGCTTGGGCGATGAAGGCGAGCTTGTGGGCGAATTTCGGGTTGGTTGCCGGGTCCGGGACATCGCCGCCAGCCGGGACATAGAAATCATGGAGATCGAGCGGCCCGCCCTCGGTCTCGAGGCGGACGGCGAGATGCCGGCAATCGCCCTTGCCGCACCAATCGGGAAACCCCGCGAGCACCGTGATCGGCCGGCGCGAGAGAATGGCGACACCATTATAGCTCTTCATGCCGCGATGGGCGATGTGGGGAAAACCGAGCGCCCGCACCGCATCCGCCGGAAACAGCGCATCCTCGACCTTGGTCTCCTGAAGGCAAAGCACGTCCGGGTCGAGTGCTGCAACAAGATCGGCCAGACGCGGCAGGCGAAGACGGAGCGAGTTGATGTTCCAGGTGGCAATGCGCAGACTCACGCGACCATCCTGGTCGCGACCGTGCCGACCCCCGCGATCTCGCCCGCCAGCGTATCGCCGCGCTTGACCGCGGCGACACCCTCAGGCGTTCCGGTGAAGATCAGATCGCCGGGCGCAAGCCGCACCAGACGCGAGAGCGCGGCGATGATCTCGGGCACGCTCCAGATCATGTCGGCGAGATCGGCGACCTGGCGCGCGGCACCATTGACGCTGAGCGCAATCCGCCCCCGCGCCGGATGGCCGATCCGCGCCGCCGGGGCGATGGCGCCGATCGGGGCGCTGGCGTCGAACCCCTTGGCCATGTCCCAGGGGCGGCCGGCTTTCTTTGCCTCCGCTTGCAGATCGCGCCGCGTCAGATCGATGCCGGCGGCATAGCCGAAGACATGCGAAAGCGCATCGCGCGCCGCGATGTCGGCGCCGCCGGTCGCGATCGCGACCACCAGCTCCATTTCGTGATGAAGATCCGCGGTCGCCGGCGGATAGGGGCAGTCCGCGCCGTCGATGACCACGGCATCCGCGGGCTTGGTGAAGAAAAACGGCGCTTCGCGTTCCGGATCGCCCCCCATCTCGCGGGAATGGGCGGCATAGTTGCGCCCGACACAGAAAATGCGGCGGACCGGGAACATCCCGCCGCCGGCGACAGGCACCGCCGCTTGCGGTGGCGGCGGGATAACATAATCGGCCATGAGATACGCTCCTCGCACAGAAGGGAGTTAGGCGATGATTACCTTATACCGGCCAGCGATCTCGCTGACCGGTATTAATCTGATTTTGCGCGCAGCCGCCACACCAACCCTGCGCGCATACCGGTCAGCAATCTCGCTGACCGGTATTAATCTGATTTTGCGCGCAGCCGCCACACCAACCCTGCGCGCATACCGGTCAGCGATCTCGCTCGCCGCTATTATGTCTACTCCTTGACGAAAGTTTTTTGGTTCTTTTTGCAAAAAAGAACTTCTTTCTCGCCCTTCTCGCTTCCTAAGCCGGAACTTCCCGTCCCATGGCGAGGAATTTCTCCGCCCGCCGGCCGCGCAGCATCTCCGGCTCGATCGCGAGGAGTGGCGTGAGCGCGTCGGCGATCGCCTCGGCGACCGCGGCGATGGCGACCTCTGGCGCGCGATGCGCGCCGCCGAGGGGTTCGGCGATCACCTGGTCGATGAGGGCGAGGCGTTTGAGGTCGTCGGCGGTCAGTTTCAGCGCCTCGGCCGCCGTTTCCGCCTCGCTCGCGTCGCGCCAGAGGATGGAGGCGCAACCTTCGGGCGAGATCACCGAATAGATCGCGTGTTCGAGCATCAGGACAACGTCACCGCTGGCGAGCGCGATGGCGCCGCCGGAGCCGCCCTCGCCGATGATCGTCGCGATGATCGGCACCGGGGCGGCGAGACAGGCCTCGATCGCACGCGCGATCGCCTCCGCCTGGCCGCGCGCCTCGGCCTCGATCCCGGGATAGGCGCCGGAGGTATCGACGAAGGTGAGCACGGGGAGGCCGAAGCGCCCGGCGAGTTCGATGAGCCGCCGCGCCTTGCGATAGCCCTCGGGCCGGCTCATGCCAAAATTATGTTTGACGCGGCTTTCGGTATCATTGCCCTTTTCGGTGCCGAGCACCATCACCGCCTGCCCCTGAAATCGCCCGAGCCCGCCGATCACCGCCGCGTCATCGGCGAAGGCGCGATCGCCGGCGAGGGGTGTGAACTCCGTGATCAGAGCGGCGACGTAATCGCTCGCCTTGGGCCGATCGGGGTGGCGGGCGACCTGGGCCTTCTGCCATGGCGAGAGCTTGGCGTAGCTGGTGCGAAGCTGGCGGTCCACTTTTTCGGTCAGGCGCGCGATCTCTTCGGCGATATTGATTCCGCCCGGCTCGGCCATGCGGCGGAGTTCTTCGATCTTGCTCTCAAGCTCGGCGATCGGTTTTTCGAAATCGAGGAAATGGCGCATGGCCCCGGGCTTTAGCACAATTTTGCCGCAGGCAAATCCCACGGGGCGAATCCCAAGGGGCGAATCCCAAGGGGCAAATCCCAAGGGGGGGGGAATCCCTGGGGGCCTATGTTCGCCTGCGCGCCAGCGGGTGATGCCGCGCCACCGCCGCGTGCAGCCGCTCGGTGGTCAAATGGGTATAGATCTCCGTCGTCGCGATGGCGCTGTGGCCGAGCAGGGTTTGGAGGCTGCGAAGATCGGCGCCGTTGGCGAGCAGATCGGTCGCAAAAGAATGGCGCAGCACATGCGGCGAGACCCGTGCGGGATCTAGCCCGGCGAGCAGGGCTGCGTCCTTGAGCAAAAGAGCGAGCCCCTGGCGTGTCATCGGGCGACGCGGATCGCGCCCGGGAAAGAGCCAGCGGCCTGGCTTTTCGCGAGCCGCAAGCAGGCGCTCGGCCGCGGCGACGGCGATCGGCGAGAGCGGCACCATCCGCTCCTTGCCGCCCTTGCCGCGCACCAGGATCATCGCCTCGTGGGCGGTGATGGCGGATGGCGGCAGCGCGAGGAGCTCGGAGACGCGAAGTCCCGTCGCGTAAAGCAATTCCAGCGCCGCGACGGCAGTGAGCCCGGCGCGCCCGGGCAAGCTCTCGGCCGCCGCGAGCAGGGCGAGGATCTCTTGCGGCGACAGAAATTTCGGCAATTTCCTTCCCGGGCGCGGCGAATCGAGCCCGGCGCTGGGGTCGTCCGCGCGTATACCCTCGCGCAACAGAAAGCGATAGAACTGGCGAAGTGCCGAGAGCCGCCGCGCCTGGCTGCGCGCGGCAAGCCCACGGGGGCGGAGGCTCGCGAGATAAGCGCGGAGCAGCGGCGCGTCGGCCATGGCGAGCGCGGCCCCGCGTCCGGCGGCAAAGGCGGCGAAATCCTCGAGATCGGCGCGGTAGGCCTCGCGCGTGTTGCGGGCGGCATCGCGCTCTGCGGCGAGCATTTCTAGAAACGCCTCGAGATGGCGGTCCATAGCGCCCGCTCGCTGCGCTCAGTGTGGCGCGGCGGGGCGCGGCAGCGGCAGGGTTTTTTCGACCAAAGCGGTGTGCGGCGCCGGCGGGAACGCGCCGAGCACGAGGACGCCGATACCGGCGGCGACGATCCCGAGGAGGACCACGATGAGTAGGGTTGTGCGCATGCGGCTCTCTCTTGGCGTTGGGCTTCGCCTCTGTGCTAGCTTCCGCCGCCATGACACGCAACAGCGAGACCGAGGCCGCCTTGGCGGCACACGATGACATCCCCGCCCTCGCCGGGCGCTCCGTGGTGCTGATCGGCCTCATGGGGGCGGGGAAAACCTCGATCGGCCGGCGGCTCGCCGCCCGCCTCAATCTGCCATTCTTCGATGCCGACGCCGAAATCGAGGTCGCGTCCGGGCTCACCATCAGCGAACTCTTCGCCCGCTATGGCGAGCAGCAATTTCGCGACGGCGAGCGGCGGGTGATCCAGCGCCTGCTCGCCGGCCCGCCGATGGTGCTCGCGACCGGCGGCGGCGCCTTTCTCGATCCCGCGACGCGGGCCGAGATTCGCGCGCGCGCACTCTCGCTTTGGCTCCGCTGCCCGATCCCTACTCTTGTCCGCCGTGTCGCCGGGCGGACCCATCGGCCGCTGCTCGCCGGTGGCGATCCGGCCGAGATCCTCGCCCGGCTGTCGTCAGAACGCGGGCCGATTTATGCGGAGGCGGACGTGACTGTCGATTGCGAGGACGAGAGCGTGGACGCGACGACGCGCCGCGTGCTCGCGGCCCTCGCCGGCCACCGCCCGTCGCGCCGCGTGCCTGTCGCGCTCGCCAACCATTCCTATGATGTCGTCGTCGGCGAAGGGCTGATCGACCGTGCCGGCGCCCTGCTCGCCCCGGTTTTGCCGCAAAGACGCGCCGTCATCGTCTCGGACGCGACGGTCGCGCCGCTCTATCTTACGCGCCTTGAGGCCGGCCTCGCCGCGACCGGGATCGCGAGCGCGGCTCTGGTCGTCGCGGCCGGCGAGGAAAGCAAATCGTTCGATATCTACGCCCGCCTCGTCGATGACGTGCTCGGCCTCGGGATCGAACGCAAGACCGCGGTGATCGCGCTCGGCGGCGGCGTGGTCGGCGATCTCGCCGGGTTCGCCGCCGCGACCACGCTCCGCGGCCTGCCCTTTGTACAGATCCCGACGACACTCCTCGCCCAAGTCGATTCGAGCGTCGGCGGCAAGACCGGAATCAACACCAAGCGCGGCAAGAATCTGGTCGGTGCCTTTCATCAGCCGCGCATCGTGCTCGCCGATACGGCGACGCTGACGAGCCTGCCCGCGCGTGAGCTGCGCGCGGGATATGCCGAAATCGCCAAGGCCGGGCTGATCGGGGACGCCGATTTCTTCGCCTGGTGCGAGGCGCACGGCGCCGGCGTGGTGGCGGGCGACCGTACGCTGCAGGCCGAGGCCATTCTCCGCGCTGTCGCCTTCAAGGCGGCGGTGGTCGGCGACGACGAACGCGAGGAAAAACCCGCCGATGGCCGCGCGCTGCTCAATCTCGGGCATAGTTTCGGCCATGCGCTGGAAGCAGAATGCGGCTACGGCCGGATCCTGCATGGCGAGGCGGTGGCGATCGGGCTTGGGCTCGCGTTTCTGCTCTCGGCCCGGCTCGGCCACTGCACCGAGGCCGACGCCGCGCGCGTGATCGCCCATATCGGCGCCGTCGGTCTTCCAGCACGCTTGGCCGATCTCGGCCGCAGGTTTTCCGCCCGCACGCTGATCGCCCATATGCGCCATGACAAGAAAATGCGCGACGGCCGCCTCGCCTTCGTGCTCGCACGCGGTATCGGCGAGGCCTTCACCTCGCGCGATGTCGAGGAAAACGATGTATCCGACCTGCTGCGCGCCGAGGGGTGCGAGGCGTGATCGGGATGGAAAGGGGAATGGTGGGCGGTACTGGGATTGAACCAGTGACCTCCCGCGTGTCAAGCGGACGCTCTCCCGCTGAGCTAACCGCCCACCGACCGGCGCCAGCGGCCCCGGAAGCAGCGCTTCTAGCGCAAGCAAGCGCCGCCTCGCAACCCCACCGGCGACAAACCCAGGCGCCGTCGCGGGGAAAGGCGGGGGACGCGCGTTCTTTTTTGAATATCAGCGGCAAAAAACCTTTGTCCCGAAAGGGGGCGCGGTGATGGATGTCGCGCTGCCCACCTTTTCCGAACCCCTGATCGAGCGGCAGCCTCGCGGGAGAAGAGTGCCGGTGATTTTTACCTCACCCCATTCCGGGCGCGACTATCCGCCGGCGTTTCTCGCCGAAACCCGGCTCGATCCGCAAAATCTGCGGCGCAGCGAGGATTGTTTCGTCGATGAACTGTTCGCCGCCGCCCCCGACGCCGGCGCCGTTCTGCTCGCCGCACGCTTCCCGCGCGCCTATTGCGACGCGAACCGCGAGCAATGGGAACTCGACCCGGCGATGTTCGCCGACGCGTTGCCGGCTTTCGTCAACCAGGCGAGCCCGCGGGTCGCCGCAGGGCTTGGCACCATCCCCCGCATCGTCGCCGCCGATGCGCCGATTTACCGCCAGCGCCTCGCTTTCGCCGAAGCCGCGGCGCGGATCGAGACTTGCTGGATCCCGTTTCACCGCCGGCTAGCCGCGCTGATCGCGCAGATCAAGGCGGCGTTCGGCGCCTGTCTGCTGATCGATTGCCATTCGATGCCGAACGCATCGCTGGCCGGGCTTGGCCGCATCGACGTCGTGCTCGGCGATGCCCACGGCACCACCTGCGCCGCGGAAGTGACCGGGCGGATCGAGGCGGCATTCGCCGAGCGCGGCTTCATCGTGCGCCGCAACGCGCCCTATGCCGGCGGCTTCATCACCCGCCATTATGGCCACCCGCGCGACGGCGTGCATGCGGTGCAGATCGAACTCGCCCGCCGGCTCTATATGGATGAGACACAGATCACCCGCTCGGCTGATTTCAGCCGCCTGCAAGAGACCCTGAGCGAGGTCATCGCGATGCTCGCGCACGACGCGATGGCGATGATGGCGGCCGATACGCCGCCGCCGTGATGCCAGCCGCACACATTGACGGGATGACGCGATGACCAAACCCCTCTCCGCCGCTTGGGAGACATCCGCTCTCGCGGCAAAGCTCCGCACCGCGGTCGCGGGCGAGGTCTTGTTCGATGCCGCAAGCCGCGGCCGCTATGCGACCGACGCCTCGATCTATCAGGTCATGCCGGTCGGCGTCGTCGTGCCCAAAACCCTGGCCGATGTCGAGGCGGCGATGGCGATCGCGCGCGAGGCGGGGGTGCCGCTGCTTGCGCGCGGCGGCGGCACCAGCCAGTGCGGGCAGACGGTGAACCGGGCGCTGGTGCTCGATGGCAGCAAATATCTCCGCCGCATCCTTGCGATCGACCCTGTGGCACGGACGGCGGTGGTCGAGCCCGGGCTGGTCTTGAGCCATCTCAATGCCGCGTTGCGCGAACACGGCCTCTTTTTCCCGGTCGATCCCTCGACGCACACCCGCGCGACGATCGGCGGCATGGCGGGGAATAATTCCTGCGGCGCCAAATCGATCCGCTATGGGCTGATGGCCGACAACGTGCTCGCGATCGAGGCC